>NZ_JAKUGK010000011.1:0-137647 GCF_022663885.1 Bacillus cereus group sp. BfR-BA-01330
TTTTTTCGTCATTTTAAAATTTCTCCGATTCTCATTTTTCTCTCATTATACAAGAAATACCCTATAGAATAGACTTTTTTTAAGTGTCTATTCTATAGGGTACATTTTAAACCGCATCCTCTTTTTTATTGGTGATTTTGTTGAAATTGACTCAATAAAATAATATCAAATATTATTTTACTTTAAAATAGTATAATATTAAAATTTACAAATAAGATACATTCGTCTTATTATTTTAATATATTTTTTACAAATATCCATATAGTATTGAAAAAACAGAGAAGGGGAAACTTCTCTGTTTACTTTTGTATGTTTTTTTCAACTTGTTCTCGAACTGTTTGAATGTAATTCATTTTATGATCCCAGCACTCTTGGCTTAAATCGACAGGGTATTCTTCAGGGTTTAAAGTTCGCATATATTCTTCCCAAAATAGAGAGAGGCTCTGTTCATTATATTTTTGAATATCTAATATACTTGGTAGTTCATATGTTCTTTCACCGTTAACGAAAATGTCTTTATGCAGTTCACGGGCTTCAAAGTTTGTTACGAATTTACTTATATATGTGTGAACTGGATGGAACATTTTTAAGCGCTCTTCTTTTCCTGGTTCTTCAGAATCTAACGCAATATAATCGCCTTCTGCATGATCGTTAACCCGATTGATAATACGATAAATTCGTTTCAGTCCTGGAGTGGTAATTTTTTCAGGGTTAGATGAAATTTTAATTGTATCATTTAATTTTCCGTCAGTATCTTCAATCGCAACGAGTTTGTAAACAGCCCCCAATGCAGGTTGCTCAAAGGACGTAATTAATTTCGTTCCAACGCCCCATACGTCAATTTTTGCTCCTTGAGATTTAAGGTGCATAATTGTGTATTCATCTAAATCGCTAGAAGCGATAATTTTTGTATTTGTAAACCCTGCTTCATCTAGTAGTTTTCGTGCCTTTTTCGATAAATAAGCCATATCACCACTATCAAGACGTATGCCATAGAAATCAATACGATCCCCAAATTCTTTTGCAACACGAATCGCATTTGGAACACCAGATTTCAATGTGTCATATGTATCAACGAGAAAGACGCACTTTTTATGAGTTTCAGCGTATTTTTTAAACGCGACGTATTCATCGCGATATGCTTGAACGAAAGAGTGAGCGTGTGTGCCAGCTACAGGAATCCCAAAGCGTTTCCCAGCACGAACGTTGCTTGTAGAGGAGAAACCACCAATAAAGGCAGCACGCGTCCCCCAAAGGGCAGCATCGAACTCATGGGCACGTCTTGTGCCGAACTCTAAAAGCTCATCATTACTTGCGGCATGTTTCATACGTGCTGCTTTTGTGGCAATTAATGTTTGGTAATTCACAATATTTAAGAGGGCAGTCTCAATAATTTGTGCTTCACCAAGTGGTGCATCAACACGTAATAAAGGCTCGTTATTAAATACAACTTCACCTTCTTGCATACTGCGAATCGTCCCAGTGAATTTCATATTTTGTAAATAATGAAGGAATTCTTCTTCGAATTGTAATTCTGCTAAGTAAGCGATATCGCTTTCAGTAAAACTGAAATTTTCTATGTACTCTACAATTTTCTCAAGGCCAGCAAAAACAGCGTAGCCGTTCTCAAATGGAAGCTTTCGAAAATATAAATCAAAAACAGAACGGCGATTATGAATACCATCTTTCCAATATGTATAAGCCATGTTGATTTGATATAGGTCTGTATGTAAGGCATAACTATCGTCTTTATAATGAGTCATCGCGAGAACACCTCCATAATTTGGTTATAGTATACCAATTTTTCACCATTCGTAGCAAAGAAGAGATATTGATGTGAAGTCAAGAGAGAAAAAAATGAAATTATGCATATTTTTTAGAAAATTTATATTTATCAATTTATATTTCTCCAAATTTTATGTATTATTAGAGTAATGGGGGTAATGAGAATGGAGGAGGACAATGCAACAAACATTAGAAAAAATAGGCAAACAAGTCTTTTATAAACGGCTCCAGCAAAAAATGACACAAGAAGAATTATGTCAGGGCATTTGTTCTGTCTCATACTTAAGTAAGATCGAAAATGGAAAGATCGAAGCATCAGAAGAAATTCTACAATTGCTCTGCACAAGACTAGAAATTGCTGTGACGGATTTGAGAGATGTAGAAGAAGATGTGAAGGGGAAGCTAGATGAATGGTTAAATGCACTAGTTCATTTAGACAAGCAACAAGTAGAACGTATATATGAAGAGTTGCAAGGTGAAATGAAGCATGTGTTGGATTTTGAAATTATAAATTATTATAAACTGCTGTATACACGTTATTTAATTATGAAAAGGGATTTTCCTGCTGTCGAAAAAGAGTTAGAGAGCTTAAAGAAGATGTACAAAAAGTATTCACCATTCCAAAAATTATTATATACGTATAGCAAAGGGTTATATTATTTTTTACAACATAGATATAAGAAGGCATTGGAGTATTTGACTCGAACAGAAGTAATGGCAAAGGAACAAGGTTATCATGAGAATGGAATATATTTCAATTTGGCTCTTGTTTATAATGAATTAGAAGTTGAACATATGACTTTACATTTTGCTAATGTAGCAATGGAAGGATTTAAGAATGAATATAAATTCCGTTATGTGATAAATTGCCAGTTACTTATTGCGTTGAGTTATATACAAAAAAAGCAATATAATGAAGCACTATCTATTTATAATAATATTTTGAGGGAAGCAAATTCTTTTGCTGATAAAGAAAGTATAACAGCTATTGCTTTAAATAATTTAGGCTTCTTGTACTATAACTTAAAAGATTATGCAAAAGCAAAAGATTATTATTTACAATGCCTAAAGTACAAAAAGGAAGAGGATTTAAATTATATTGATGCAGTGTATGAGATCGCTTTGCAGTGTATTGAATTAAAAGAATTTGAAGAAGCGAAAGATTGGATTAATAAAGGAATAGATGTTGCCAAGAGGGATGAAAAGTATAAAAGTATGTTATATATACTTTCAATGCTTAAGAATAAATACTTTGAAACGAAAGATGTTTATAAAAGATTTTTAGAAGTTGAGGCAATCCCATTTTTTAGAGGCGAAGAAAATAAAAAGGAATTAAAAATGGTGTATTTAGAACTAGCAGGATATCACGAGGAATTACTAGAATTTAAGGAAAGTAATAACTACTATAAATTAGCAATTAATTTATTAGAAGAAAAGGGAGGAAAATAATATGAAAAAAATAATTATTGGTGCTTTGGCTTTGGTAGCTGTATTAGTGGTATTGGAACCGCAATATGCTTGGACATCGGATATTTATGGTCAAGGCGAAAAAGTAGTAGAATTAATAAATTCTTAACAGAAAACCCTTTCCAACCGGAAAGGGTTTTTTCAATATTTGTTCCTCAAAATTCTACAAAACTTGAGAAAATAATTATTTGAATTTTTAGTATATTAATAGTGGAAACATAATGCTAATATAAAACTACTCTTTTTCAAAAAAATTTTTTATTAGGGGGAAGGTTCATGAAAAAGAAAAGTTTAGCGTTAGTGTTAGCGACAGGAATGGCAGTTACAACATTTGGAGGGACAGGCTCTGCATTTGCGGATTCTAAAAATGTACTCTCTACGAAGAAGTACAATGAGACAGTACAGTCACCTGAGTTTATTTCTGGTGATCTAACTGGAGCGACTGGTAAGAAAGCGGAATCTGTTGTGTTTGATTACTTAAATGCAGCAAAAGGTGATTACAAGCTAGGGGAAAAGAGTGCGCAAGATTCTTTCAAAGTGAAACAAGTGAAGAAAGATGCTGTAACTGATTCAACAGTAGTACGTATGCAACAAGTTTACGAAGGAGTACCTGTATGGAGTTCTACTCAAGTAGCTCACGTAAGTAAAGACGGTTCTTTAAAAGTATTGTCTGGAACAGTTGCACCTGATTTAGACAAGAAGGAAAAGTTGAAAAATAAAAATAAGATTGAAGGCGCAAAAGCGATTGAAATCGCGCAACAAGATTTAGGGGTAACACCGAAATATGAGGTAGAACCAAAAGCGGACTTATATGTATATCAAAATGGTGAAGAAACAACATATGCATACGTTGTAAATCTAAACTTCTTAGATCCAAGTCCAGGAAACTACTACTATTTCATTGAAGCAGACAGCGGTAAAGTATTAAATAAATATAATAAATTGGATCATGTAACAAATGAAGATAAATCACCAGTTAAGCAAGAGGCTCCTAAACAGGAAGCGAAAGCAGTAGTAAAACCTGTAACAGGAACAAATAAAGTAGGAACTGGTAAAGGTGTATTAGGAGATACGAAATCACTTAATACAACGTTATCTGGTTCATCTTACTACTTACAAGATAATACGCGCGGGGCAACAATTTTCACATATGATGCGAAAAATCGTACTACATTGCCAGGAACTTTATGGGTAGATGCAGATAATGTTTTCAATGCAGCGTATGATGCAGCAGCAGTAGATGCTCATTACTATGCAGGTAGAACATATGATTATTATAAAGCTACATTTAACAGAAACTCTATTAATGATGCAGGAGCTCCGTTAAAATCGACAGTTCATTACGGAAGTAAGTATAATAATGCATTCTGGAATGGCTCACAAATGGTATACGGAGATGGTGATGGTGTAACATTCACTTCATTATCTGGTGGAATTGATGTAATTGGTCACGAATTAACGCATGCTGTTACTGAAAATAGCTCGGACTTAATTTATCAAAATGAATCAGGAGCGCTAAATGAAGCAATTTCTGATATTTTTGGTACTTTAGTAGAATTCTATGATAACCGTAACCCGGATTGGGAGATTGGTGAAGATATTTATACGCCTGGTAAAGCAGGAGATGCGCTTCGCTCTATGAGTGATCCAGCGAAATACGGTGATCCAGACCATTATTCTAAGCGTTACACTGGTACTAGTGATAACGGTGGGGTTCATACAAACAGTGGTATCATTAACAAACAAGCTTATTTATTAGCAAATGGTGGTACGCATTCGGGTGTAACTGTAACGGGCATTGGTAAAGATAAGTTAGGTGCAATTTATTACCGTGCAAATACACAATATTTCACGCAATCTACTACATTTAGCCAAGCTCGTGCTGGTGCAGTACAAGCTGCAGCTGATTTATATGGTGCGACTTCTGCGGAAGTAGCAGCAGTTAAGCAATCATTTAGTGCTGTTGGTATTAACTAAGGATTTAAAGGATAGCTATTAATAAAATACCTCAAAAATAAAGAAGGAGCCTATGCTCCTTCTTTATTTTTTTCTCCATTTTTTCCACAAATAATATAATCCGATACAACCTGCAATTGTCACAATCCACTTTGCTTCATTTGTTCCGTTCATGACATGATAGGCAGAATATACTTCGATTAACAATGCCGGTATTTTCCCTATTGTGCTGGCAATACTGAAGGAGAGTAATGACATCTTACCTAGAGCCGCAAATAAAGTCACGATACTTGATGGGATGAAAGGTATCAAGCGAAACGATAGAACGAGTAGAAAGGCCTCTCTACCTTCTACATAAAGAAGACGCTCTACCTTTGGGTATTTATTTACTTTATCGTGAGTGAACTTTTGAAGGCCCATGCGGTAAATATAAAACGAGATAATAGCCCCTAATGCTTCGCCTGCGATCGAAATAACAGTACCATTTGTTACGCCAAAGAGCTGTATATTAATGGCGGTTAAAAAAATACTAGGGATAAAACCTAAAAGACTAATGATGATGTTAATTAAGATACTAAGTGGAATTGCGATTGAATAGTATTCTGTTAAGAAATTTTGAATCGTTTCAGCCATTGTTTAAAATCCTTTATCTTTTTTTGCATTACACCACATTTCGTTTGTATAGGCAAGGGTAAATTTACATAATGTAGAAAAGCGTTGATAAGAAGGTATCTTTATACCTTATATGGGTATTAGGTATATGAAAATAGGGGTATTTTAAAATATTTTTAAAAATACTATAAAAACCTTTGTATAAAAGAGTTTTATAGTTATGTTATCTGTGATTTCATCTGGGAAATAATCGAAAAATATAGGGGGTATATATTATAAAAGGCAAAAAATAGAGGGTTGATGAAATTGCTGGGGTAAATATGGAAAAATAGATGAAAAAAATGAAAACTGATAGATTTTTTCGTTGTGAAATTGACTTTTAGTGAAGTTGCGATAATAATCATGGAAGAGGTGATATGATGAAACGAATAAGTAGTCTTTTCTTCAGTAGTTTATTGGTATTAATGCTGATCTTAAGCGGATGTGCAGGAAAAGAACAAAAAACAGAGAAACAGACAGGGAATCAAGCTGCATCGGTAGAAAAAATTAGTGATAATATTTTAGATGAAATGGAAGGACCACCTAAAAATGGTCATACGATTGAAAGACATGTAGGCAAGTCAGAAGAGGATTTGAAGAATCGCTTGAAGACAGATAAAGTGTCAGCCGCAAGTACATACTATGATAAAGAAACAGCGACGAAAGCTGTAAAAGATAGCTTGAAGCAACATGACAAGGAAATTCAAGATTGGTTAAAAAATTCTAAAGAGGCTCGTCTCGTATTAAATACAACTCATTCATTTCCTGTTGGAAAAACAGTAATAAAGAAAAATATGAGTGTAAAAGACAAGTTAGTAAAAACTGTTACTGTTTTAGCAAGAGATAAGTCAGGAGAATTAGGGTTTAAGATTATTACTTCTTATCCATCTGATAAATAAGAAGGGGGAGTACATTATGTATACGACATTACAATACTTTCTTAAATCGTACTGTACGTTAAGTATTCATGAGGATGAAATAGTAAGCGTGATGGAAGAGTTTATTGAACAAGAAGACGAAGAAATTGTTTTGAAATTACGTGATGAATTAATAAATATGAAGAAAAAGAACGCGTGGGAAGAGGCGTGTGTATTAGCTGCGAAGCAAGGAAATCGTATGTGGTCTTTAGAAGAAACGAAAGACCATCTTGAAACTTTTTTACTATTACTGCAAAAGAAAAAGGCGTGATTAAATCACGCCTTTTTCTTTATGCTATTCGGTTGATATTATCTATTCTTTTGGAGCGCTTTTATATACGCTTTTTGAAATTTGTCCATTTGATATTACTTCCCCGTTTTGTGTTACTTTTTTATACGTAACCGCGGTGATTTTATCACTAGTTCTATTAATTACTTGAGAAGAAACTTCAACATTTTTACCAGTATTTGTACCGAAAATGCGTGTAGTAATACTACCTCCATTTGAAAATGCTTGAATATAAATATGATTGCCTGTATTATTTTTAAATTTTAAATCTGGACCATAATCTGCTACTGCTGCATCTTGCCCAAGTGGTAAATAATTTACTGGCATAGAATGATTGCTTCGAGAAACAATGCCTAAATCTGCCCTTAAAGCTGCACTGTATAATGTACTACTGACTTGGCAAACTCCTCCGCCTGCACTTTGTATTACTTTACCTTGTGAATATACTGCTGCAGATTTATAACCATGTGCAGCATCAGTTACGCCAACGCGACCGTTAAAACTAAATGTTTCATCAGGTGCGACAATAACCCCACTTAAAGTATTAGCTGACTTATTTACGTTAAATGATTGATTTCCGTTACGGCCAGCCATTGGAGTAGAATATTCAGCAATGACTTCTTTAATACCCATTTTCTGTATGTCTTCTGTAGAACGTTCTGGTTTTATGAATGTAACTGGTAATGTAACATCTGATTTACCAGTAGTAATAGCTTCATTTGTTAAACCGCTTAGTTTCCCTTTATCAATTTTTTCTCCGTTTTGGCTTTGACTAATATTTACTGTTGAGCCTTCAATACTTAATTCTGCGTTAACAGGATTTTTTAATGTTTCATTATATTTATCTTTTATAAAGGTTTCATAAGCTGTTGCATTTAATTGTGGTGTTAATTTATAGTCACGTTTTAATTCACCGTTTTCAGCTTGCTTACGCATTTTATAACGATTCATTACGTTTCCTTCTTGTTCTTTGAAGATTTTGTCAATAATATCTTTCTCTTTATAATTTATCCCTAAATCTTTCCATGTGTAAGTTTGTTTATCGTTTTGGAATATGTAGGTAAGGGATTTTTGATCTAACTCAGTTACCTTTTGATTAATAATTGCTTGAATATCCTTCTTATTTTTTCCGTCGAGAGAAATACCTTCAAATGTAGTATTTGGTAATGCAGTAGTATCTAATTGATTATTTAATTTGGATACATATTGATATCCCCCAACACCGCCTACACAAAGTAATATGCCCCCAGCAATTGCAGAACCAATCAGTATTTTACTTAGCTTCATTTATTTCCCCCCAGAAATTTATGTATAAATATATGTATTACATTTTTTGTATAAAAATGATGAAAATAACATTATGTACGTACTAGTATACTATTATTTTCACTGTGTGTGTAATGTTTTCATAAAAAATGTTACACCGCTGTAATAATTGTCACTTCTTGTCACAATGTGTATGAAAAATATGTTGAAAAATATAATAAAAAGGCTGTCTAGAAAGATCTAGCAGCCTTTTTATTATAATTTTTTATGTTCATTTTTATTCGTAACACCGAGATGTTTTTGAAGGGTAGTTGAAATAGTATCGACGCTTTTTTCATTTGGAACGTAATAATAAATACCACCTATATATTTATCTGTACCCTCTACTTGCATTTTTTCCATTTTTAAATTTGAATCCATTGAATTTTTTGTAATTGTCATCATATCATCAAAAGTTAAATTAGTTTTTAAATCTTTATCGACAGCGTCTAGTAGGCCACCGATTTTATTAATGGAATTAAGAGATAGTGCCTTTTCAGCAATGGCCTCTAATACAAGCTGTTGACGTTGACCACGCATATAATCACTATCGATATGACGAGTTCTAGCTAGTGCCAGTGCCTCTTCTCCATTTAAATGTTGACGTCCTTTTTTTAGATGAATGGCATCTGCTTCATCTTTACTATTTTGCTCTGTGAACTCAACTGGAACGTCTACAGTAATACCACCAAGAGAATCAACAATTTTAATAAAGGATTTAAAATTGAATTTTACATAGTAGTCAACTGGAACATCTAAAAAGTTCTCTACCGTATCAATTGTGCTGTCTACACCACCGAATACGTGCGCATGTGTGATTTTATCGTATTTATCACGTGATTTAATGTAGACGCGTGAGTCACGTGGAATGCTTACAAGTTTAACGGATTTATCGTTTTTATTAATTGTTGCAAGTAATAACGCATCTGTTCGAGTTGCTTTTCCATAACCTTTTTCCCTAATATCACTTTCATCAACACCCATAATTAGTACGGAAATATTGTCGGTCATAGGTTTAACAGCTTTTTCACGTTTACTGGACTTATCTCCTCGACCTAGTTCAGCATAAGCGTTATTTAAGACGGACTTTGCTTTACTGTATATATGGAAGGAGTAGCCTCCTGCTCCAAGTGCTACAATTAGTAATGGAATAAGAAGGAACCAAAGTAGGCGTTTTTTCTTTGAGCGTCCTTTTTTGGCTCGCGTATTGTTGTTCGTGTCGGATTTCATCATTTTTTCTCCTTTAAAACTATCAAAGTGTATACATTTAGAAGTGTATTCAAACACATAAAAAATATTTTACGCTAAATAAAAGCGATTGTACATGTATAAAAAATAGATGTCTTGATTATTTATAAGACACCTATTCGTTATTGTATACAAAAGATAGGGATAAGAAAATGATAAAATTTTACCTAATTACAACATAATGCTTACGATAATTGCAGATAAAATACTAACGAGAGTAGCTCCATATAGTAATTTAAGGCCAAACCTCGCAACAACGTTTCCTTGTTCTTCGTTTAGTCCTTTTACCGCACCTGAAATAATACCAATGGAAGAAAAATTGGCAAAAGATACAAGGAAAACAGAAATAATACCAACTGTACGGGGAGAAAGGCTATTAGAAATTTTACTAAGGTCCATCATTGCGACAAATTCATTCGTTACAAGCTTCGTTGCCATAATGCTGCCAGCCGCGACAATTTCAGAACTGGGTACACCGATAAGAAATGCGATAGGTGCAAATACATAGCCGATTAATTGTTGGAACGTAATACCGAATATAATGAGGAACAGGTCATTAATACAACTAATTAATGCGACGAATCCGATGAGCATAGCGCCGACAACAATGGCTACACGAAAACCATCAAGAATGTATTCTCCAAGCATTTCAAAAAAGCTTTGTTTTTCACCTTTGATTTTTAAAATATCTTCGTCATCTTTAACGTCGTAAGGGTTAATGATGAGTATGATAATAAAACCGCTAAATAAATTGAGAACGAGTGCAGTTACTACATATTTAGGTTCAATCATTGTCATATAGGCACCTACGATAGACATAGATACGGTTGACATAGCAGAGGCACAAAGTGTATAAAGACGGTGTTTTGGAATTTGAGCTAATTGTTTTTTCACTGTAATAAAAACTTCTGATTGGCCGACAATGGCAGAGGCGATAGCGTTGTAAGATTCTAATTTACCAAGACCATTTATTTTACTAAGAAAGTACCCGATCCAACGAATAAAAAATGGTAGTATTTTGAAATGTTGTAATATACCAATTAAAACAGAAATAAAGACGATTGGTAATAATACAGTAAGGAAAAATGGCATTTCACCTTTATTTGCAAGACCACCAAATACGAAATTTATTCCATCAGCAGCATACTCGAGTAGCTTGGTAAACAAACTGGAAATGATTCTAATAAGTATGAGGCCGATTTCTGTATTTAATAGTAAATAGGTTAAAATTAACTGTATAATAAGCATGATAAAAATTGGTTTAAATTTAATATGCTTCTTATTATTGCTAGCAATATAAGCGAGAAAGAAAACAACAATTAGTCCGACGAAAAAAGTAATGAATTTCATGGTAAGCCCCCTAAAAGAGATATTCTGCTATATATGTTTTTCATTTCAAGGGAGAATATGCATCTTTGGTAAAGAAAGGAATAGAGAGAGCATGAATATATGTAGAGTGCATCACGTTGCAATTATTTGTTCGAATTATGAGATGTCAAAGGATTTTTATACTAGGATATTAGGGTTTAAAGAGATAAATGAAGTATATAGAAAGGAACGAGATTCTTATAAATTAGATTTATGTGTAGGAGAAGAGTATCAAATCGAATTATTTTCATTTCCAAATCCGCCTGAGCGCAAAAGTTTTCCAGAAGCAGCCGGTCTTAGACATTTAGCATTTGCTGTTACAAATATAGAAGAAGCTGTGAAGCATTTAAACCAATGTGGTGTTGAGACGGAACCGATCCGTATTGATGAAATAACGGGGAAGAAATTCGTCTTTTTCCAAGACCCTGATGCTTTACCTTTAGAATTGTATGAGGTTTGAAAATTGGTGGATTTTATATAGAGTTGCTGTCCAATAATTGAAGAAACTAAAGTGAAACTTCTTTTTAAAAGGAGGTGTAACTTTAGCTAAGAAAGCTAAAGAGCATATGTGGATATTTTAAAATTATTGATGGTAGTCATTCTTATTGGGTTAACAGCATTTTTTGTGGCTGTTGAATTTGCAATTATTAAGGTACGTAGCAGTCGTATTGATCAACTCGTTAGCGAAAAAAGACGAGGTGCACTGGCAGCTAAAAAGGTAACTTCAAATTTAGATGAATATTTATCGGCCTGTCAGCTAGGTATTACAATTACTGCTTTAGGGCTTGGGTGGTTAGGGGAACCAACCATTAAACATTTACTCGAGCCGTTGTTTTTAAAATTAAAATTCTCACCTGCAATTTCCAGTACAGTTTCATTTATTATTGCCTTTGCAGTAATTACATTTTTACATGTTGTCATTGGGGAACTTGCTCCAAAGACATTTGCTATACAAAAAGCAGAACAAGTTAGCTTATTGTTATCGAAACCACTTATTTATTTTTACCGAGTTATGTATCCGTTTATTTGGGCTTTGAATGGTTCAGCGAGGGTTGTAACTGGTTTATTCGGATTACATCCAGCTTCTGAACATGAAGTAGCTCATTCAGAAGAAGAATTAAGGTTAATCTTATCTGAGAGCTATGAGAGCGGAGAGATTAACCAAAGGGAATTTAAATATGTAAATAATATTTTTGAATTTGATAATAGAGTAGCAAAAGAAATTATGGTACCTCGTACGGAAGTTGTAGGCTTATATGAGGACGAACCATTTGAAACACATATTAAAGTAATCGCGCAAGAAAAGTACACGAGATATCCTGTATTTGGTGAAGATAAAGATGAAATTATTGGGATGGTTAATGTAAAAGATTTATTTATTCGTTATATGGATGGTAATCGGGATGAGGAGTGCTCAATTATGCCATATACAAGGCCAGTTATTGAAGTGCTAGAAAATATTCCAATTCATGATTTACTATTACAAATGCAAAGAAAACACATTCCATTAGCTGTATTGTATGATGAATATGGTGGTACAGCTGGGATTGTTACACTAGAAGATATTTTAGAAGAAATTGTTGGAGAAATTCGAGATGAATACGATGAAGATGAGAATCCCCCTATAGAGCATATAAGTGAAGGTTATAAAATCGTAGAGGGAAAAGTGCTTATTAGTGAAGTAAATGATTTGCTTGGCATACATTTAATTGCTGATGATGTAGATACAATTGGTGGCTGGATTATGGTACAAAAACAAATCGTTGCTGAAGGAGATATTATTGAGAAACACGGTTTTTATTTTAAAGTCCTTGAAAAGGATATGCATCAAATTAAACGAGTGGAAATAAGGAAAGTAGAAGAATGATTTTCTATAAACTTTAATAAAAAGGATATACAGAAAAATAAATGTTTGCGCTTTCAAAAAAGGTGCTATATAGTGAAGGTGGATACTGAAAAATTCTTCTGAATGATACTCGTGTTTTTAGAGGGCGGATTTTTTGGATAAGGATTTAGAATGAAAAAGTATAGGTGATAAAAATGATAGCAACGAAGGATATACGTATAGAAAAAGATTTTTTAGGTGAAAAAGAAGTACCAAGTGCAGCTTATTATGGTGTACAAACATTACGTGCCGTAGAAAACTTCCCAATTACAGGATATCGCATTCATCCATCACTCATTACAGCAATGGCAATTGTGAAAAAAGCGGCGGCGCTTGCGAATATAGATACTGGTTACTTAGCTAAAGACATT
Source organism: Bacillus cereus group sp. BfR-BA-01330 (assembly GCF_022663885.1). Lineage (NCBI taxonomy): Bacteria > Bacillati > Bacillota > Bacilli > Caryophanales > Bacillaceae > Bacillus > Bacillus cereus group sp. BfR-BA-01330. Next base: position 13,243 of record NZ_JAKUGK010000011.1, read on the forward strand.
GGACATGAAATTGCAGAAGCAGCGCAAGAAATTGTTGATGGAAAGTTTCATGATCAATTTATCGTGGATCCTATTCAAGGCGGAGCCGGAACTTCTATTAATATGAATACAAATGAAGTAATTGCGAATAGAGCGTTAGAACGTATGGGATATGAAAAAGGGGCGTATGCGAAAATTAGCCCAAACACTCATGTGAACATGGCCCAATCAACGAACGATGCGTTTCCAACAGGGATTCATATTGCAACTCTTATGATGTTAGAAAAGCTTCTTATTACAATGGAAGAACTTCATTCTGCTTTTCGTAAAAAAGCAAAAGAGTTTGATCACGTTATTAAAATGGGACGCACACATTTACAAGATGCAGTTCCAATTCGCCTTGGACAAGAATTTGAAGCGTATAGCCGAGTGCTTGCGCGTGATATAAAAAGAATTAAACAGTCTCGTCAGCATTTATATGAAGTGAATATGGGGGCGACAGCTGTTGGTACAGGATTGAATGCAAATCCTATGTATATTGAACAAGTGGTAAAACATTTAAGAACGTTTAGTGGATTCCCACTTGTTGGTGCAGAGCATTTAGTTGATGCAACGCAAAATACAGATGCATACACAGAAGTATCTGCAGCGCTTAAAGTATGTATGATGAACATGTCTAAAATTGCAAACGATCTTCGTATTATGGCGTCTGGACCACGTGTTGGGTTAGCTGAAATTCAATTGCCAGCACGTCAGCCAGGTTCATCGATTATGCCAGGTAAAGTAAATCCAGTTATGGCAGAAGTGATTAACCAAGTCGCATTCCAAGTAATCGGAAACGATCATACAATTTGCTTAGCATCAGAAGCAGGACAATTAGAGTTAAACGTAATGGAGCCTGTGCTTGTATTTAATTTAATTCAATCTATTAGTATTATGAATAATGGATTCCGTGTATTCCGTGAATATTGTATTGAAGGAATTACGGCAAATGAAGAATTGCTGAAGCAATATGTTGAGAAAAGTGTTGGAATTATTACAGCAGTTAATCCTCATATTGGTTATGAAGTAGCATCTCGTATTGCACGTGAAGCAATTGAAACAGGGAAATCTGTTAGGGAGTTATGTTTAGAACATGGTGTACTGACAGAAGAGGAATTGGATATTATTTTAGATCCATTCGAAATGACTCACCCTGAAATTGCTGGAGCTTCTTTATTAAAAAATAAAAAAATGTAATGTGAAAAACACCGATCCACTTGGATCGGTGTTTTATTTTTAAAAGATATTAAATACAGCGTTTAATTGAAGTAAGCTAATAACAGCTAAGAAGATTAAACTGTATTTCATTGCTGTTTTAAATAGAGCAGATTCTTTACCAACTAGTCCAACTGCGGCACAAGCAACTGCTACAGATTGTGGTGAAACCATTTTTGCCATTGTACCACCTACTACGTTTAAGGCAACGAGTGTAGAAGGAACGATGTTTAATTGGTCTGCTGTTACTGCTTGAAGTGGTGCGAATAAAGAACCACTTGAAACTACTGAACCTGTAATGAATACGCCAATCCATCCTAAGATTGGCGAAAGAACTGGGAATGCATTACCAGTAGAAGAGAATGCAAGTCCAAGTGTAGATGACATACCAGAGTAGTTTTCTACGTAAGCTAAAGCGATAACGCTACAAATTGTATATACTGGAGCTTTTAATTCTTTCATTGTTTCAATCATTAATTCTTTAACCATTTTACCTTTTACGCGGTAAACGATAAGTGAAACGATAATTGCTAGTACAATCGCAGTAGTTGTAGAAGAGAATACATCAAATTTGAAAACAGCTGCGAAAGGTGTATCAGCTTTTGTAATTGGTGTAGTTTTCATAACAGCATTATGAAGACCAGGGAACTGAATGTTAAATACTAAGTTTGCTAACGCACCATCTGGAGCAAATAAAGCTTTAATCGGTTTTAAGTTAAAGATTGTTACAAATGCAGTTAAGAATACGAATGGAGACCAAGCGTATAAAATTTGATTGAATGTATGTGATACTTTAGTTTCTTGTTTTTCTTCTTTAGTAGAAGATTTTGGTTGCCAAACACGTAAGAATAATGCAAGAGCAATCATACTTACAACTGCTGCGAAAATATTAGTAAGTTCTGCACCTAAGAAGTAAGTCACAGCGAATTGAGTAATAGCGAAAGAAACACCACTTACAAGAATACCTTGCCAAGTTTCTTTAATACCTTTAATTCCATCGACCATTGAAACAAGTAAGAAAGGTAAAATAATACTAATGAAAGGTAAAATAAGAACAGTTTGACGACCAATAGTTAATGCGTCAAGTTGAGTTAATTGTGCTGGCACTGTAACTGGAATACCCATAGCACCCATAGCACCACCAGCAATATTAGCTACTAAACAAATACCTGCTGCTTTTAATGGATTAAAGCCCATACCTACAAGTAGTGCGGCTGTAATAGCAACTGGAACCCCTAGACCAGCTGCACCTTCTAAGAAAGCACCGAAAGAATAAGCGATTAATAATACTTGTAAACGTTGATCATTTGTAATGCTTGAAATACTATCGCGAATAATATTGAATTGCTCTGTTTTAACAGTTAATTTGTAAAGGAAAATTGCGGCGATAACGATAGTACAAATTGGATAAAATCCAGATAAAACACCGAATCCAGCAGATGCTACAGCTACTGTTGCTGGCATTTTATAAACAAATATTGCAAGGATAATAGCGACAATCACACTATAAAGACCAGCCATGTAACTTTTCATTTTGAATCCCATTAAACAAATGATGAAACAAAAGATTGGAAGTGCTGCGATTAGTGCAGATAACCAAATATTGTTTAATGGGTCATAAATTTGTGTCCAAGTACTCATAATAATGACAACTCCTATCTATTATATGTGAAGAAATTCACATTATTTGTGAAACTATTCACAATCAACTTACATGCTTAGTATATTCTCCTTCAACACTATTGTCAACGTAAAAAAGTATAATTATTCCATAATAGTGTTAAAAGAAAAGCTTTGTTCATAAAGTAGACAAAAAACACACTCAAATGAATTTAAGTGTGCTGTATAAACTATTTGCATATTATTTTGCTTATTCAGCTGGCATGTTTCCTATAAGTGTATATTAGATGCCATCTTTTATATCGAGTATAAAGTTTGATATATGAACTGATCTGTCCTATTTGATCTAGTGTGAGGGAGGATTGGTGAGTGGATTTAAATAGGAAGTTTTGCACAACAGTCCAACCGCTTGCAATACGAATAAAAAATTAGAAACAAATTTTTAATATCACATCATCTCTTTTTACTGAAAATTCCTTTTAGCGTAACAAAGAGGTTAATTATAGTTCAACTACATTACGATAGGTTATCAATTATAGACGGTATTTTACAATACCGTTACTGTGCGTTTCAATGAGGTGAAAATATAACAAAAAGCTTGATAAAACAACGTTTGCAAGCAAAGTATTCGTAGGCCATTATTTTGCTTTTTCGTTATATCATATAGTATAATATTCAAAATCAGCAAGGATTTTTTCCTGAATTTTTGCTGATGAAGATGGAAAAATTTTTCGGCTTTATAGGTTGATAAAGTTATGTCGTAACAGGAAATATAAGAACAGATATATAAATAAATAAAAAGAACATAAAAACGCAAATAAAAACGAAAATGAGGGGAACTTTATGAGCCAAAATCAATTCGAATGTCGTATTTCAGAAGAAGATGTACAAATGTTAAGAGCGTTAGCTCACCCACTTCGTCTACGTCTAGTAATGGAACTTATGCAAAGAGGAACATGTAATGTAACACAGCTACAGGAAGTATTAGAAATTCCACAATCAACTGTTTCACAACATTTAACGAAGTTAAAGCAAAATAAAGTAGTACGCTTTGAAAGACGAGGATTAGAAGTGTATTATCAAATCCATAATGATAAAGTAAGTGCGGTAGTAAAAACATTATTTTCTTAAAATTTGAATATTATGGAAAAAGACGTATGGAATATACGTCTTTTTTTATTTGTTAGAAAGGTAGCGAGAGAGTAAATATTAGCATGTGAGGAAGAAATGACTATCAATCAACATGCTGCCTTACGGAATATATTCTAAAAGGAAAAGAAAAAATAGAAAGGAGTGTAGTAAGCAAAAGGAGGGATAGTAGTATGGATGTGAAACGTGTGAAACAAATCTTATCTTCTTCAAGTAGAATTGACGTTACATATGAGGGCGTACCAGTATGGATTGAGAGCTGTGATGAGCAGAAGGGGAGTGCTCAAGTGTATGATGTATCTAATCCTGGTGAGAGCGTTCATGTGGACGTGACAGCTTTAGAGGAGAATTAATAAAAAAGACGCTTCTAATTTTAGAAGCGTCTTTTTGTTATTCCATCATATGTGCAATTTTCTTAGAGAACATAAGAAGTACTAATCCCAGTACAATTACGATAATACCGATGCTTGCGAATACTTCTAAATATCCTAAAGATTGAGTGAAAGCGGCTAATTGTCCTGCTAATAAGTTTGCGAAGCCAGTACCAGCTAACCATACACCCATTAATAATGATGCTAATTTAACAGGAGCAATTGCACTTACCATAGATAATCCGATTGGTGATAAGAATAACTCACCGATTGTGTGGAACATGTAAGTGAATACAATGAATAGTAAGTTTGCTTTCATTGTAATGTTACCTTCATCGCTACCAGTTTTTAAAACAGCTAAAGTTAGAACTAAATATCCAATCCCTAGTAAAATCATGCCTAATGCCATTTTTGTTGGGATTTTCAAATCGCCATTTTTTGTTTTTGAAAGCTTAATCCATAACGCAGAAACAGGCAATGCTAGTAAGATAATGAATAGTGGGTTTACAGATTGGAACCAAGGTGTTGGAATTGTAAATCCACCAATTGTACGATCGACGAACTTATCTGTGTAAAGTGTTAAAGAACTACCAGCTTGCTCAAATCCTGCCCAGAAGAATACTACGAAACAAGTTAAAATTAAAATTGCAGCAGTACGTTTTTTCTCTTGTGTTGTTAAAGGTTTTTTCTCAATTGCTTTTGCATTTTTTTCTTTAGATTGTTTACCTACAACAGTTGTTCCGATAGACCCTAAGTAACGAGGTGCTAAGAAATTAAAGGCAAGCTGCCCAATAATCATACCGATACAAGCTGTTAAGAAACCGTATCTATAATCTGCAAAGTAACCACAAATGAATGGAGCGATAAGAGCTCCTAAGTTAATCCCCATGTAGAAGATAGTGAAGGCACTATCACGACGAGAATCATTTTCGCTATATAATTGACCTAATAAAGTCGAAATATTTGGTTTGAAGAATCCGTTACCAATAACTAATAATCCTAATCCTAAGAAAAGTCCAGTTTTTGTGTTCATTGAGAATAATACAAAGTTACCAATTGCCATGATGATACCACCAATAGTAATGGCATGTCGCTTCGTAATGAAATGGTCAGTTAACCAACCACCAATAATAGGTGTGAAGTATACTAACATGGTGAAAATACCGTAAATTTGAACTGCAACTGCTTTATCAAATCCTAAACCGCCGCTTACTAAGCTCGTTGTTAAATAAAGAACTAATAAGCCACGCATTCCGTAATAACTAAATCTTTCCCATGCCTCTGTAAAGAACAACAAGTATAACCCTGGTGGATGTTTTTTTGGTGATTGTTGCTCTCCAGCTTTGTCTAATTTTAAAGCTGCATCCATTTTGTTTCCCCCTAATCCTGTATAACGGATATTTATGTAATCATTTTAATTTACAAAATATTTAGAAGTCAATAGAATTATATGGAAATAGAAAGAAAATTTCTAAAAAAGTTCTATTTTTCTTCGACCGTTACTGTATTTTGCCCTGAAAACGAGATGATAAGCGTTTTCAAATGTAATAATTGAATTCTAAAAGAAAATAAAATAGTGATTAATCAGAAAATTTAGATTAAAACATTTATTCTGATATAAAGAAAATATATTCTATTTACTTTCTCAATATAACATATTGGGAATAAAAATACAAAACGAAATAATGTGACATTTAAGTGAATTGAAAAATAACCAGCTCCACAGAAGGGAGCTGGTTAAGGAAATATTATTTAACAAAGCGTTTTTCGATGTCATCTAGTAATAGGTTAGCAGCAATTACACCGCCAGCTGTATTCCAAATAACATCGTCGACTTTGTATGCTTTACCATTCTTTACGGCATTTAAATTTTTAAATAGAGGATCGTTTATATATTCTTTTTCTAGTTCAGATCCTTTTTTCTCATTTCCTTTATCGAATGTGAAGTAGAATAATACGTCACCATCCATAGCAGAAATACGCTCTTTAGATACGTTACGCTCTGCAAAATCATCTTTGTTTTGATCTCCAGGACGTTTAAATCCAAGTTCTTTTAAAATAACACCAGAGAATGTATCGCCATGATAAATACGAACATCACCAGGCATGAAACGAACCATAGAGATTTCTTGATTTACTTTATCGCCAAGTTTGCCTTTTAAATCTTTCATACGTGATTCGTAATCAGCTACAACTTTTTGACCTTCTTTTTCTTTATTTAATGCTTTTGCATAAAATTTGAAGTTATCTTTCCATTCACCACGTAATGTTTCTGAGAACACAGTAGGTGCAATTGCTTTTAATTGTTCGTACACTTTTTCGTGACGCATTTTGTTACCGATAATTAAGTCTGGTTTTAAAGAAGCGATTGTTTCAACGTTAACTTGTCCTTCATCACCAACAACTTTTACATCTTTCATTTTATCCTTAATATGTGGATACCATGGGTCACCAGTCCAAGACTTTACAGCACCAACTGGTTTCACACCTAATTCAAGTAAAGCTTCAGTTCCTTCATTTGTTAAGATAACTACACGTTTTGGATTAGCAGGAACTTCTGTTTTACCCATTGCATGTTCTACAGTAACCACTTCTTTTTTATTATCTTCTTTTGTAGATTCTTCTTTGTTATTTGATTTTCCACAAGCGCTTAAAAGCATTGAAAATGCTAGTAAAAATACAAATACTGTAAACGATTTCTTCCGCATGAAATTCATTATGTACCCCCTATATGTTGAGAATATTTTTCAATAGCAAGCATGATATTAAGCCTTTATCTTTTGATTGTCAATACATATGGGTGAAAATAATTCTCATTTCCGTTGACAATGAGAATTAAGTTGAAATACACTAACAACGTATCATTATACATTGAAGGGGAAACGCTGCATGTTATTAAAAACAAATCGAGCAAAATGGATTGGATTATTTGTTGGAATCATTGCAGTCGTTATTTGTATTTGGGGAAGTATTATTTTCGGATATACAAATACGAGTTGGAAACTAGCATTGGATGCTTTTTTCCATTTTAACGGTTCCAATGAACATATTATTATTCAAAATGTACGTCTGCCTAGGGCGTTAATTGCAGCTAGTGTTGGTGCTAGTTTAGCCATTGCTGGTTGTCTTATGCAAACTTTAACTAAGAATCCACTTGCTTCTCCAGATTTTATTGGATTAAATTCAGGTGCTGCGTTCTTTATAGTTGTAGCAATTGTAATCTTTTCAGTAACATCATTATCAGCTTTCACATGGATTGCCTTTTTAGGAGCGGCGGTTGCAGCTGTACTTGTATTTGCTTCTAGTTCTTTAGGAAAAGAAGGGACTACTCCTCTTAAGTTAACGTTAGCAGGGGTCGCAATTAGTGCATTATTTTCATCATTAACACAAGGATTACTTGTGTTAAATGAAAAAGCACTTGAAGAGGTATTATTTTGGCTTGCTGGATCTGTGCAAGGGAGAAAGTTAGAAATTTTACAATCTGTATTCCCATATTTATTAATAGGATGGATTGCATCTCTTATGATGGCAGGGAAAGTAAATACATTGATGATGGGAGAAGACGTCGCGAAAGGACTTGGACAACGAACAATTTTAATGAAATCATTCGTGTTACTTATTATTGTACTGTTGTCTGGTGGTTCAGTTGCGGTTGCTGGCCCAATTGGATTTATTGGAATTATTACTCCGCATTTTGCGAGATTTCTTGTTGGAGTTGACCACAGATGGAGAGTGCCTTATAGCGGATTGTTAGGTGCAATACTACTAATATTGGCTGATATAGCAGCAAGATATGTCATTATGCCACAAGAAGTACCAGTAGGAGTTATGACAGCATTTATTGGAGCTCCATTCTTTATTTATATTGCACGTAAGAGAGGGCTTAGCAAATGAAGAAATATATTCCGTTTCGTATAGGAAAAGGTGAGCTCTCGTTTTTAATGTATAAACGAGCTTGTCTCGTCTTGTTAAGTTTACTAGTTGTTTTAGTAGGATTATTCTTTGCGAGCGCAGGTATGGGGGACATGAAAATTGCTCCTTATGACGTATGGCAAGCAATTACTGGAAATGGCGATGCGATGTCAAATATGGTTGTAAATAAGTTTCGTATGCCACGTATTTTAATTGCTATCCTCGTAGGAATTGCGCTTGCAGTAGCGGGCTGTATTTTACAAGGGCTCGTTCGAAATCCACTTGCTTCTCCTGATATCATCGGGATTACGGGCGGGGCAAGTGTTGCAGTTGTATTATTTTTAGCGCTATTTAGTGATAAAAATAATGCGCTAACTGTAAGCATTCATTATATGCCGTTAGCAGCTTTTGCAGGAGCAACGATTGTAGCGGTTTTTGTATACTTATTTGCATGGAAAAATGATGGATTATCACCAATTATTCTCGTTTTAATTGGTGTTGGATTTTGGGCATTAACGAAGGCGGCAACAACATTATTTATGTTGTTAGCACCAATTTATCAAGCGAGCCAAGCGAATGTATGGATTACGGGTACCGTTTATGGCTCTTCTTGGCAAAATGTTATGGTACTTGCACCGTGGGTTCTCATTTTAACGGTAATATCATTTATAGCTGCTAGACATTTAAATGCGCAAGAGCTAGGGGATGATATTGCGGTAGGACTTGGTGTTCCTTTAACGAAGTCACGCGTATTCATGTTATTACTTAGTACGGCTTTAATTGGGGGAGCAGTTGCCTTCGCCGGAGGGATTGGATTTGTCGGTTTAATGGCACCTCATATTTCACGAAGGCTAGTTGGTTCTTTATACGGTGCATTGCTCCCAGTTGCAGCTATTGTCGGTGCAATTCTAGTACTTGCTGCAGATTTAATAGGGCGTACAATTTTCACACCACTTGAAATTCCAGCAGGGGTATTTACATCAGCAATTGGTGCACCTTATTTTATTTATTTACTTTATAAAAGTCGGAATTCATAAAGGGAGATGAATATGCAAAAAGCATTGGAGACGAAACGCTTGACGTTGTCTTATGGTGAAACAATTATTATTGATGAGTTGAATTTAGAAATTCCAAAAGGTGAAATTACAATCTTTATCGGTTCCAACGGTTGCGGGAAATCAACTTTATTACGTTCACTAGCTAGATTATTAAAGCCAACAACTGGTGACATTTTGTTAGATAATCAAGCTATTCAAAGTATGCAAACGAAGCAAATTGCTCGTCAAATGGCAATTTTACCGCAAGGACCGCAAGCACCAGAAGGGCTTACAGTATTGCAACTTGTAAAACAAGGACGCTATCCATATCAAACATGGCTGAAACAGTGGTCAGAAAAAGATGAGGAAATGGTACAGAAGGCACTTGCAGCAACAGGTATGACAGAATTTGCTGAGCGTGATGTGCATGCTCTTTCAGGTGGGCAGCGTCAACGTGCTTGGATCGCAATGACACTTGCACAAGATACAGATATCATTTTACTGGATGAGCCAACTACATACTTAGATATGACTCACCAAATTGAAGTGCTAGATTTATTATTCGAATTAAATGAAACAGAACAAAGAACAATTGTTATGGTATTACATGATCTGAATTTAGCATGCCGCTATGCAGATAACATTGTAGCAATTCAAGATAAACAAATATATGCACAAGGTAAACCTGAAGAAGTGGTAGATGAGAAACTAGTACGTGATGTATTCCGAATGGAGTGTCAAATTAGTACGGATCCGTTGTTTGGAACACCGCTTTGTATCCCTCACGGAAGAGGAAGACGTGTAGTTAAAGAAGTTGCTCAGGCAATGAGATAAAAAAACGATGAGTGATTCATCGTTTTTTTTATTTGGTACAAGAAAATAAGAGGAAGAGAGGAATACGTAAGCGACGTTTATACTCTTCTTCATCTTGAAAATAGGTTGAATTTGGTGTAGCTTCTTTTAATGATGTAATGGTAAATCCGGCTTGCTGTAATAATGTGAAATACACTTCCGTTGTACGATGATATTTAATAACTTCTTGGTCAATCCATGGTTCAACCCGTTTGCCTAGTTTAAAGTAATCATCGACGAGCCAACTCGTTCTTTTACCACTTGTTTGTAAGCTTTCAAATGAAGAAGTAATAACGGGATGTTGAACGCTAAAGGTAAAGGTGCCATTTGTTTTTAAAGTTTGAAATACATTTTGAAAAATAGTATCAAGATGTTCAATATAATGTAAGGCGAGTCTAGATGTTACTAAATCAAAAGTGGAAGAGGGGTAGGTATAATCTTTGAGGTTTAAAAAATGAACAGATCCATTTTTATTTTCTAGTTGTTTTTTAGCTTTTTCATACATAAGTTCGGAGCCTTCAATGCCGGTGTAAGAGTAGCATCCCTTCTCTAATAATTCCGCGCCAAACTTAGCATCACCACAGCCTAAATCGAGAATTTGTTTTCCTTGTACATGACCAATGAGCTGAAAGAATACTGGTTTTTCAATGGATTCATTTGGGCTATTTTCTCGGTATCTTCGTTTCATATATTGTTCGAAAAATGCTGTGTTATTGTATACATCAGATTCTGTAAATGCCATGTTTGAAACCTCCCGAAATATTTTTTTAATTCTATCAAATATGAAAAGTAAATGATAGATTTATTGTAATGAATCATATATAATCTAGAATTGTAAGCGGTTACTTTAAACTATTTTTCTATAATAAATTCTGAAAACGTGTTAAGCTAGTAGAGGGATTATTAGAACTATTAAGACAATAATCCGCTTACATGAACGATGGGAGGCTTCACGATGTCTAGTAAAACACTTGCGAAATTTTTAGAAGAAAATTTAGAGGATTTAAAATCAAAGGGGCTTTATAACGTAATTGATCCGCTTGAGAGTTCAAATGGACCGATCATTACAATTGGCGGAAAAGAATATATTAACTTATCTTCAAACAACTATCTGGGATTAGCAACAGATAGCCGTTTGCAAGAAGCAGCAATTGGTGCTATTCATAAGTACGGTGTTGGAGCAGGGGCTGTTCGTACAATTAACGGTACTTTAGATTTGCATATTAAGTTAGAAGAAACAATTGCAAAGTTTAAACATACAGAAGCAGCAATTGCTTATCAATCAGGATTTAACTGTAATATGGCAGCGATTTCAGCTGTTATGGATAAAAATGATGCGATTCTTTCAGACGAATTAAATCATGCATCTATTATTGACGGTAGTCGTTTATCAAAAGCAAAAATTATTGTTTATAAACATTCTGATATGGAAGATTTACGCCAAAAAGCAATCGCGGCGAAAGAATCAGGTCTTTACAATAAATTAATGGTAATTACAGATGGTGTCTTTTCGATGGATGGAGATGTTGCAAAACTACCAGAAATTGTTGAGATTGCAGAAGAGTTAGATTTAATGACATACGTAGATGATGCACACGGTTCAGGTGTACTTGGAAAAGGTGCAGGAACTGTAAAGCACTTCGGTCTTTCTGATAAAGTTGATTTCCAAATTGGTACATTATCAAAAGCAATTGGGGTAATTGGTGGATATGTAGCAGGGAAACAAAACTTAATTGACTGGTTAAAAGTTCGTTCACGTCCATTCTTATTCTCTACAGCATTAACACCAGCTGATGCAGCAGCTTGCATGAGATCAATTGAAATCTTAATGGAAAGCACAGAGTTACACGATCGCTTATGGGAAAATGGCCGCTACTTGAAACAAGGATTAAAAGAACTTGGCTTTAACATTGGGGAAAGTGAAACGCCAATTACACCTTGTATCATTGGGGACGAAGTATTAACACAAGAATTTAGTAAACGTCTAAATGAAGAAGGTGTATACGCAAAATCTATCGTGTTCCCAACTGTAGCAAAAGGAACAGGGCGCGTTCGTAATATGCCTACAGCAGCTCATACGAAAGAAATGTTAGATGAAGCAATTCTTAAGTATGAAAAAGTAGGAAAAGAAATGGGCATCATTTAAGTAACGACATCTTTTGAATAGCTTGCAAATGAGGAGTGGGGAAAATGAAAAAAATTCTAGTAACCGGTTCTTTAGGGCAAATTGGTTCTGAACTAGTAATGAAACTTCGTGATGTATACGGCGCATCAAATGTTATTGCAACAGATATTCGTGAAACAGATAGTGAAGTAGTAACGTCTGGTCCATTTGAAACGTTAGATGTAACAGATGGACAAAAACTACATGATATCGCAAAGCGTAATGAAGTAGATACAATTATTCATTTAGCAGCTTTACTTTCAGCAACAGCAGAAAAAAATCCGTTATTTGCATGGAATTTAAATATGGGTGGACTTGTAAATGCTCTAGAAGCAGCTCGTGAATTAAACTGTAAGTTCTTCACGCCAAGTTCTATCGGTGCATTCGGTCCATCGACGCCAAAAGATAATACACCGCAAGATACAATTCAGCGTCCTACTACGATGTATGGGGTAAACAAAGTAGCAGGAGAATTACTGTGTGATTATTATCATCAAAAATTTGGCGTAGATACGCGCGGTGTCCGTTTCCCAGGTTTAATTTCTTACGTAGCTCCTCCAGGAGGCGGAACAACTGATTATGCAGTTGAAATTTATTATGAGGCGATTAAAAAAGGTGCATACACCTCATACATTGCTGAAGGAACGTACATGGACATGATGTATATGCCTGATGCTTTACAAGCGATCATTTCATTAATGGAAGCTGATCCAAGTAAGCTAGTGCATAGAAATGCATTTAACATTACAGCAATGAGCTTCGAGCCAGAGCAAATTGCAGCGTCAATTCGTAAACACATTCCGACGTTTACAATGGATTATGCAGTAGATCCAGCTCGTCAAACAATCGCTGATAGCTGGCCAAACTCTATTGATGCAACAGCAGCAATGAAAGAGTGGGGCTTTAAAGCAGAATACGATTTAGACAAAATGACAACTGACATGCTGGCTAAGTTAAAAAAAAAGCTCACAGCTGAGTTAGTGATGAATTAATAGGAAGAGTCGATTCTTAGGAATCGGCTCTTCCTCATTTTTGGAAGGAGAGAAGTCTTATGCAAAGAGTTGATGTCGTATATGCACTAATACATGACGAAGAAACAGATAAAATATTAATGGTACATAATGTAGAACAAAACGTTTGGTCATTGCCAGGTGGGGCTGTGGAAAAAGGTGAAATATTAGAGGAAGCACTAATAAGAGAAGTGAAAGAAGAGACAGGTTTAACTGCTACGTTAGGTGGACTTGTTGCGATCAATGAAAAATTCTTTGAAGAATCAGGGAATCATGCGCTATTCTTTACATTCCGAGCGAATGTAGAAAAAGGTGAACTTATTGCGAAAGATGAAGGTGAAATTTCTGCAGTAGAGTGGGTGGATCGAACAATTGCGAATGAGCGCTTCCCATACTATGACGGAGGATTTGAATATTTGTTAGAAGTAGCCATTCCATACAAGTTTCAACCAGAAACAAAGTAATTGAACGAAAAAACAGGAGCCACAAGGCTCCTATTTTCTATTCAATCGTCTTCAGTAATAATTTTTTCAGTAATGGTTTAATCTTCAGTCGTAAATCTTCAGCGTGATTTGCAACTAAGAAGTGATGGTTATAAATGTTTTTCATCAATTGATAAGTTGCTTCTTTCGCTTCGCCTTCTTCGATGAAGATACCGATTACTTCCATACCACTTTTACGCGCGAGTTTAACAGCTTCATGCGTATCTAAAATTCCGTCTTGTTGATAGTCTAGCGCAGAAGGCTCACCGTCTGTGAAGACTAGTAAGAATTTATGTTTCTCAGGTCTTTTGGCAAGCTTTTCAGAAACGATACGAATAATATATCCGTCGCGGTTATCTTCTTCTTCACGAAGTTGCATAATTTCTGGACCAACGTTTGGTAACGTTGAGTTTTTATAATTTACAACTTCATGGATAACGTTCGGCTTATCTTCAGGTTTAGCGCTAGAGGCATCTTCCCAAAATCCGCTAATAGCGTGCGGGATTTTTAAAGATTTTAAAGCTTCATGGAATAGTACAACACTCTTCTTCGTTTCTTCCATTTTGTTATACATAGAACCAGAACAGTCAACTAATAGTTGGAATGCAACGTCGAGCTCTTGTGATTCTTGCCCTTTTTTATAAAACATGCGAGGCTGCTTTTCAGTATAAATACGAAGGAATTTCTTACGAAGTCTTCCGTAATATTTATCACTATTTGCATTCGTTTTATTTTCAATCGTTTTTTCGATAATTTTCTTTAATTCTTTTACATCTTTATTAACGACTGATTTGATAGCTTGGTAATCCTTTTTCTCATCAGGATTTGGTTTACGTGCTTCTTTAAATGTATGAGAAGCGCCAGTGTTATATTTACCATATGCACCATCATTTTGACTAGAAGTGTGTGAAGCCCTTGCTTCTTCTGTATCAGCGCCATCAAAGTTGGATTGTGTACTTTTTTGAGAAGTACCTTGTACAGAACCAAGTGCTTGGTCGCCATCTTCTGATTCACGAGCAGTATCGCCCATCATGTTTGTTTTTGTTCCGCTTTCTAATTCAAAGCGTAAAAAGTTCTCGTTTTCGTTATTTTTATTTTCACGATGCCATGTGGAGAAACTTTCATCCATTTTGTTTTTATTTTCATCGTCATCTATAAGCTGCGTATCATCATTTGCTAAATCTTCGACGCGACAGTTCTTTTCGTCTGCAAGAACAGATAAATAAAGCGGTGCATGTCCGAAATAGTTGTTAAGCATATCACTTTCAAGAAGCTCCTCTAAGCGGTAGCGAATTTTCTCAACGATATACATAATATCTTCCGTATTACGAGCTTGGAATGTTTCATGCAAAATAGCTTCAATTTGTTCGAAATATTCATTATTAAACATTTCATATTTATCGCTCGTTAATGAAAGATAGCATAGGCAAAATAGACGATCACCGTGATAGTTACGAACGCGATTGATTTCATTTTGTGAGCTAAAGTAATTGCGATACATTTCTTTTCTTCTTTTAAAAACATGCTTCGTGCCAGGACGTAAGTTCTTTACAATTTCCTCAACGCGTAAATCTTCTAATAGAACAAATAATTGTGTTAAAAACTTTTTTAGGGGCGATTCTTGCAATTCAATCGCATAAGAACGAATTAAAGTCATGTCCGAGTAATGTTTATTACCAAGTGCTTTTAAGAACACTTCGCTTTTTAATCCGATTACTGTATCTTCTTCTTTTCGATCATCCCAAAAGTGACTAATGACAACTTTCTTTTCAATTTCGTCGTAGTATGCTTTATAGCCATATTCAAGATAGGCATCGTCTTCTTTTAGAAGGGCATACATTAAGTTTTCCATTTGTAGAAACAGCGACGCATCAATTTTTTTGTCACTAAAAATTTGTCTCATAAATTATCCCTCAAAGAAATAACTTTCTGCTAATTCACGGACAGTCATTTGTTCTGTTTCATCATTAAGTTTTGCAATTATGCTTCGTTCAATCGCTCGCATAACAGGAATATATACACCTAAATCACATGCGTCGATAATGCCACGAATACTTGCCGCTTCTTCACTTACACGTCCATCGCGAGCTAAAGGCATAAGGTCGCTTGCAAAGGCAACGAACTTTTCAATTGTTGCAACATCTTTTAATTTTGATTCTGCTAATAATAATTCTTTTAATGTATCACCTTGAATGTAAGGAACTTCAATAATAACGAAACGGTTTTTTAACGCTTCGTTTAGTTCACTTGTTCCAACGTAACCTTCGTTAATCGCAGCAATTACACGGTATTCGTCATCACCGTATACAACCTCTTGTGTAAATGGGTTTGTGATCATTTTACGGTAATCTAATGCGCCGTGAAGAAGTGGTAACGTTTCAGGTTTTGCCATATTGATTTCGTCAATATATAGGAAGTGACCGTTCTTCATTGCTTTCATAAGAGGACCGTTAACGAATGAAACTTCAGATGCACCATTTTTCGTTTGTAGTGTGTTGTATCCTAAAATACCCTCTACATCTAAGTCGACAGAGCAGTTAATGCTATGCATTGGTTTTTGGAATAAAGAAGAAAGAGTTTCCGCTAGTACTGTTTTACCACTACCAGTCGGTCCTTTTAATAGAATGTTCTTGCCAAGAAGAAGTGCTGTAATCGCATCTTCAATAATGCTATTATCAGACGCTTTATATATTTTCGTTCCGATTAAATGTGCGTTTTCACCAGCTTCTTGCTTATTCTTTTCATGAATCGTAGAAAGCTGTTGTTTTAAATCAGCATGTATATGAAATTGTTCTAACATGTATTTCCCACCTAACATTATTTTCATAAAGTAATACATCTTATGATAACTTGTTTTAATATGGTATGCAAAGAAAAGGAAGGAGGATAAAGGGAAAAGAAAAAGCAATCAAGATGAAGTTGATTGCCTACAGTAAAGGAGAAATGAGCCTCATGAAAGACTCCAATATGCGTTTTTTTATACTTCTTTTTTGGAAAGAGTTCCATTTAATTTCAGTTGAATGTTTAAAATCTTCTTCAAAATCACGTTTAATATCGTGAACTGTTTTTGATTCATAAAGTACACTAATAATTTCGTAATTCAATTCAAAGCTACGTACATCCATGTTCGCTGTTCCAATAGTTGCAATTGTATCATCAACGAGTACAATTTTTGCATGCATAAAACCATCTTTATAACTGTAAATAGAAGCACCAGCTTTTAAAAGCGGAGTGAAATAGGATTGAGATGCTTGATCACTAATGATGCTATCACTTTTACCTGGATATAAAATCCGTACATCTATTCCGGCAATTGCACTTAAGCGTAATAATGTTAAAGTTTCTTGATCTGGAATAAAGTAGGGTGTAGCGATCCAAATGGATTTTTTTGCAGAACCCATAACAGCTAATAATGTATTACGAATACTTTTATCATCGGAGCTTGGTCCGCTTGCTACGATTTGAACAGCACCTTCTGCATTTGAAATCTCTTTACCTGGGAAGTATTGTCTATTCATGAATTGATCCCAGGAATAAGTATTTAAACCACTAGAGGCATAGAGCCAGTCTTCTAGAAAGATTGCTTGTAATTTATATAATGCTTTTCCTTCTATTTTTAAATGACTATCACGCCAAACAGGAAATTTCTTGGAACGGCCAAGATATTCATCACCGACATTGAGTCCTCCGGTAAAACCAATTTCGCCATCTACAATAACAATTTTTCGATGGTTACGATAATTGACAGTTTCAAGTAACCAAGCTGAAAAAATAGGGTCAAATTCTACAATTTCAATCCCAGCTTCTTTCATAGGGTGCAAAAATCGTCGTCTTAACGTATTACTTCCAAGGCCATCATAAAGGAAGCGTACAATAACACCATCTTTTGCTTTTTGTATTAAAGCATCTCGAACTTTTGTACCAATTTCATCAGATTTATAAATGTAGTATTGAATATGTATATGATGTTTTGCTTGCTCTATAGCTCGCAAAATTTCTGAAAATGTTTGATCTCCGTTTGTTAAAAGTTTTGTAGTTGTTTTATCTGCAGCAGGACCGCCTCCAAATTTTTGTATGACTTCTGTTAAATGTATGGAACGTTCATTTAGTGGGACTGTGAGTAATAACTCTAGTCTTCTTCCTTCTAATATTTCACGGAATAATTTTCTTTGTTCTTCTGAACGATGGAGATGTTTTTTTCTTCTCCAGCGGCTGCGCCCGAAAATAGCGTATAATAGCACACCTATAATAGGAAGAAGTGCTAATACTAAAAACCATGCTAATGTACTTTGTGGAGATCTATTTTCTATAAAAATAACGAATGAAATTCCTACGATTGTGATGGACCATAGAGCACCGACAAATGTATATAACGAGATATACGATGTATTTAATAGGAACAGAACGATAGATACAATTGTAAATATTAATAGTAATTGAACGATAGGCTTCTTCATTTCTATATAATTCCCCTAATCTTTTTTCAATATAGACTTCTTAAATAGAAGATGTAATATGACATCTTTATTATAAGGTGTTTTGCTTTTTTTACAAAATATAGACATTTCACCTATACTTTCCGCATTTGTCCTACATACAGTGTACTATCCCATTTTTTATCCCACTCTTAACGCATATGAAAATGAAAAAATCGAAAAGGAGCGGAGAAACATGAATTATATAGAAAATAATGGATTGTATTATCGAAATCATCATGGAGGACACAATCATGGTGGGCACAATCATAACGGTGGACATCATCACCATGGAGGACACAATCATGGTGGGCACAATCATAACGGTGGACATCATCACCATGGAGGACACAATCACTATGATCACCATCATCATCACGGAGGCGGATGGGGCTGGGGTGGTGGTAGTTCATGGGGAGGCGGATTTTTCCCTGGAAGCTTTGCAGGAGGAGTGTTAGGCGGACTGACAGCTGGTGCATTAACAGGTGCAACAAGTGGAGGGTATTATCCGGCTCCATATCCAGTAGCTTATCCGTCGCCATACCCTGTAACGTATCCAATGCCATACCCAGGTTATCAGCAAATACCATATTCGTATTAAACTAAAAAAGAGGCTATCCTCTTTTTTAGTTTAATACGGTATTTATTTATAAAATACTTCCAAAATTAAGGTGAAAATATGTTAATATTTTGTTATTGTAATTCAAAAACATATACATTGATGTAGAGTTTTATATTATTATTCGTGAATAGTTATGTAGTATGTTCTAATTTCTATTTCGTTATTAAAAACAAAGAGATCAGATGTGAGTGGTATTAGTTGGAAACAAGGCTTGCATAGAGCCACTTAAAGGGATTGCAGTATAATAAGGTACGAAATAATTAGGGAGATGAGAAGCTACTATTTATAATTAGAACGGTATAATATTGCTTTTTATTACAAATAATATTATGTTATTTTAATCGGTCTATTCAAAAAGATAATTTATGTAATGGGCTAGTATTAGAAAATGAAATATCTCTATTTCTATGAAGAGAAACAGGTTGTGTTTTAGTCAGATAGAAGCAAGGAGAGATGCGCATGCTAGAACAGAGAGGTCATGCATTATATGACTCTTCATTGCGAGATTTAAAGTTAGCATTAGATGAGTCTTCAATTGTTGCAATTACAGATCGAAAAGGTCTTATTACATATGTAAATGATAAATTTTGTGAAATCTCTAAATACAAAAGAGAAGAATTAATTGGAAAAGATCACCGTATTTTAAATTCAGGACATCATCCAAAAAACTTTTTTCAAGACTTATGGAAGCGTATTTTGAATGGGAAAGTATGGACAGGTGAGATTCGGAATCGAGCAAAAGATGGTACATATTATTGGGTCAAAACAACAATTGTTCCATTTTTAAATGAAAAAGGAGAGCCATACCAGTTTATCGCAATTCGAAATGATATTAGTAGTAGAAAAGAAGCGGAACATAGATTGCGGCTAAGTGAAAGTCGTTATAGGGAACTTGCCTATCATGATGCTTTAACGAGTTTGCCTAACCGTTTACAATTAATAACGACCGTTAACGAATTGATTGCAGATAAAAAAGAATTTGGTATGATTTACTTTGATTTGGACCGTTTTAAATTAGTAAATGATACATTAGGTCATATGATAGGGGATTTACTTTTAAGTGAAGTTGCTTCAAGGTTGCATTATGTACTAGGAGAGAAAGATGTTCTGGCTAGGCTAGGTGGCGACGAATTTGTGCTGTTAACAAAAAATCATAGACAAGATGATATGAGTCAGTTAGCGACATCTGTGTTGTCATGTTTTCAGGCACCATTTATGCTGGAAGGCCATGAAGTATACATTTCAGCTAGTCTGGGACTTTGTTCTTATCCACAAGACGGACAAGATGTGGAAACGTTATTGAAAAACTCTGACTTAGCTATGTATAGTGCAAAAGAACAGGGGAGAAACGCTGCGTGTTTCTTTACAGATGAGCTACGCGCGAAAATAAATCGTAGAATGAAAGTTGAGTTTGCTTTGCAAAAGGCAATTCGTGATGAAGAGTTAGATGTAGCATTGCAGCCTATTATTGATTTGAAAACGAAGAGATATTCTGGTATAGAAGCTCTAGTACGTTGTATGACAGAAGACGGACCTATTTCACCAAGCGAATTTATCCCTGTAGCTGAAGAGTCTGGACTTATTATAAAACTAGGAGACTGGGTATTAGAAAAATCATGTCGCTTGTTTAAAACATTGCCGAATTATCAAGAAGGACTAAAGTTATCTGTGAATTTATCTATACAACAATTAATGCAGAAACGTTTTATTTTATCAGTACGTAGCATTTTAAAGAGAACTGGTTTTCCTCCGAACCGTTTAATATTAGAAATAACGGAAAGTATTGCAGTCCGCCATTTTGATTATATTATTGCTACATTACAAGAATTAAGAAATATGGGTGTTTTAATTGCTTTGGATGATTTCGGAACTGGCTATTCTTCCTTATATTATTTAAAACAACTACCACTGGATATTGTAAAAATTGATCGTAATTTTATTCGTGAATTTCATTATGATCACGCACAACCAGAACGAACGATTGTAAAATCCGTTATTGAAATTGCTCATAGTTTAAATTTAGCAGTAGTTGCTGAAGGAGTAGAAACAGTAGAGCAAGAGAGTTTGTTGCAATCAATGAGCTGTGATTATGTACAGGGATTTTATTATGCGAAACCTTTATCTGTAGGAGAGCTAAAAGAAAAGTTAATTACAGATTTTTAATAAAAAAGAGAAGCCAGCAGCTTCTCTTTATTTAATCCGTTTTTTGTGAGTCTTTCATTAGTACTGGATAAAGAATAAGACCTAATACGAACAATCCAATTCCTAAGAAGAATGTTTTTAAATCAGCAGTTCCCGTTTTGATAACCCAAATGGAGTATATCAACGCTAATGTCGTAATGATTCCATCTTTTACTCGAGATCCTGGCAGTATATCATACGTTTCTCCTGTAATAACTAATTTTAATTGGTACAAGGTAGAAACAAGGTATGGAATTAAATAGGCTAATGTTGCTACGACGATAGCGAAACTATACGCTTCTGAAACAGTACCAGAAATCGTTGAAAATAAGAAAATTTGCGTCATTACATTTGTAATCAATAATGATTTTGAAGGACTACCTTTTTTATTTGTTTTCCCGAAAAACTTAGGGAAAAGTCCATTTTTTGCTGCCTGGTAAGGTACCTCTGAACTAACAACAATCCAGCCAACTGTAGATCCAAATAAAGATATAAGAGCGAGTAAAGCCATTATATATGCACCTTTATTTCCAATTGCTAAATTTAATGCGTCTACTAATGGTTTTTGAGACTCTTTTAAAGCATCTTGCGGAAGAGCTCCCATTGTAAGTAAAGTAATTGACATGTAAATAAGAAGAGCGATAATTAATCCGAAAATCGTAGCTTTTTTTACATCGCGCTGTGATTTTGCACGATTAGAAAGCATAACTGCTGATTCAATACCGATAAATGCCCAGAGTGTTGCAATAGCAGCTGAATTGATTTGTCCACCTAATGAGATTGATTGTCCTGCTTCATTCATAAAGGTTTGACCGTCTCCGAAATTAGAGGCGTTGAAAATGAATAATGTAATTACAATAAACATTGTAAATCCAATAATTTTTGCAATGGTAGCAAGTAGATTCATGTTTCCAGCTCGATCAATATTTTGAGAAAGAATATATTGAATTCCCCACAGCATAAGGCTACATACGAGGAAAGTTAATCCTTTTCCGAGTTCCAGTGAAAATCCATTTATTGAAAAAAGAATTTGCTTACTTTGTAAAACTGGAAAGAATGTTGATAAATATCCAGCAAAGGAAATAATAACAGATGCTGTTGCAGCCCAGTTAGCAGCCCAATATCCCCATGCCATACTATATCCTGCAACTTTACCAGCTTTTTTTGAAGGAAACATCGCTTGAGCATAGCTTTGTGGTCCAGCTTTTAATTCTGGTTTCCGAATCGCTAAATTTCCAAATACAAGTGCAATCATAAATACGCCAAGGCCTGTAATACTCCATGCGAGTGTAGAACCCATTGGCCCTGATACTTGTGCTAAATTTGCTGGAAGCATAAATACGCCACCGCCAACCATATTCCCGATAACAAATGCTGTTAAAACCCATAATCCCCATTTTTTCGTTTCCATTTTTGTTAACTCCTTTGTAGTAAGTTTTGCTTAAACATCATTTTTTACTAGCTTTTTGACAATAAAAAAAGAGCCATGTAGATAAAAAAATACCTACATGGCTCTTTCGCCAAAGCGTAGGTACAACGGGAATAACCCTTGTACCTACGCGTAATTTTTCCGCTAGGTTTCAAGGGTTACGTATGATGATGATGTTTTTGTGCAAATGTAACTACAGTTGTTGTATAAGTAAGCATAGTTCTTTGCTCCCTTTCTCCTCTGATTTTGAAGTTAGTATACTACATGTTTTTTTGAATGAAAAGAAAAATATAAAAATTTTTATAAAAATACGTTTTAAAGATTAAATATTTACCTATATTTTTCTTGTACTGGAAAATAAGTGAGAGATTGGCAGAAGAGTGAAGCATGTTATAATACATATAGAATTAGAAGGTGACAAGGGGCTATTGTAGATGATGAGTAAGTATGAACAAATTTATACAGAAATCAGTAAATCTATTGATAATAAACAATTAAAAGAGGGATGCAAAATCCCATCAGAAACAGAATTAATGAAGCAGTATGAGGCAAGCCGAGGCACGGTAAGAAAAGCTGTAGATTTACTGCAAGAGCGTGGATATGTGCAAAAAATTCATGGAAAAGGTGTTTTTGTTTTAAAGCGAAAAAATATTGAATTTAATTTTGGCGGTATTGTAAGTTTCCAAGAAGAAAATGAACGTTTGGGACGTCATTGTATTACGGAAGTTGTGGAAATGGACAAAGAAAAAGCCACAAAAGAAATTGCGAAATTATTAAATGTAAAAGAAAAAACAGAGATTGACCATATTAAACGTGTACGAAATATTGATGGAGAAAAAGTAATTTTAGATATAAATCATTTTGTATCTGAGTTTATTCCAGGATTAACGAAAGAAATTGCAACTGCATCGATTTATAAATACATCGAGAAAGAGCTTGGGCTACATATTAGTTATTCGCAGAGGGTAATAGAAGTACAGCCATGTACAGAGGATGACAGAAAGTATTTAGATTTAAATGGAACAGACTATGTTGTCGTTGTGAAAAACTTTACACATTTGTATGATGGAAGTCAGTTTGAATATACAGAATCACGCCACCGTTTAGATATTTTTCACTTTTCGGATGTGGCACGCAGGAAGTAAAGAGGTGGAACAAAATATTGTTTCATCTCTTTTTTTTATAAAAAAAACACAAACTCGTATATACGAGTGTTGACTAACTTATATATACGAGTTAATATGTAATTGTAAACGGTATCAAAAAAAGAAAAGAGGGACGGGAATATGGGGAAAGACTATCGTAAAACAGCAGAGGAAGTGTTGCAGTATATTGGTGGGAAAGACAATATTGAACAAGCTGCACATTGTGTGACGAGGCTCCGTATCGCTTTAAAAGATGAAAGTAAAATAGATAATGATAAATTACAGTCTGTTTCATTAGTGAAAGGAGCGTTTCATAACGCTGGTATATTTCAAATTGTAATTGGTCCAGGGGATGTAGATCGTGTTTACGCTGAATTGATAACGCTTGCAGGTATGAAAGAATCGACTGTAGCGGACGTAAAAGACTCTGGAAATCAGAAGTTAAATCCAGCTCAAAAGTTTGTGAAAATATTTTCGGATGTATTTATGCCGATATTACCAGCGATCGTAACAGCTGGTTTACTAATGGGTATTAACAATCTATTAGGCGCAAAGGACTTATTTTTTGATGGGAAAAATTTATTAGATGTTTATCCGAACTTAGGCGGGCTTTGGGATTTAATTAATATGATGGCCAATACAGCATTCGTATTCTTACCAGCACTTGTCGGTTGGTCAGCAACGAAGCGTTTTGGTGGTAGTCCAATACTAGGGATTGTTATGGGATTAATGCTTGTGCACCCGGCCTTATTAAACGCTTGGGACTATGGAAAAGCAGCGACTGGTTTAGAGGGTCAAAAGATTGAGTACTTCAATATTTTAGGACTATTCCAAATTGAGAAGGTAGGATATCAAGGACAAATTTTACCTGTTTTAGTAGCAGCATTTGTATTAAGTAAAGTGGAAATTTTCTTAAAGAAACATGTACCAAATGCAATTCAATTATTAGTTGTACCAATTACAACAATCGTTGTGACAGGTGTGTTAGCACTAGGAATTATCGGTCCGGTTACACGTCATATTGGAGATTTATTAACAGTAGGATTAGTAGGTGTATATGAAACAGTACCAGTAGTTGGAGCAGTATTATTTGGAGCATTATATGCACCGCTTGTAATTACAGGTATGCATCATATGTTTATTGCAATTGATTTACAATTGATTGCACAACATGGCGGGACATTTATTTGGCCGATGATCGCTCTTTCTAACATTGCGCAAGGTAGTGCGGCACTTGCGATGTTCTGGATTTCTAAAAATCAAAATGATAAAAGTATGGCATCAACATCAGCCATTTCAGCATACTTCGGTATTACAGAACCAGCGATGTTTGGGGTGAATTTACGAAATAAGTTCCCGTTCTATGCAGCGATTATAGGATCTGCTGTGGCAGCGATATTCATTACATTAAATGGTGTATTAGCGCCTGCTATCGGAATTGGCGGATTGCCAGCATTTATTTCTATCATTCCGAAATCGATTCCAATGTTTATTGTAGGAATGATTATTGCAGTTGTAATCCCATTTACTTTAACATGGTTATTTGCAAAAAGAGTCAAACAGAAGTAGGAGGAAGTTAAACATGAAGGATTGGCATAAAAGTGTAGTCTATCAAATTTATCCGAAGAGCTTTAATAGTTATTACAATAGAGAAACCGGGGATATAAAAGGTGTTACAGAGAAACTAGATTATTTAAAAGAACTCGGAGTGGATTATATATGGTTAACACCGATATACCAATCACCACAAAATGATAATGGATATGATGTAAGTGATTACTACAGCATTGATCCATCTTACGGAACGATGGAAGAGTTTGAAGAACTTTTAGCAGAAGCGAAAGTACGTAACATTGAAATTATGCTTGATATTGTTGTAAATCATAGTTCGACTGAACATAAGTGGTTTAAAGAAGCGAAGGAAGATAAAAATAGTCCATATCGTAATTACTATATTTGGCGTGATGAAAAAAATAATTGGCAGTCTAAGTTTGGTGGATCTGCTTGGAAATATGATGAGAAGACGGAGCAATATTATTTACATTTATTTGATGAAACACAAGCTGATTTAAATTGGGAAAATGAAAAACTTCGTGAAGAAGTATATGATATGATGCGTTTTTGGCTGGATAAAGGAGTAACAGGATTCCGATTAGATGTCATTAACTTAATTTCAAAAGACCAATGTTTCTTAAACGATGAAGGTAGTACTGCGACAAGTGATGGACGCAAGTATTATACAGATGGTCCGCGTGTTCATGAATATTTACAAGAGATGAACCGAAATGTTTTTGCAGGAAAAGATGTAATTACAGTTGGAGAAATGTCATCTACGACAATTGATAATTGTATTAAATATTCAAACCCTGAGCGTAATGAATTAAGTATGACGTTTAGTTTCCATCATTTAAAAGTAGATTATCCGAATGGTGATAAGTGGACGAAGGCTGATTTTGATTTTATTAAATTAAAAGAGATTATGTCTAGCTGGCAAATTGAAATGCAAAAGGGCGGAGGATGGAATGCGTTATTTTGGTGTAATCATGACCAGCCTCGCATCGTGTCACGCTTTGGTGATGATGGAAAGTACCGAAACGAATCTGCAAAAATGTTAGCGACAGCCATGCACATGCTGCAAGGAACGCCTTATATTTATCAAGGGGAAGAAATCGGTATGACGGATCCTAAATTTGAGTCCATCGAGCAATATCGTGATGTGGAATCGTTAAATATATACGATATAAAGCTAAAAGAAGGGCTATCAAAAGAAGAGATTATCGGGATTTTAAAGCAAAAATCTCGTGACAACTCTCGCACTCCGATGCAGTGGAATGAAGAGATGAACAGTGGTTTTACAACAAGTACACCTTGGATTTCAGCGGCTGAAAACTTTAAAGAAATAAACGTAGAGAAGGCATTAGAAGATAAAGAGTCCGTATTTTATCATTATAAAAAGTTAATAGAACTTAGGAAAACGTATGATGTAATTACAGAAGGAGAATATGCTATTTTGGATAAAAATGATCCTAAGATTTGGGCATATACTCGTACTACAGAAAGTGAAGTGCTGCTTGTTATAAATAACTTCTATGGAGAAGAAATAACGTACTCTGTACCAGCGCACGTTCAATTAGATGGAATGAAACAAGAAATACTACTGTCGAATTATAAAGATGCTAGCAAGGATATTACAAAACTTAGCTTAAGACCATATGAATCAATTGTGTATCGATATACGAAATAAAAAGGTTGTATGCCCATGCGGCATACAACCTTTTATTTTAGGACACCACTGTACAAAATGTTTACCTCTACCTCAGGTTTGAATTTTACTTTTGCATAATCTTTATTCCAATTTTTCTTCTTCCATAAGTCAGGGTGGTAGGCGATAAGGTGTCTGCCGATACCGAAAGCATCACAGTTTGCTTTTTGTAACTTTTTCGTTATCTTTTTAGCTTCTTTCGTAAGTTGTTTAGACAATTCTTTATTTAGTTTTTTTCTTTCATCCATTTTGTAAAGATTATCTCTCGGAGCTTCAAGCGCTATAACTTTTAGTTGGAGCTTAATGTGAGCATAAACATTTCCTTTTTTATCTGTTGTTATTTTTAAGTCTCGTTTTAACTTTCGGTTGCTAATTTCCATTGTTAAATAATCAGATGTTTTCTCTGATTCATCGCTAGTAAGCTTCTGGGTTATACGGGCACTTGTTCCCATTTTTCCGGTTAATAATACGAATAAAACAGATTGTTTCAAAGGTAAATGCCCAGTTAATTTATCATTGTTAAATAAAGCTAGACCGTTTGTAATTACTTCTTTTCCTTTTATTTTTATAGAAGGGAGGGTAAAGTCTTTACCGGGATCTAACATTTTTGTAGCAGCTGTCTCTAAAGTTTCTTTTGGAAATACACTCATATCTTCTAAGCTTTTCACTTTTTTCTTTAGAAAATCTCCAATTAGTAAATTTCCTACTTTCTTTTTTTCTAGTATCTCGGATGTTTCACCATCTACTGCAATAAGTTTTACTAAAGCAGTTGGGTTTGTTGGGTCCCGAAAGCTGACATCTAAATAAGGTAATATACCTTTTTTTAGGATTTTGGTTCCTAGTAATTGAACACCATATTTAAAATAACGAATATTCCCAGTAACATTTTTTTTTAGGGCATCGCTTGTATCCCTTATGTTATGCCCCGTTGCTGAATGTATTTCATTTTCGAATGAAGATTGCTCTCCGCTTGAACTTTTTACGAGCTCGATTGTTTGCTGGAGTTGATTCTCTTCCGTAATATCAGATCCAATACTATAAGCTAACCTTGCCTCCCTTAATGGTTCTTGATCCCAGCATCCAGAAAGGAGGGAACTAGTACATAATACAAAAAGTAATTTAACTCTTTTTTTGAACATACTGTTCTCCTTTCTTATTTCGTATCACAGAATAAAGTAGAAATAAAAGAGGAAGGACAACTATGAAAATATAGGTGAACTTATCAGTGAAAGTTGAGATTACTTTTAATTCTTCAGGTGTATCTATAAATAAGGCTACACTAAAAGCAATAATACCAATGATTGGAACAGCTTTTTTATGATTAGCAAGATTGAATATATGTCCTATTCCGATTGAAGCAGCGCAATAATAACTAGCGATAGAAGCTGCAACAGTTATCATCCAAATTGGTATAAATAGTAAATCAGTTCGGTCTATAATTCCGATATGTAAGGAGCGTAATAAGTAAGCAACTGGTTCTGGAATAAGCTCAATTTGTTTTGGACTAAATACGATAAAGCAAATCCAAACAGTAAAAGTATAAAAAAGTGTTACAAATCCATTAGCGATAGAAATGGCCTTCAGTTTTGCGACAGAACTGCCATTTACTTTTGGAAAAGCGATAAGAATGATTTCAAAACCATACATGGCTGTAATTGTTTCCTTGGATGCTTGAATTATATTCCACCAGCCGGCTTCTGTAATGGGAAAAATATAAGAGAAATCAGCTCGGGAAAGCCCTAGGGCAATTAAAAGGGCCATTGGAATAATGAGGATAGAGGCCATGACATAAAATCGTACGATGACTTTAAATGTATTATAGGCTATATAGCAGCAAGCTATCGTAAATAGCATGAGAATGGCAGACCAAGGAGTAGCTTGTAATATCCATACTTTAATGACATTACAAGCATTCAACATAACCGTCATACCAATAAGCGTAAAATAAAAAACATAAGCAAAACCTAATAGTTTTCCAAACTTATTACCAAATAGCATACAAACGCTTTCATACATATCTGCATCAGGAAATCGCTTTAAGAAAAGCCACATAAGTAAAATAATAAGTTGAATTGCAAGCCCAGCGACGAGAGCGGAAATCCATCCACCTCCTTTTGCTATTGGGTGAAGACGGTTAGGTAGAGAAAGGATACCAACTCCGATTTGGCATTGAATAACGAAAAAGGTAAATTGAACGAGCGAAATTTTACTTTGCGTGTTTGTCACCGTCCTCATCCTCTCTCGTTACATGTTGTCGTTGCATTTTTTTCGGTTTTGGATCATGTGGTCGTTCCCAAAACGACCAAATTGGAAGTCTTACGAAAGAATCTTTCATATCTTTTATCCGCATCGGGGCAACAGGAGAAAGATATGGCGTATGAAATGAATGTAATTGACATAAATGAACGAAAGTTATAATTAGACCGAATGATATTCCGACGTATCCGAATATAGCAGCAAGAATCATTAATGGAA
This sequence comes from Bacillus cereus group sp. BfR-BA-01330, assembly GCF_022663885.1. NCBI lineage: Bacteria > Bacillati > Bacillota > Bacilli > Caryophanales > Bacillaceae > Bacillus > Bacillus cereus group sp. BfR-BA-01330. Next base: position 42,665 of record NZ_JAKUGK010000011.1, read on the forward strand.
AACGAAGAATTCGAACTGCTGAACTCATATCGTTTGATGGAACGAGAAAAGATGAGATGGCAGTTAAAGCTACAACAATAATCATCGTATAAGAAACAAGTCCAGCTTTTACAATTGCATCACCAATTACTAAACCACCTACAATACCGATTGTTTGTCCAACTCGGCTTGGTAAGCGAATACCAGCTTCCCGTAATAATTCAAAGATTAATTCCATTAAGAGAGCTTCAAAAATAGGAGGAAGTGGTACTTTCTCTAATGAAGCTTTAATTGTATACACAAGTTCGAGCGGCAATACATCAGGATGAAAGGCTACGGTTGCGATATATATAGCTGGTAAGAGAAAAGCAATCAAGAAACTCACTAAGCGAATCATTCGGACGAAAGAACCGACAATCCAGCGGTTATTATAATCGTCTGGTGATTGATAGAAAGCAAATAACGTAACAGGAACGATAAGCGCTGTGGGATCTCCATCAGATAAAATAGCAACTCGTCCTTCCATTAAATTTGCAGCGGTCCTATCTGGACGCTCTGTATTTAATTGCTGCGGAAATGGTGAGAAAGACGTATCCTCTATAAATTCTTGTATATATCCTGGAGGCATAAGTGCATCTGTCTTAATCGTTTCTAACCTTCTTTTTACTTCTGTAACTAAATCGTCATTCGCTATGTTTTGCATATAAGCAATTGCCACTTTCGTATGCATTTCTTCACCAAGTGTGAAATATTTAACGACGATATTTGGACTTTTTATGAGCTTACGAATCGAAGCTAAATTAGTTGCTAGATCCTCTACAAAACCAGTATGTGGACCGCGCACAATCCCTTCATTATCAGGCTCTGCTATATCTCGCTTTAAAGATAAAGCTGTTTTGAAAATAAAAAAACTGTCGACGTGTTCATGAAAATATAAGGATTTACCTTGTAATAAAAGCTGCACACCATAATTTAAATTCGTTTCTTTTTTCATATTTAATGTGGCAAAAGCTTTATCTAAAGCCAAATCCGACCGAGTTAATAAAGGCTCAAGAGCTAATTGGTGAATCAAATTTGGGTCCGCTAAAGATTCGATATATAAGATTGTTCCTTTTCCGTTTTGAAATGGGACATCTAATTTTTTTATATCATCTGAGTGACATAGCTTATTTTCAATGTAATTAATATTTTCCGGAAGTGATGGAAACATATGCTTTTTGTTATTATCTTGTTGTGAGTGCTTCTGTTCGGTCATACTTTCCATCTCCTTTACATTGAAATTACTTCTGTTAATTTTTGTTTTTTGTGAGAAAATTATGCTTGGATTTTTTAGAAAAGTAGGGAAATGGAAAGAACGTATATATTTGCGATATTAATATATATCTTTTGTACTATAGGAGAGTAAATCTAGCGGGATGCATAATTACATCATTTGATGAATAGGAAATTTAAGAAAAGCGATTTATAATACTAGTATTGTGTCTTGCCTTTTTAGGTACAGTACACAGCCGGTGATTGGCTAGTGGATGTTCTTCCATTTTGCCAGTGCCGGTTTTTTATTGGATAATAGGGAAAATGAAGTTTTTATAAAGAAAGAAGGGGTTGTTTTGAAGGATGTAAATTCTATCTTTATGAGAGAAAAGATTGCTAGTTCTTATCTTTATTTTATTTCTTTTCTTGGTTTGGTTACTATAACTATATCTTTACTTGAAATTAAAATCCCTTCTCATTCAACAATACTAATAATGTTGTTACTATTTATGGGGATTGCAGAGTATTTTCCTGTAAGATTTTGGAGAGGAACTAGCTCGCTTACTTTTCCGATAATCTATGCTATGAGTTGGCAGTTTGGAATCCATATAACTATTACTGCTATTGTACTCGTAACGCTAATTATTCACCTGCATCGTCGTTCACCGGTACAAAGAATGTTATTTAATAGTACTCAGCATGCACTTAGTTTGATTTTGGCCGAATGGTTTTCAAACAAATGTATGTCCTTATTACTTAATAAGATAGTTATGTCAGTTCTATATGAAAATTTAATATCTTTGTTATTATTTTGCGTGTTTTTTTGTTTTTTCAACAATCGTTTTTACGATTTGTTGATGATACTTCTTCCACAGCCATATTCAATATATCAGTGGTATAAAAAAACTGTAACGGTATTTCTTTGCGAAACTTTTGGTTTCTCTTATGCGGCCCTGATGCATGTATTAATTAGTATATATAGTGTGGAAATAAACGAGATTACAGTACTGTTTTTCTTTTTTCCACTTGTAGCAGCTTCAGTTATTAGTTCTTTTTCTGTACGGATAAGGATGGAGAAGGAACGATTATATGAGTTATTTCTTATTACGACCGAAATTAGTCGAGGATTAACTGGAGGAAATTTGAAACATATTAAACAAGCACTTAAAGGTTTTTTTGGCATACAAGCATATGTAATATGGACAAAAGATGATGGGAACTGGAGTATTCTATTAAAAGATGGGAAAGTGCGCTCTCATATTTCTGATGATTCAGAAATATTAAGGGCGTTTGAGAAACTTTCTAAAAATCTTGTATTTAATGATTGGAAAATTGGTACGGCTCCTGGAGATGAAATATTTGATAGTGTTATACGCTCACTTGTATATTTTCCTCTTATAGTAAATGATGAATTAGTCGGAATGTTTGTTGCAGGGAAAAGTAGAAATGCGGGTTTCTTTCCAGAAGATGTACAGTCGTTAGCTACATTTTCTAACCAATTAGCTAACGTTGTTAAAACAAGGATATTGATTTCTGAACAGAAAAAAAGAATGATTTTAGAAGAAAGAAATAGAATTGCCCGTGAAATTCACGATGGTATTGCGCAAACATTAGCGGGGGTAATATTCCAACTAGAATCCGCACGGAAAAAATACCATGATAAACCAAAAGATATGCAGCAAGTAGTTGAGAAAAGCATAAAAGATTTAAGAGGAAGTCTAGGAGAAGTTCGCTATTCTATTTATGCTTTAAAACCATATCCGACACAACAATTAGGCCTTAAGCAGGCAATAGCAAGTAAAATAAAATCTTTAAAACGAGAATATGAACTAGACATTACCTATCATGAAAGAGGTCATGCACGTGCGCTTAGTTTTTCAAAAGAAAGAGTTATATTTGATACATTACAAGAGAGTTTGCAAAACATTGTAAAACATGCACAAGCAAAAAAGGCTGATGTTTTACTCAGTTATCAAAGTGAACACGTTCTTTTAAGGGTTAAGGATAATGGAGTTGGATTTTCACTATTTGAGTCTATGGTTAAAACAAAGAATGAGCCACATTATGGTATATTACATATGAATGAACAAGCTGACCAATTAGGGGCTACTTTACAGATTGATAGTTCTATAGGAAAGGGGACAGAAATTACACTGTTAATTCCAGATTCACAAACAAGGGGTGCGTAAAATGATTAAAATATTAGTAGTAGATGATCATGCTTTTTTACGGGATGCAATTCGGAGCATACTAGAAGATGAATCTGATATGAAAGTGGTTGGAGAAGCTAGCTCTGGGGATGAAGTATTGGGAAAAGTAGAAGAATGCGGACCAGATTGTATTTTGATGGATATTAACCTGCCAGGGAAAAATGGGATTGAAGCTACAGAGTTAGTGAAAAAAATTTATCCGAGTTGCCGAGTACTTGTGTTTACAATGTATGAACATGATGAGTATTTAATGGATGCACTTCAGGCCGGTGCTGATGGTTATTTATTGAAGGATTCCTCATCAGAGCAGGTAGTAGCAGCAATTCGAATGTTATATCGAGGTGATTCAGTTATTCATCCGCGTATGACTAAAAAATTAATTACATATCATCAGCAAAAAATGAAAGTAGAATCAAATGAAAATGAACTGACGGAACGTGAAAAGGAAATTCTCTTTGAACTAGTAAAAGGACTTAGTAATAAAGAAATTGCTGAAGTTTTATATATTAGTGATAAAACAGTTAAAATACACATCAATAAAATTTTTAAAAAACTAAATGTGAAAAGTCGATCGCAAGCAGTGATTTATGCAGTTCGAAATCAATTGGTTCCGCTAGATTAAATAAGAAATCTATCAAAGAACTATCGTGTCGATTTATTCTGTATCACAAAGAATAAAGGACAAGATAGTTCTTTTGTACTATGTAGGCATAGAATCCTTAGAGAAAAGATACTCCTTTTGTTTAATTTTCAGAATAATCAAAATGTGAAATAATAAAAATAGAATTACATTTTAATATTGTTAATAATTCATTTTATGAAAATCTTTTGTTGGAAATAAATGATGGGGGGCTCTTATAAAAAGAGTAAAGTGAGTGGTTAGCTATATGAGGTATGGGGATGGTAGTGGCGTTGGAAATCTTTCATGATACAAAAGATTGAGATTGATAGAGTTTCCGATGCTACATGGGAATTTAAGAATCAATTTGTTTCAAAAAATAATATTAATAATGGGGAGATGCAATATGAAACGAGGGAAATTTGGAAAGGTTCTTATTGGAACGTTAACAGTTGGAATGTTATTGTCTCAAGGGATTCCATATAACGTATTAGCGGAAGAGGTAAATACATCTACTTTAACTGGAATTGATGATGCAGATGCTATCTTAAAAGGCCTTACAAAGGAACAACGTAATGCCTTAAAAACGTTAGATACAAAACCAGGTTTTGTTATTTCGCCAGGTATCAATACAGCAAGTCCTAATAATGTAAATGTGATTATAGAATTTAAGCAAGCGCCTAGCAAAATTGAGGTATTAAAACAAGCGGCTAAAGGGAAAAAGATAGCTCTTTCAAATGCGGAACAAAAGGTAGAGGCATCACATAAAGGGTTTAAAGCAGAGCTTGAACAGCTTCAAAAGAATAAAGAGAAAGGGACAAATGTAAAATCTGCAAAGATAACAAGAGAATATAAGAATGCTTTTAATGGTGTAGCGATTTCTTTACCAGCAAATATAATCGAAGACTTAGTTCGTACCGGTATCGTTAAGCGCGTATGGGAAGATCATGAGGTTAAAATTGATTTGCCGAAAGAAACAGCTAAGACTGCTGTTGAACCAAAAATGGCAGATAGTGTACCACAAATTGGTGTAGACAAGCTACATGATGAAAAAATAACAGGAAAAGGAATTAAGGTAGGTGTACTAGACACAGGTATTGATTACAACCACCCGGATTTGAAAGATGCATATAAAGGGTATCGTGCAAAACAAGGTGAAGATCCAACTAAAATAGATCCGAACTCAATAAAAGGATGGGACTTTGTTAATAATGATGCTGATCCAATGGAGACAACGTATAAGGATTGGCAAAATTCTGGAGGATATCCTGAGATTTATAAGGGAAGTGCATATTATACATCCCACGGTACGCATGTAGCTGGGACAATTGCTGCAGACAAACAGAATAGTGTGGATTATGCAGTGAAGGGCGTTGCTCCAGATGTAGACTTATATTCATATCGCGTATTAGGTCCATATGGAAGTGGACAAACAAGCGGTATTCTTGCTGCGATTGATAAAGCAGTGAAAGACGATATGGATGTTATCAATTTATCACTAGGAGCGTCTATTAATGATCCTTTATATCCTACTTCTGTTGCAGTGAACAATGCGATGTTAGCAGGTGTTGTTACAGTAGTAGCAGCTGGTAATAGTGGTCCGGAAGAAGGTACTATAGGATCACCTAGTGCAGCAGCACTTCCAATTACAGTTGGAGCCAGTGACGCTGCAGTGAATATTCCAACGTTTTCCGCCGATGCAGGTGATGTACATGTAGATAAGATGATGCTACTTGGAAAAAGCTTTACTGATAAGATTGAAGATTTGAAAGGACAATCCTTATCGGTTGTATATGCAGGGCTTGGGAAATCAGGTGATTTTACAGGGAAAGATGTAAAAGGGAAGTTAGCTCTTATCCAACGTGGTGAGATTACATTTGATGAAAAAATTAAAAATGCTAAGGAAGCAGGCGCAAAGGCGGTAATTGTATACAACAATGTAGATGGGGAAATTACAAGTTATCTTGGGGAAAGTACTTCATCTATTCCATCGTTCCGCTTAACAAAAGTAGATGGTGAGAAATTGCAAGCAAAAGCTGTACAAGGAGATGTGTCGTTAGCATTTGGAGAACTTAGTAATATAAAAACAGAGGGAGATCACTTGGCTGATTTCAGCTCCCGTGGTCCTGCAACTAAAACAGATGATATTAAGCCAGATATTGTAGCACCAGGTGTGTCTATTTTCTCAACTGTTCCTGAATATATTAATGATCCAAAAGATGGAGAAAATTATCCGGTAGCGTATGGACGTATGTCAGGTACATCTATGGCAACTCCTCATACTGCAGGGGTAGCGGCACTTATTTTACAAGAACATCCAAACTATAGTCCATTTGAAGTAAAAGAAGCACTTATGAATACCGCAGTTGACCTAAAAGAAGAGCGTTCTGTATTTGAGGTGGGCTCTGGACGAATTGATGCATATCGTGCAGTTCATGCAGATACATCTATCGAGGTTATCGATAAAACATCAAACGTTGTAGATGATGAAGAAGTAGAAATTGAAGAAAAAACAGGTTCTATTGCGTTTGGGTATAAAAATCAAATTGAAAATGGGCCTATTAAAGATAGTCGAAAAGTCTTAATTAAGAACAGCAGTAAAACTGATGGAAAAGAGTTTAAATTAGAAGTAGAGTTTTCATCTACAAGTGTAGGTGTGCGAGATGCAGCGAAGAATGGTGTGAAGCTAAATGTACCAGATTCTATTAAAGTAGCTCCTAGTACATCAGAGGAAATTAGCCCTGAAATTATCATTCCAGAAAACGCTGAATTTGGTAGATATGAGGGCTATATTCATATTTCAAATAAAAACAATGAAAAAGAAGTATATCAAGTACCATTTGCAGTTAAATTCACAGAAAAAGGGATTGCGTCTGTAGATTTACTGAGAGATGCAATGGCAACAGATGCATCTAAATTCCATCCGTTTATGGAGAGACCAAGTTCGCCTTTGACATTTAAACTAAATAGTCCTCTTGAAACTATTGATGCAGTTGTGAAGGACCGAAAGACAGGAAAGGCATTAGGAGTCGTTGGTACACTTAATGCAAGTAGTCTAACACCGAATATTGAATATATGATGTTTTCTGGTATGGGAGGGTATGTACTTCCATTCACAGGAGATCCAGCTCATCCAATTGGGGATAAACCTGTTATGTTGCCTGATGGAGATTACGAATTGAACTTCGTTGGATATGATAAAGAAGGAAAATCGTATACAAAAGGCGATAGCATTATCATTGATAATGTTATACCGGAAATGAAATTTAAGGATGTACAACCTGGTATACATGAAGTCAATGATTCTATGTTTAAAGAAGAAGACGGCCAACGTGCATTATGGGTGCATGGTAATATTTATGATTCTACAGTAGATGCATTGAAGGCAAAAGGCTTGCAGTATGATCAAAAAGCGAACCAAATTGTATATTATCAAAACTCAGCCTTTCCATCAGGTTGGCTGAATACAATTCAAGCAAATGGTGATTTTAAATTTGGAGTACTTCCAGAGGAAATAAACGAGCCGTTAAATTTAAAATTATTTGGATATGATCTTGCAACTGCAGGGAATATGGCAACTGGATATAAAGATTACGTCTTTGTAAAGGAAGGGACAGAATACGCTGTTCCAAGTTATGACAAAGATAAAATCAAATTAGGAGAGAAAATTACATTAACTTTGAATCTTAATAATGTAAAACAGCTTATGTCAGGTACATTTGAAATTCCTTATTACAAGCAGCTCTTTAAATTTACAGATGTGAAACCAAATCCAGCACTTACGGAATATGTAAAACAACATGGACTGAACCTTAAATTAGAAGATCCGAAGATAAGTGAAGAAGGAGCTTGGGAAAACAAGGTGAAAGTTGGGGCATCATTAGAAGGAAAAGAATTTAAAGGATTAGATGGAGATACACCATTTTTAGATGTTACATTCGAGATGACGAACGATGAATACTTTAATGATTTAACTGCATTTGGAGTAGAGAAGTTCTCTTATACAAAAGCTGTTGCATCAGAAGGCATTGAGATTCCTGCGTTTAAAGATAAATCTTTTGCTATTGTTTCGAAACATTCAACGATTACAGGGTATATTGGCCCGGAAGCTTTCTTGAATGAAGAGGGGTATTTAGGTAAGAAAGACTATACAAAACTAGGAGCAAAAGTGTACGCAGTTGGCAAGGATGGAAAGAAATATACAGGAACGATTGGTGATAACGGGCAATTTGAAATTCATAGTGTCCCAGTAAGCGATAAAGAATATGATATTTTCGTAGAAATGCCAGGTCATTTAAATAGTAAATTAACAACAAAAATAGGGAAGGTGCAAGACGGTGAATTAGTGGGACAAAACTTTAGAGTTGACATGGATGATAACCTTGCAGGTGATGTAAATGGAGATAAAATGGTAGACATTCAAGATGCTAGAATAGCAGCTTTATCGTATGGAAAAGGAAAAGTATCTGTAAAAGATGGAGATATAAATCAAGATGGTGTTGTAGATGAAACAGATATTCGTTTTATTGAGAAAAACTTCTTGAAAAAGAGTCCAGATGCTAAAGAAAATCAGAAACCGAAAGAAAATGTAGGTCCAGTGACATTAGATAAAATCTTACGCTCTATTGGCTTAGAACCAAAAAAATAAGTGGGCAAACTTCTAGAGTAAATAATGCAATCAGACAATGAATAGTAAATGAAATGAGATTGGCTAACAAATAACCGGTAATGATTTGCGGTAACATTACCGGTTATTTTAAAAGTAATAGTCGTTTTGATATATGAAGTAACTAGTTTAAATTTGGTTCACTTTCGCTGTGGGACAAGGTAGTTGCTTAAATTATTTTGTGGGATGGAAATAAGGTTTGTAGTTTGAACTTTAAAAATAGGGGGACTTGTGAAATGAGTATTAAGAAAAAACTTGGTATGGGTGTTGTAACTGCAGCACTTGGCTTATCTTTAATTAGCGGGGGAACATATGCGTATTTTAGTGATAAGGAAGTGTCACAAAATACTTTTGCAGCGGGTACTTTAGATTTGAGTGTGAATCCTGAAGTTGTTATTAATGTCGATAATATTAAACCAGGTGATGAAATGGAGCGTGGTTTTCAATTAGTAAACAAAGGAACTTTAGCAATAGGAGATGTGAAACTCCTGACAGATTACAGTGTAATCGATGCTAAAGGAGATAATGGAAATGCTGATTTTGGTGATCATATCCGTGTTGATTTCTTGTGGAATTTGGATAAAAATGAGGTTCCAATTTGGTCTACTACATTATCTGAATTAAAGGTATCTACGCAAAATGGAAGTATTCCTGATCTTGTACAAAAAGGTGTTGTAGACCGAGAAGGAAATGGACTTGCTCCTGGTGATGATGATACTTTCTATGTAATGTTCACATTTGTAGATAATAATGCAGAGCAAAATGTATTTCAAGGAGATTCATTAAAATTAAATTGGACTTTCAATTCAATGCAGACAAAAGGTGAAGAGAAATAAAAATAAATGTTATATACGAGAATCAATTGATGAAGAATTGATAAATAAAACTTTTAATAATGTAAAGGTTGATTTAGTGAATCAACCTTTTTTGTTTTTAGATTATTCATAGCAGTACTTCTCACATTTGTGTCGAATTAAGAAGATATATAGGAGGGATATATATGGAAATAGCTGTAGAACGTGTGTTTACGAAAGAGATTTTAAAAAGAGCAGCGAATTTGTTTCATGTAACAGTAGAAGAAAAGCCACTTGGAGATTTTGAGAATTATATTTTTAAGGCGAAGGGTGATAATGATGAAGATTATGTATTACGTTTAACACATTCTTCTCATCGTTCTAAACAAGAGGTAGAGGCTGAACTAGATTTTTTACGATATGTTGCGGAGAATGGGGCAAAGGTAGCAGGACCTCTTTATTCAACGTCTCGAAATCTCGTAGAAGAAATCGTAGCAGAGGATGGGACTTTCTTTTTCGCTTCTTTATTTATATATGCAAAAGGTGAGCAAGTAAAAGGAGCAGAATCGCCTTATTGGGGAGATGCTTATTTTGAAGCGTGGGGAAAAGCGATTGGGCAACTGCATCGCCTTACAATGGATTATCCTAAAACAGACTACCGTGATACGTGGGAAGAAGACGAAAGTGGAATTGTTAATGAATTAGAAGATGGTCAAGTGAAAGAGATTGCAGCGGTATTAATGGATGAAATTAAGGCTCTTCCAGTTGAAAGAGAAACGTTCGGTCTTATGCACGGTGATATTCATCAAGGTAATTTTCATTATGATGGTAAAGAGCTAACAATCTTTGATTTTGATGATGCTGCTTATAATTACTTTATACATGATTTAGCAATGGTTTTATACTACTCTGTTCTATTTACACCGTGGACAGCAGAAGAGAAGACAGATTTTGCTCGTAAACAGTTACAAGTGTTACGAAAAGGATATGAGTATGAGCACAGGCTGGCGGATAGTTGGTATGAATCGTTACCACTATTTTTACGTTTACGTGATATAGGTTTATATGGAACGCTTCAAAAGAAGTTTAAAGGGAAAGATATGCCTGATAACTTCTTGAAATTATCAGAAGAGCTATACGAAAGAATTATTAAAAGAGAAGCAATTGTGAATATATAATACATTTAGTTCAAAACAAAGTATATAAAACAAATATATACTTTGTTTTTTTATACAAAAATATGTTTACTTTATTAAAATAATATTGTCCTAGATTCGGTATACACTTATAATTTTATATATATTCTGAATATTCTTTATAAAAAGGAGGGGGAATGTTGGAAGCTTTCGTAAATTGGTTAAATAATATTGTTTGGAGTCCAGCACTTGTTTATTTATGTTTAGGAGTAGGTTTATATTTTTCTATTCGAACGAAGTTTTTACAAGTAAGACATGTAGGAGAAATGGTGAAGCTGACATTTCAAGGGGAAAAATCAGAAGCTGGTGTTTCTTCATTCCAAGCGTTAGCACTTTCGTTATCAGGACGTGTTGGAACAGGGAATATCGCTGGGGTAGCAACAGCGGTTGCATTCGGTGGACCAGGAGCTGTATTTTGGATGTGGGCAGTAGCCTTTTTAGGAGCAGGATCAGCTTATGTAGAATCAACACTCGCGCAAATATATAAGACGAAACATCAAGGGCAGTTTCGTGGTGGACCTGCTTATTACATTGAAAAAGGTTTAGGTGTGAAATGGTATGCTTTAGTATTCGTTGCAGCGACAATTCTTGCAACAGGACTTTTACTACCAGGTGTACAAGCAAATAGTATTGCTGTAAGTTTAGAAACTGCTTTTGGTATTAATACTACCGTATCAGGGGCTATATTAGTTGTCGTATTAGCTCTTATCATTTTCGGTGGAGTAAAGCGAATTGTTAACGTAGCGCAAGTTGTCGTACCGTTTATGGCAATAGGCTATATTTTAGTAGCTTGCGTCATTGTTGCTATGAATATTGAAAAATTGCCAGAAGCATTTATGTTAATTATAAGAAGTGCATTTGCATTAGAAGCTGCTTTCGGTGGTATTATCGGTTTAGCAATCTCTTGGGGGGTAAAACGTGGTATTTATTCCAATGAAGCAGGACAAGGGACTGGACCACACGCAGCAGCTGCAGCCGAAGTATCACATCCAGCTAAGCAAGGTTTAGTACAAGCATTTTCCGTTTACATTGATACATTATTTGTTTGTTCAGCAACAGCATTTATGATGATTATTACAGGCATGTATAACGTATTTGATGCAAGCGGAAAAAACTTTATCGTTAATAAACTAAACGGCGCTCAGCCAGGACCAGGATATACACAGGCGGCGGTAGAATCTGTTTTCCCTGGATTTGGAAACGGTTTCGTTGCAATCTCGTTATTATTCTTCGCGTTTACAACAATTATGGCGTATTACTACATTGCAGAAACGAATATCGCGTACTTAAATCGTGATAAAGATCGCCCTTGGATGTCCATGGTACTAAAGTTTGTATTTTTAGGAGCTGTATTCTACGGCTGTATAAAAACAGCAGCAGCGGCTTGGGCTTTAGGCGACGTTGGGGTAGGAATTATGGCATGGGTAAATATCATTGCGATTTTATTGTTACAAAAACCTGCATTAGTCGCATTAAAGGATTATGAAAAACAGAAAAAAGAAGGAAAAGATCCAGTATTCGATCCAGGGCCATTAGGAATTAAAAATGCTGATTTTTGGGAGCATGAATACGGGAAAGATAAGAAAGAAGAAGTATCTTAACTTAATAGAATAGAAATGAAAAAGCAAAGGGAAAATGCCTTTGCTTTTTTTTATGGACAAAATGAGGCTGGAAGTTATTTTTTTGCCTATTTTTGAATATAAAAAGAATGTACATGCATTGTTAGGGGAAGGGGGAGTATGTTGATAGAATTTCGTAATGTAAATAAATATTATGGTAGCTTTCAAGTTTTGAAAAATATTAATATGCAAGTGAAAAAAGGCGAAGTGGTGGTAGTTGTCGGGCCTTCAGGATCAGGAAAAAGTACATTGCTTCGATGTATAAATCAATTAGAGGCAATTACAGATGGAGAATTAATTGTACAAAATACAGAGGTACACAATAAAAAAACGGACATGAATGAATTGCGGCGAAATATTGGGATGGTCTTTCAACATTTTTATTTATATCCACATAAAACGGTTCTTCAAAATATTACATTAGCACCGATTAAAGTAAATAAAGTTTCCAAAGAAGAAGCAGAGAAAACAGCAATGTTTTATTTAGAGAAAGTAGGAATCCCTGAGAAGGCTAACGTATATCCACATCAATTATCCGGAGGACAACAGCAACGGGTGGCAATTGCTAGAGGACTTGCAATGCAGCCGGAAATTATGCTATTCGATGAGCCTACGTCTGCTCTTGATCCAGAGATGATTGGAGAGGTACTTGATGTTATGAAAGCACTGGCTAAAGAAGGGATGACAATGGTCGTTGTCACGCATGAAATGGGATTTGCTAGAGAGGTAGCAGATAGGATCTTATTTATGGATGATGGCCAAATTATTGAAGATACAACACCGGCGAACTTTTTTGCAAACCCTGAACAAGAAAGAGCCCGTTTATTTTTAAGTCGGGTGCTAAATCATTAGAGGAGGAATTTCATGCTTAAAATGAAAAAGTTATTTACTTTAATCGTATTTTCATGTTTATTCGTGCTTGTTGTTGCTGGATGCGGAAGTAAGAAAGATGAGGCAAAGGAAACAAATACGAAGCAAGGCGGGGCTGTTGAGCAAATTAAGAAACGAGGGAAATTAGTAGTTGGGGTGAAGAATGATACGAATTTATTTGGATTAAAAAATCCTTCAACAGGGCAGGTAGAAGGATTCGATGTTGATGTCGCCAAGGCACTGGCGAAAAAGATTCTTGGAGATGAAAAGAAGCTAGAGCTGAAAGAAGTAACGTCTAAAACACGCATTCCAATGCTGAAAAATGGTGATATTGATGCAATTATTGCAACAATGACAATTACGGAAGAACGCAAAAAAGAAGTGGATTTTTCAGATGTATATTTTAAAGCAGGACAATCGTTACTTGTGAAAAAAGGAAGCAATATTAAGAGCGTCGATGATATAAAACAAGGCGTTAAAGTATTAGCTGTAAAAGGATCAACATCTACAAATAACATTCGTCAAAAGTCACCAGAAGCGACTGTATTAGAGTTTGAAAATTATAGTGAGGCATTTACAGCGTTAAAGGCAGGTAAAGGTGATGTGTTAACGACAGATAATGCGATCCTTTACGGAATGGCAAAACAAGATTCTAATTATGAAGTAGTAGGAAAAATTTTCACAGATGAACCGTATGGAATTGCAGTGCAAAAAGGGGCAGATGATTTAACGAAAGAGATTAATACTTTAATTAAAGACATGAAAGCAAGCGGGGAGTATGACAAATTATATGAGAAGTGGATTGGACAAAAACCAGAAAAGTAGATAGTAAAAGTGAGAGGATGAGAGTACTCATCCTCTTCTTGTAAAGAAAGAGGGGAGAATATGTGCCTGATTTTTCTATATTAACGAATAACATTGATATGTATTTAGAAGGGTTTAAATATACAGTTATGTCTAGTGTAATTGCATTGATAGGTAGTTTTATTTTAGGAGTAATTTTGGCAGTAATGCGTATTGCACCTATTCGCATTTTAAATTGGATAGGATCAGCTTTTGTGGAGTTTGTAAGAAATATTCCACTTGTATTAATTGCATTTATATTCTATTTTGCTTTACCTGTAATAGGAATTACTTTAAATGGTTTTGTAGCAGGAACAGTTACGCTTACGGTATATACGGCAGCTTTTATTGCAGAAGTAATTCGCGCTGGTATTTTATCAGTTGCGAAAGGGCAGATGGAAGCTGCTCGCTCTTCAGGGCTAACGTATGTGCAGGCGATGTATTATGTTGTCTTACCCCAAGCAGTGAAAATTGTAATTCCCCCTTTAGGAAACCAGTTTCTCAATTTAGTTAAAAACTCTTCAATACTTGGAATTATTGCTGGTGCTGATTTAATGTATCAAGGAGATTTAATTTCAACGAAGACGTTTGTTACGTTTGATGTTTATATATTTGTCGGGATGTTTTATTTAATATTAACAATTCCGCTCAGTATGCTAGTGCGTTATTTAGAAAAACGCTTAGCAAAGGAGGCGGTGTAAATGGATTTCAAGGGAGCAATTACAGGAGATCATATTCTATTTTTATTAAAAGGATTACTTATAACATTAGAGGTAGCGCTCATAGCAATTGTACTTAGTTTTATTATTGGAAGTGTAATCGGTATATTGCGCTACACGAAAATACCTGTCGTCTCACAAGTATTAGGAGTTATAGTTGAAGTGATTCGAAACTTACCACTACTGTTAATTATATTTTTCACGTATTTTGCACTTCCAGAAGCAGGCTTGAAATTAGAAATTATAACAGCTGCAATTGTTGCTTTAACAATATTTGAGGCAGCAATGATATCTGAAATTGTTAGAAGTGGTCTATTGTCTATTGAAAAAGGGCAGGTTGAAGCTGCAAGATCTTCGGGATTAACGTATGTTCAAGCGCTTTGGCATATTATTTTGCCACAAGCATTAAGGAGAATGGTTCCGCCGCTTGTCAGTCAATTTATTTCATTGCTGAAGGATACGTCGCTAGCGGTTGTTATATCACTCCCTGAGCTTATGCATAATGCTCAAATTATTAGCGGGCAAAATGTGAATTACATGATTCCGACGTTTATAGTAGTAGCTTGTATGTACTTTATCGTAAATTATAGTTTATCAATTTTATCGAGAAGATTAGAACTCCGTTGACTCTTACAATATATGTAAGGGTTTTTTCCTTGTTTCTCCTTATTTTCCTCTAAATAGAATCTAAATCTTGCAATAATTCGATTTTTATATTGTTTTATCAGAAAAGTTTTAATTTTATATAGAAAATGTAATCGCTTTCGTGTATATTTTTATTATCAGAAAATTTTAACAGGATATAGGGGTATGGTAGGGGGAGGATTTAGATGCAGCAACCAACGAATGAGAAATTACATCGTACGATGAAGAGTAGACATTTATTTATGATCGCACTTGGTGGTGTAATCGGAACTGGTTTCTTCTTAGGTTCAGGTTACACCATTAATCAGGCTGGACCAGGGGGAGCCATCCTTTCATATTTAGTAGGCGGATTTATTATGTATTTAACAATGCTTTGTCTTGGAGAGTTAACGGTAGCGATGCCGGTTTCAGGATCTTTCCAAAAGTATGCGACGAAGTTTATTGGACCAGGAACGGGCTTTATGATTGGCTGGTTATACTGGCTCGGCTGGGCAGTAACAGTGGGTCTAGAATTAACGTCAATCGGTTTAATGATGAAAAGATGGTTTCCAAATGTTGATGTTTGGGTATGGTGCCTTGTATTCGGTGTTATTTTATATGCTTCAAACGCAATTTCGGCGAAAAGTTATGCCGAATTAGAATTTTGGTTCTCTAGTATTAAAGTAATTACAATTCTTGCATTTGTTGTGCTTGGTGGTAGTGCATTATTAGGATTTATATCATATGACGGAAAAGAAGCAGCACCTCTTTTCTCTAACTTTGTAAGCGATGGTGGACTTTTCCCGAATGGACTAGCTGCCGTATTACTTACAATGATTACAGTTAACTTCTCGTTCCAAGGAACAGAGTTAATCGGAATTGCAGCGGGAGAAAGTGAAAATCCAGAAAAAACAATTCCACGTGCAATCCGTAATACAGTATGGCGCATTATGTTATTCTTCATTTTAACAATGACGATTTTAGTAGGATTAATTTCTTGGAAAGAAGCAGGCGTAATTGAAAGTCCATTCGTAGTCGTATTTGATAAAATTGGTATTCCATACGCAGCTGATATTATGAACTTCGTTATTATTACTGCGTTATTATCTGTAGCGAACTCTGGATTATATGCAGCGACGCGTATACTATGGTCACTTGCAAATGAGGGAATGGCACCAACTTCCTTCCAGAAAGTAAATAAGCGTGGTATTCCAATTACAGCGCTAGTCGTAACGATTGCGGTAGCTGGATTATCTCTATTCACAAGTTTCCTTGCAGAAGATACAGTATACATGTATTTATTATCGATAGCTGGTTTATCGGCTGTTTCAAGTTGGATCATTATTGCTCTATCGCAACTTCGCTTTAGAAGTCAGTATATAAAAGGCGGAGGAAAGTTAGAGGACTTAAAGTATAGAACACCACTATACCCAATTGTCCCAATTTTAGCCTTAATTACAAATAGCATCGTTGTGATTAGTTTAGCGTTTATTCCTGAACAAAGAATGGCGTTATACTGTGGTATTCCATTTATCATTTTCTGCTATATATATTATTATATTAGTAAGAAACGGCAGAAACCGATGAAAGTGGAGATGGAAAAAACAAATGAAACTAACAATCAAACACGATGATATAGAAGCAGATTTATCGTATGGTCAATTAGTGATTGGAAAAGAAAACGGGTATTCACCGTTACAATTACTCATTTCTTCTATCGCAGGATGTAGTGCAATTGTCTTTCGAACAATTTTAGAAAAGAAACGTATTACATATGATACGTTTACAATCGAAACTGAAATTGGTAGAAGTGAAGCTTTATCGAAGCCAGTTGAAAGTGTTCATTTGCACTATAAAATTAAAGCAGAAAACATTACAGAAGAGCAGCTGGACAAGGCGCTGCAACTTGCAGTGAAAAATTGTACGATTGTTCAATCTGTAAAAGATAGTATAAAGGTTACGGAAACAATTGAACTAATAAAATGAAACATAAAAACGTGAGAATACGGCTCTCACGTTTTTATGTTTTTAATAAAGGGAGAAAGTATGATGGAATGTTTAGGTTGTAAATTAGCAAATGAAGAGGAAAAAATATATAAAATATATGAAGATGACTATGTAACATGTTTTTTAGATCATGAACCTTTCTATACAGGACATACTTTAATTGTGCCAAAGCAACATGTTGTAGAAGTAGACGAATTAGATGATGTTGTAGCAAAATCCATTATGGATGCTTCTAAGCTGATTGCAAAAGCGATTAAGGTATTATATAAACCTGACGGAATTACGATTTGTCAAAATGGTGGAATCTTTAATGAACTTACGCACTATCATATGCATGTTGTACCGAGATATAAAGAGCGTTCATTTGCTGAGTTTTATACGGTACAATCGGGAGAAAAGAAGAATCATAATTTGGAAGAAATAAAGACGTTGTTAAAAGAAGAGATAGAGAAAACACTGCACACTAAAAAGGCGTAAGAGAATTTCTCTTACGCCTTTTTAGTCTTCATACATACTTAAAACTTCTTTCGCACGCATACGTAAACCATCTATCAATGCTTTCGGTTCTAACACTTTTGCATCTTTTCCAAGTCTATAAAATAAAGGAGTAATAAAGTTAATCTCACCTTTATCAATTGTTGAGTGTATATATCCTGTCCCATCCTCATTTACTATAACGAATTCCTCAAGATAAGGAACGCTTTTACATTGGCGTACGCCTTCTGTTGTCAGTAAAACATGTAACTGAGTAGGGATGTGTACTACGTTAGAGTTAGAGGCAAACCACTCTTCTAAATTCATGAATGTATCCTCATTTTCTTCCGTTGATAATATGGAAAGAATACGATCGATGCGATACAGTAATACTTTTTTTCTACCGAAGTCATAGGACGGTAAGTACCATAACCCGTCGTGAGCATATACACCAATCGGATGAACATGTTTTGTTTTTATCCCTGATTTAGATTCGTATTGAAAGTGTAAATTTTTATTTTCAATAGCCGCTGTTAACACTTCGTTTAAAAGTGGGGTCTCAATTGTTCTCTTCGGATTCCAAAAGGCGATATAAGAACGTATTTTATCAACTTTCACTTTCGCATCATGTTGTAGGGAGCTATACAGTTTATGTGTAACGGAATTGATTTCTGTGTTAAAAGGTAAGTCGCGATAGTAACTTAAAGATTGAAAAGCAAAAAAGATAGAGACTGCTTCTTCTTCCGTAAATAAAATAGGCGGAATTACTCTATTCGTTAATACTTTATAGCCGCCGTTACGACCTTGTTCTGCGTAAATGGGCAACCCCATATCACTTAAATCTAAAATGTATCTATGGACAGTACGAACGGAGATATTAAATTCATCAGCTATTTCTTGCGCTGTAAATGTCTTTTTGGCAGAAGCAAATATAAGAATATCTAATAAGCGTTTAGCTTTTGACAAATGTATCACCTTTTCTTTTTAACGTGACATAAATTGTCATGTTTTATTGTTAGTATATTGTTTACATCATATGTTATCAAGATGAGATACAAGGAGGAAAAGATATGTCACGTGAAATAGTTTTATTTATTGCGGCGAGCTTAGATGGATATATTGCGAAAGAAAATGATGATTTAGAGTGGTTAATGGAAACGGAAGGAGAGGGAGATAACGGTTATACAGAAATGTACGAAACGATTGATACAATAATTATGGGAAAGAAAACGTACGATTATGTAGTAGAGCATACGGAAACATTCCCGTACTTAGATAAAGCATGTTATGTTTTTTCTCGTTCAGAAAAAGGTTCAGACGGAAACGTGGAATTTGTAAATGAAGATGTAGTGGAGTTTACAAAAAGGTTAAAAGCACAAGAAGGGTCTAAAATATGGATGGTTGGTGGAGGAGAGCTACTGAGAGAATTCTTTAAGAATAATCTAATTGATGAATATGTTGTTACGATTACACCGCATATATTAGGTTCTGGAGTTCCGTTATTTCAAGACAAGAACCCAGAAATTAATTTAACTTTGATGGATACGAAACGTTTTGGGCAATTTGTAAATTTATATTATAAAGTAAAGTGATAAAAAAACACGACTATTGATGATAGTCGTGTTTTTTTATGGATGGTAATGAAATTATAAAGCAAGACCCGTAATCGACTTCGCTCGTTACAGTAATATTTCCGCCGTGTAGTTCTACAATTTCTTTTACGATAGATAGCCCTAAACCAGTTCCGCCTGTAGATCGTGTTCTTGCTTTATCGACACGGTAAAAGCGGTCAAAAATGTGAGGGAGGTCTTCAAGCGGAATACCTTCGCCTTCATCTTCAATTGTAATGGAGATACGTTTATGTTCTTCTGTAATAGAAATGTTTATATGAGAATGCTCTTTTGAATGTCTATAAGCGTTATTTAAAATATTCACAACAACTTGTTCGAATCGTTGTTCATCTAAGTTTACTAGCAGTGTAGGAGGACAAGAGAAAGAAACTTTAATGTACCTTTCTTTATACATGGCGTTTACTTTTTCACATATACGCGTAAGGAAGGTGTGTAAATGCACTTCCTTTACTTGAATAGAAAAGTTATGTTGTTCCATTTGTGCAAGTGAAAATAAATCTTGAACTAAGTTTGTAATGTAATCAGACTCATCTTTTATAATTGATAAATATCGCAAACGTTGTTCAGAAGGGGTGCTTTCTTTTAAAGCAATGTCAGCATAACCTCTTACGTATGTTAACGGTGTTCGTAATTCGTGAGCAACACTTGCTAGAAATTCACTTCGCTCTGTTTTCATATAATGTAGATCATTTGCGAGCGTCTGAATAGATGATGCTAGTTCACCAATTTCATCATTTCGAGTAGTTGTTAATGAAACAGATAAATCACCTTTACTCATTTTTTCAGTGGCATGTTTCATGTGTAACAATGGTTTTGTTAATAATCGAGATAATAGGAAAATTGTGATGACTGTGAGTAGAAACGTGATGGCACCAGCAATAATGAATTGTTTCGTTAATCCATTAACTAACTTTTCAATTGATTCTGTTCCAAGAAACATGTACACATAGCCTTCATGTTTTCCATCTACTACAATGGGGCTAACTGTACATATATAATTAGATGTTTTCCAATGATTTTCTATAATCGCTCCATTATGGTCTGTTCGAGTTTGCATTTTACTAATATGATCGTTTATAGTCGTGTTTATTTCGTTAGATTTAGCTAGTATTTCTTTATTTGCATTTGTAATAACGACAGTTGTTTCAGCTTCAGATTCCATTAATGCTACGTGAGAGATGGTTTGCTTATCGTAATATTTTTCAAGTACATCTCGATGACTATTTCCTCGCTTTAATAAAGCTGTCATTTCTTCATTTACTCTAGTGTTTACAAGACTATAATAGAGCAAAATAAAGAGAACACTTTCAATTAAAAGTGTAACAATTAAAAAATAAAATCCGAATTGAATTGAAATTCGTTTCATCGTTTTGCCCCTTACTGTTCAGTATCAATCCATCGATAACCTATTCCATACACGGTTTTTAAATGATGATCAATAGGGAAATTTGCTTTTCGCAATTTATCACGTAAATTACGAATATGTGAATCGACTGTGCGATCTTCTGTATTTGTGTTTAACCCCCAAATTCGTTCGATGAGCTGATCACGGTTTAATACGTAGTTCACATGGCGTAAAAATAATCCGAGTAAAGAAAATTCAATTGGTGTGAGAAGGAGTTCTTCATTATGGACAGAAACGAAGTGTTTTGTTTCATCCCATACAATACCGTGATATTGGATTTGTTTATGTTCATTTGTACGTCTTAAAACGGCTTCAATTCTTGCGAAAAGTTCTTCTTCATGGAAAGGTTTCGTTACGTAATCATCGGCTCCAATTTTTAATCCTTGAACGACATCTACTGTTTGATCACGAGCTGTAACCATAATAATAGGAATGTTACTAAAAGATCGGATTTTTTTGCACGTTTCCCATCCGTCCATCTTTGGCATCATAATATCGAGTAAAACAAATTTAAAGTTTCGATTTTCTATATGTAAAATAGCTTCTTCTCCTGAAGTCGCACATACGCACTTATATCCAATTGGTGTAAGATAAAGCGTTAATAATTCAAGCATTCTCGGTTCATCGTCTACGAGCAGTATATCAATCATAGAGAGCCCTCCATATTTATAATCGTTACTTAAAGTGTAATGCAAAATCATGAAGAAATGGTGCAGATTATGATGTGTCTGCATAATTTCTTCAGAATTGCTTGTTATTGTGGAGTTGAAATTACATTTTAGGTAATCATATTGGCTCAAAAATGATTAATACGGAGGCGGTATAGTGAAAAAAATGACCCGAATTTTTGGGATAACAATAATTACAGCAGTTGGTCTTGCTGCATGCGGACAAACGAATACAGACCATAAAAACCATGAATCTACAAAAGAGAAGAAAACAGAGCAAAAGGAAATGAAAATGAATCAGGAGGTAACGGCGCCAAAAGAAATGAACCAAGGTGCATCTAATGATTTATTAACGACAAGTTTAAAAAATGTAACGAGATTAAACACAAACGACCCTTTGCAAATGGCAGTATTAACTTCACAAACGATATGGCCAGCAACTCATAAGGAGAACCAGCCAGGTGCTGTTATTTTAGTAACAGCAAGCGAGTGGCAATTAGGTATTGCGAGTGCAGACCTTATTCATCATCCGAATAACGGGCCGATTTTATTTATAGAAAAAGAAAAGATACCGGAAATGACGTTAAAAGAAATAAAATGATTAAATCCAATCGGAACGAAAGATGGAACACAAATTATGGTGATGGGGGATGTAGGTACTAGCGCGCTTGAGCAATTAAAAGGTTATAAAGTAAAACAAATAAAAGAAACGGACCCAGCTATATTTGCGAAGGATGTTGATAAGGAGTATGCCGATATAACAGGAAGCTACCCAAATAGTGTTATTATCGGTTCGTCTGCAGAAGAAGGACGTTTATATACAACCCCCGCTGTAAATTGGATTTCTCATATGCCGGAACCACTACTCTATACAGAAAAGAATAAAGTGCCAGAAGCGACAATAGAGGCACTAAAAATGAGAAAAGATAAAGCAAATATATATGTATTAGGGCCAGAAAAAATTGTTTCAAAAGAAGTAGAAAAAGAGCTAAGCAAATACGGGAAAGTAACGCGTATTAGTGGAGAGACCCCTACAGAAAACTCGATTGCGTTCGCTAAATTTAAAGATGAAAAAACAAAATTTGGCTGGGGATTCACAAAACCTGGTCACGGTTTATCATTTGTTTCAAGTAAAACACCAGATTTAGCAGTTGCTGGGGCACCTTTTTCACATATGGGTAAACATGCACCTGTTGTATTATTAGAAGAAGGTAAAGCTTCACAACCAGTGTATGACTTCCTTGCAAGCATTCAGCCGAAGTTTAAAGATGATCCAACACTTGGACCATATAATCACGGTTTCTTATTAGGAAATACGAGTGATATTTCATTTGAAACACAAGGAATACTAGATGAGAGGTTAGAAATTGTTCAGGAAAGTGGTCAAGGACACGGTGGACATTAATGAAATGAGAAAAGATGCTACTGATATAGCGTCTTTTTTTATTTTCCTCGACAAAATATGACAAAAAAGTTGTAACTGTTTCTGTTATGATAGTTTCGAAAATCTTACATTTTACATAATCGGAGGAAAAAGAATGTATAAAAAATTGGGTACTATTGCTTTAACAGGTGCACTTGCTTTTAGTTTATCTGCTTGTGGTGAAACTGAAGTTAAAGAAGTGAGTAAAAACGATGCTCCTAAACAGGCTGAAAAGAAAGATAAAAAGGAAAAAGCTGAAAGCAAGATTTATAAAATTGGAGATACTGTAGAAGTTAATGGTCTACAACTTACTTTCAGTTCAGCTAAATTCGTTGAGCCTAACGAATACGTAAAAGCTGAAAAAGGGAAAGTACTAGAAATCGGTTTTAACGCTAAAAATAATGGCAAAAAAGATATATATTTTGGAACTTCTGAATTAAAAATTGCTGATACTAACGGCAACCAATTCAAAGAGTACTTTGGTGGGGAAAATACGTTTATAAATGAAAATATTGCGCCAGGTAACCAAATTACAAACAAAATGTTATTTGATGTACCAGAAGGCGATAAGTTTGTTGGTACATTTAAACCTACATTTACATTTGACGAGAAATCAGTGAAATTTGAATTTGAAGTTGCTAAATAAGGAGAGATTGAAATGAAAAGAACAGCTGAATTTGTATTAGGTCTTATTGGAGGTATTTTTGGTATTATTTGTGCATTTGTTGCTTTATTGATCGGCGGTATGGGAGCTGCTTTTGAAGCTGATGGAGCAAATACTGTTATTGGTTTAGGTTGGGGAGCTGTGGCTCTATCAATCTTAGGAATTGTTGGATCTGTTATGGTAAGAAGTAAAGCGAAGGTTGGCGGTATTATGATGACTGTGGCTGCTATCGGTGGATTTATTTGTATTTCTATAATTTACTTATTACCAGGCGTATTACTATTAATCGGTGGGTTAATGGGTATATTCCGTAAGGATAAAGCAACTGTATCTGCATAAAATGAGCACTCGAAAGAGTGCTCTTACTATTTTCATTAAATTAGTATAAACTCCTCTAACCCTAAACTATCCAAACTAAACCTCATATATGAAGTGGAAATATCTATAGAACTTTAAATGAACTAAATTACATGTGCATTTTTCATCCATCCAAACAAAGTTTTCTTCATTTGACATACTGTAGAATCCGAAATCATTGTACGTTAAATCAACAATAGGTGATAGTATATTTAAAGTTTCCTAAAAAAGAAGCTACGAAGGTAACATCATTTTTAGGAAACTTTTACATAGCAAAAAATCTTCTACTCGTTATATAATAGCTTTCGTGCAGTCGGCTAGATTTTCTTATGGAGAAAATCAAATTATAAAGGAGTAGAGGAGTGATACTTTGTTTCAAACGATAAAAAATGACTGGTTTTCTAATGTGAAAGGGGACGTGTTATCAGGAATTGTCGTTGCTTTAGCGTTAATCCCTGAAGCGATAGCCTTCTCTGTTATTGCAGGCGTGGATCCGACAGTTGGACTATACGCAGCCTTTTGTATTGCAGTTACCATTTCATTTGTTGGCGGAAGAACTGGAATGATTTCAGCTGCAACAGGTGCAATGGCATTATTAATGGTAACGCTTGTTAAAGATCATGGTTTGCAATATTTATTTGCTACAACAATATTAACAGGTATTGTCCAGGTTATTTTTGGCGTGTTCAAACTGAGCTCATTTATGAAGTTTGTTCCGAAATCTGTTATGAGTGGTTTTTTAAATTCACTTGGAATTTTAGTTTTTACAGCGCAATTGCCACATTTTAAAAATGCAACTTGGCAAATGTATGCACTCGTTGTATTAGGACTTGCAATTATATATTTATTTCCACGTATTACAACGGCTGTACCTTCTACGCTTATTTCAATTATTATTGTGACGAGTATTGCACTTATGAGCGGATTACAGTTGAAAACAGTAGGAGATATGGGAAGCCTGCCGAAAGAATTACCGTTCTTTAGTATTCCTGACGTGCCTTTTACACTTGAGACATTAGGGATTATTTTACCTTATGCAGTTATGCTTGCAATTATCGGTTTACTAGAATCATTATTAACAGCTTCAGTTTTAGATGATATGACGCATACGGAAAGTAATAAGCATAAAGAGGCACGCGGACAAGGGATCGCAAACATTGTTGCTGGTTTCTTCGGAGGAATGGCAGGTTGTGCAATGATCGGTCAATCTGTTATTAATATTAAATCAGGTGGACGAGGTCGCCTAGCAACATTTGTAGCGGGCGGATTTTTAATCGTATTACTATTCGTTTTAGGAGATTATGTCGTTCATATTCCGATGGCAGCTTTAGTTGCAGTTATGATTATGGTTTCAATCGGAACGTTTGATTGGAACTCTGTAGCAACGATTCATAAAGTGCCAAAAGGGAACGCATTCGTCATGATCGTAACAGTCGTGGTCGTTCTTATCACTCATAATTTGGGATTAGGTGTAATTATCGGAACAGTAATTAGTGCGGTTTTATTTGCATTCAATATGGCAAAGATTCACGTGAAACATTTATATATTGAAAATAAGAAAATATACGAAATTCACGGTCAACTCTTCTTTGCATCTACAGCAGATTTTATAAATGCTTTTTCATTGGATGAAGATATAAAAGAAATCGAAATGAACTTTACTCATGCGCACGTATGGGATGATTCGGCAGTGGCATCAATTGATAAAGTTATTATGAAATATGAACAAAGTGGCGTGAAAGTAAGTATAACAGGATTAAATGAACGTAGCTCAAAACTTGTTGCAAATTTAGCTACTTATAATAAAAGAATTGCTAGTTAAAAGCCTCCTTTTTAGGGGGCTTTATTATATAATACGAGTAGGATAACGAAAAGGGGATTCAGCATATGTACAAACAAATTATATTAGCATGTGACGGTTCTGAACATGCACTTCGAGCAGCGGAACATGCAACATATATTGCAAAATGTAGCGAAGAAACAAATGTTGAAGTTGTGTACGTAGTAGATAATAGAACGGCAAAATCAGATATTATACAAGGTCAAACAGATTTAGAAACAATATCAGCTAGTCGAAAAGATAAATTAAAAGAGATTGAAGGTTTATTAAAGAAAGAGAACATTTCTTATACAATTACGATATTACATGGTGATCCTGGAGATACAATTGTTCAATATGTGAATACAGGAGATATAGATCTTGTCATTGCTGGAAGTAGAGGGCTCAATACACTGCAAGAAATGGTGCTGGGAAGTGTAAGTCATAAAATAGCAAAGCGTGTGAAATGTCCAGTGATGATTGTAAAATGAAATAGAATGTAACGAAGACCTTAGTATAACTGAGGTCTTTTTTTATGTATAAATGACTCTTATCTGTGGAAATACTAGATATATAAGTTGAAAAGATGTTAACTTACAAATTTGTAAGTTAGTTGTTAGAGAAATCGATGTTATGAAATTTTTCCCATTGGTAAAATAAAAGTATCAAAGGGGAGATAGGGAGGATGGAAGCAATGAAATCATTTCAAAATTTGTCATATAGCCAAGGTGTCAGTCTTATTTGTTTAGGGGGATTTGCTGCATCTGTTACGTTAGCCGTTTTAATAAAGGTGTTTCATCAAATCTTTTAATCTTATAGTAGGGAAGGAATGGGTTGTTATCATTAGTAGGAACAGCAATGAAAATAAAAAATAGCTCTTAGCATGTATGTAAATGCTAAGAGCTATTTTTATGCTTGTTATATATTATTTAAGCTTGTTTTGATTTTACTGACCCTGTATTTAAAGTAAGAGCAAGGAAGAACATTGCAAGTACGCAAGATGCAAGTAATAAGATGAATCCGCCATCCCATCCGAATGCATCTACGATAAAGCCCATAGCTGCACTAGCGAAAGCTGCTCCGCCTAAGTAACCGAAGAATCCAGTTAAGCCTGCTGCAGTTCCAGCAGCTTTCTTTGGTGCTAAATCTAGAGCGTGTAGACCAATTAACATAACCGGTCCGTAAATTAAAAATCCAATTGCGACAAGTGCGATACTATCAACCATTGGATTACCAGGAGGGTTTAACCAGTAAACAAGAACTGCGATAAATACACCAACCATAAATAGAATACCAGCAGGTGCACGACGTCCTTTAAATAGTTTATCACTCATCCATCCGCAAAGAAGTGTACCTGGAATACCAGCCCATTCATATAGAGCGTAAGCAGTACGTGAGCTACTATGAGTAAAGCTTTTTTCTTCTACTAAATAAGTAGGAGCCCAGTCTACAACGCCGTAACGTACGAAATATACGAAAACGTTCGCAATAGCGATGTACCATAAAAACTTATTGTTTAATACGTATTTAAATAAAATTTCCTTTACTGAAAGTTCGCGTTCGCGATCTTTTACTTTTTCATCTGGTGGATATTCCCCAGTATGTTCTTCAATAGAAGGTAGTCCACAAGATTGAGGTGTATCTTTCATCGTAATTAATACATAAATACCAACTAAAATTGAAAGAATACCTGGGAAGTAAAAAATACTTTTCCAGTCATCTGCGAAGAAGTATAAGCCTAATGTTACAAGGGAAGGCATAAGCGCTCCGCCAACATTATGAGCGACGTTCCAAATAGACATTTTTGTACCACGTTCGCTAATAGAGAACCAGTGAACCATCGTACGACCACAAGGAGGCCATCCCATACCTTGTACCCATCCATTTAAAAACTGAAGTACAAACATAAGTATAATGCTCGTTGTAATGAAAGAAAATGAGCCGAAAATAATATTAATGATACCTGATAAAAATAGCCCAGCTGCTAAAAAGTAGCGAGGATTACAACGATCGGATACGATACCCATAAGAAATTTACTTAATCCGTAAGCAATAGAAACTGCTGAAAGGATAACCCCAAGTTCCCCTTTACTAAAGCCTTGCTCGATTAAGTATGGCATTGCTAGTGAAAAGTTTTTTCGAACAAAGTAGTAGCCTGCATAACCGATGAAGATACCTAAGAATACTTGTAAACGTAATTTACGGTATTCGCTATCAACGCGATCAGCTGGTAAGCGTTCCGCGTGGGGCGCAGGTTTAAATAATTGTGTGAAAAACATAAAATGAAAATCCTCCCCTAATTAATTCGAAGCGTTTTAAGACAGAGAATATAAAAAGGCCATGAAATATAAAAAAGTTTCCTTTTTTATGATTCATAGCCGTGTACTCCGTTTCTCCGTGACTGTCAATATTAACTTCGTCGAAAATTATACAACTTTGTGACAAAAATGTAAACGTTTTTATGAATAAAAGTATTGACGGATTTTGTTCGCGGGATTAATATTTAAATACATTAAATATTTTATTGTTTAAATAAGAGGTGGATAACATGCCAAATGATATGACGCATATCGATAAAATTCAAGCTCTTGCCTTTTCGATTGGAAAGAAAATGCAGACGGAGTTATTAGAACAAATGCAAGCAACAGGACTTACACCACCGCAGTTTTATATTTTAAAGATTTTAGATCATTATGGGGCTTCAAGAGCGACAACATTAGCAAAAAAGATGTATGTGAAGCCTAGCGCAATTACAGTGATGATTGATCGTCTAATCGATCAAGAACTTGTAGAACGCTATCACGACAAAGATGACCGTCGTGTTGTCATCATCGAGTTAACGAAAAAGGGGAAAGCTAGAGTAGAAGAGGCAATGACAGCTCGCAACGAGCATATTGCAAAATACTTTTCACATTTAGAGTTGCAAGAAAGAGAAGATTTATTACGTCTCTTTGAGAAGTTAGAAACCATTATTTGCGGGACACAAGAGAAAAAAGAGAATAACTAAGAGGAATTGAGGAGATTACATGGAGCAACAAGAAAATCAAAATAGAAAGTTGTTGTTAATCGGTTTAGTAATCGCGATGCTATTTGCTGCATTAGATGGAACAATTGTTGGTACAGCAATGCCACGTATCGTCGGTGACCTAGGCGGATTAAGTTTAATGACATGGTTAACGACAGCTTATATGTTAACATCAACGACAGTTGTACCAATTGCAGGTAAATTAGCGGATTTACTTGGTCGTCGTAACGTATATATAACAGGGCTAGTTATTTTCATGATTGGTTCGGCGTTATGTGGTATGGCGAATGGTATGACAGAATTAATTATTTTCCGTGGTATTCAAGGTCTTGGTGGCGGTATTATGATGCCAATGGCTATGATTATTATTGGAGATATGTTCACGGGAAAAGAACGTGCGAAATGGCAAGGTATTTTTGGTGCGTTATACGGTCTTGCTTCTGTAATTGGACCGCAAGTTGGTGGTTGGATTGTAGATGCAGTGAACTGGAGATGGGTATTCTACATTAACTTACCGGTTGGTATTTTAGCAACAATCTTTATTGCAATGGGATTAAAATCACATAAACAAACAGGACCAATTAAAATTGATATCGCTGGAATCTTTACGATGATTCTAGGTGTTGTAAGTTTATTACTTGCGCTAACGTTTGGCGGAAAAGATTATGCATGGGATTCTTGGCAAATTATCGGTTTATTCGCACTAGCTGTAATTGGTATCGTTAGCTTTGTTATTGTTGAAACGAAAGCTGAAGAGCCGATTTTACCAATGCATTTCTTTAAAAATCGCACATTTACAATACTGAATGCGATTGGATTCTTTATGAGTATTGGAATGTTCGGCGCGATTATGTTCGTACCATTCTTCATGCAAGGTATTGTAGGAGTAAGTGCTGCTGAATCAGGAACAATTATGACTCCAATGATGATTACAATGATTGTAATGAGTATTATCGGTGGGCAACTTGTATTAAAAGTTGGTGTAAAACCACAAATTATCGCAGGTATGCTTATTATGGCCGGTGGTTTTTGGTTATTAACAACGATGGATATGCACACAACGAAGCTTACAGCTACTTCTTATATGATGGTTATCGGTTTAGGAATGGGTCTTGTAATGCCGACATTAACATTAGCGTTACAAGAAAGCTTCCCGAAAAAAGACCTTGGTGTCGTAACGTCATCAAGTCAGTTCTTCCGTCAAATTGGTGGAACATTTGGTATTACAATTTTAGGATCAATTATGAATAACACTTCAGGTACAACGTTAACAAATAAATTAGTACCTGTATTAGATACATTCCCGAAAGAAGCGGGACAAATGGTAACGAAATTTAAAGATATGATTCACACAGATCCACAAGGTTTATATTCGATGCTATTTAGCCCAGAGGCATTAAAACAAATGCCAGAAGCGTTTGCTAACAGCATTGTACCTATTTTGAAAAACTCTTTAGTAGACTCGCTTCATACTGTATTCTTAACAGGATTAGTATTTATCGTAGTAGGTGCCATCTTTACGATTTTCTTACAAAAAATTAAACTATCAGATCGTAAAAAAGATGCTGAAGAGCCTGCTGTTGAAGAAAAAGAAAAAACTGTATCATACTCGTAATGAAGAAGCATCGCCTTATGGCGGTGCTTTTTTGAGTATAACCTTAAAAGCTTTTTAGTGAGAAATGATTGACGTATTTTTAGAAATACGTTATATTATTTTCTGTAAACGGTTACATGAAATGAGGAGAAAAGAGAATGAGTACGATTAAAGACGTTGCGAAATTAGCGGGAGTATCTGTTGCGACCGTTTCCAGAGTTCTAAATAAAAATGGATATGTTCATGAAGATACATTAAAAAAGGTAGAGCGTGCAATAGAGATGTTAGATTATAAGCCTAGTACAGTAGCGCGTTCACTGTATAATAAAAAGTCTCGTTTAATTGGCTTAGTTGTTCCGAATATCGTGAATCCGTTCTTTCCAGAAGTTGCACGTGCCGTAGAAGATGTAGCACATAAACAAGGTTACACAGTTGTTCTTTGTAACTCTGATGAAAGTTTAGAAAAAGAGAAACAATACATTGATGTACTTAGACAAAATAATGTAGATGGATTTATTGTAGCAACGAATCCACAAAATAGTGTTAATTACATGAATTTATCTGTTCCGGTTGTTGCGATTGACCGTATGTTTAATGAGCGTATTCCTACTGTATATGCAGATAACTATGCAGGAAGTCAGGCTGCGACAAAGTTGTTACTAGATAAAGGATGTAAACATATTGCACATATTCGCGGACCACGTGATGTGAGTACTGCAAATGAACGTTTTGAAGGTTTTGTAGACGTTATTACGCAAAATAATCTTTCGTATATGATTGCGGAGAGTACGTTTGAGCCAGCAAATAGTGAGCGTGTAGCGATGGAATTATTAGAAGAATACCCGCATATTGATGGTATTGTTGCTGGGAATGATTTAATTGCGATTGGTATTGTAAAGGCTGCACTTCAAAAGGGGATTGCCATTCCAGATGATTTACAAATTATCGGATTTGATGGCATTTCTTTAACGGAAATGATGTATCCATCTATTACAACAGTTGCACAACCGATATATGAAATGGGGAAAATTGCAACAGAGTTGTTGTTAGAGCAAATGGAAGGAAATACATTAGAAGAGAAACACTATCGTTTGCCAATTGAAATTATAGAACGAAATACAACGAAGTAAGGAGATGAAACAGATGCCAAATATTGCAGTAGTAGGAAGCATTTCAATGGACTTAGTGGCTGTTTCAAAAAAACGGCCGAAAGCAGGAGAAACAGTAATTGGTGAAGCGTTTCATACAATCCCAGGAGGGAAAGGGGCAAACCAAGCAGTTGCTGCAGCTAGGTTAGGAGCAAATGTAGCAATGGTTGGAGCGGTAGGAAATGATGATTATGGAACAGTAGTTAGAAAAAATTTAGAGAACGAACGCATTTTTATCGATTATGTGGTACCGGTTACAGATAGAACGACAGGAATTGCTCATATCGTTTTAGCAGAAGAAGATAACAGTATTGTTGTCGTACAAGGGGCAAATGCTCTTGTAAATAAGTCAGTTGTAGATCGCTCCAAAGACCTTCTTGTAAAAGCGGATATGGTTGTTCTTCAACTAGAAATTCCACTTGAAACAGTAAAATATGTATTGGCTATTTGTGAGGAACATAATATTCCTGTTATGTTGAATCCAGCGCCAGCACAAGTTTTATCAGAAGAAATTTTAGAAAAAGCAACTTATATTACGCCAAATGAACATGAGTGCCGCATCGTATTAGATGATTTTACATCACCAATTGAAGATTTATTGGCGAAGTATCCAAATAAATTATTGATGACAGAAGGTTCTAACGGTGTTCGTTTCCATAATGGAACAGAGATTGTACATGTTCCTAGCATTGCTGTTGATGTAGTGGATACAACTGGAGCTGGTGATACATTTAATGGTGCGTTAGCAGTTGCACTTTCTGAAGGAGAGACACTTCAAAAAGCAATTCGTTTCGCGAATATTGCCGGTGGTCTTTCTGTAACGAAACTTGGGGCACAGGGCGGTATGCCAACGAGAGATCGAGTACGTGAAGTGCAGGTGATTGTTGGATGAAAAAGCATGGTGTATTAAACAGTGAAATCGCGGCAGTCCTTGCTTCACTTGGGCATACAGATACGGTTGTAATTGCTGATTGCGGTTTACCAATTCCTGACGGAGTAAAACGAATTGATTTAGCTGTTGAGATTGGAAAACCGAGTTTTTTAGAGGTGTTACAAGTTGTAGCTGATGATATGGCAATCGAAAAAGTGACGTTAGCAGAAGAAGTCATTATAAATAATGCGGAAGTAAATAAAGAGATCGAACAGAAATTAATAGAGCCAGCATTTGAGTATGTATCTCATGAACAATTTAAAGAGCATACAAAGAAAGCGAAGGCAATTATTCGTACAGGCGAGGCTACGCCTTATGCAAATGTAATTTTACATGCAGGCGTGATTTTTTAATAAAGGGAAGTGATGGGAATGCATATTGAAATGAAAAACATTTCAAAGGCGTTCAATGGCAATCCTGTTTTGAAGAATGCACAGTTTATGATTGAAACAGGAGAAGTCCATGCATTGATGGGGGAAAATGGAGCGGGTAAATCAACGCTCATGAAGATTTTAACAGGTGTATACAAAAAAGATGGTGGGACAATCAAGATTGATGGGCAAGAGCGCACCTTTAAAAATGCGAAAGAAGCTGAAGAGTACGGCATCGCATTTATACATCAAGAACTAAACATATTGCCGAATTTAACAGTAGCTGAAAATATGTTTCTCGGTAAAGAGTTAATGTATGGGAAAACAGGTATTTTACGCACTCGACAAATGAACGCGATTGCGCAGCAGCAACTAGCAGAGCTAGGGCTGCATGTAAGAGGCGCTATGTTAGCAGAGGAATTATCGGTTGGACAACAGCAAATTATCGAAATTGCGAAAGCATTAATGACAAACGCGAGCGTTATTATTATGGATGAACCTACTGCGGCACTGACGGATCGTGAAATCGAAACGCTCTTTACAGTAATCAATAAGTTACGTAAAGAAGGTGTTTCATTCGTGTACATTTCGCATCGTATGGAAGAGATTTTCTCAATATGTGATGCTATTACGATTTTGCGTGATGGAGAATACGTGGGAAAGAGATTAATTCCAGAAACATCATTTGATGAAGTAGTGAGTATGATGGTGGGGCGCAGCATTGGTGAACGTTACCCAGAGCGAAATAGTCAAATTGGTGATGTCATTTTTGAAATGCGTAATGGAACGAAGAAAGGGAAATTTGAAAATGTTTCGTTTCAAGTGAGGAAAGGTGAAATCCTTGGTGTAGCTGGTTTGATGGGGGCTGGTCGCACTGATATTATGAAAGCGATATTTGGTTATGAACCTTTAGACTCTGGACAAATTTTTATAAATGGACAAGAAGTAAAGATTGATAGTCCAATAGATGCAATTAGACAAAGAATTGCTTTCATTACAGAAGATAGAAAGTCTGAAGGATTAGTGTTAGATTTTTCAATTCGAGAAAATTTAGCTTTACCAAATTTAGAAAATCTTTCAAAGGGAAGTGTTCTAAGCAATGAGCTAGAACAACAGTTTACAGAGGATATGATGAAGCTTCTTAATGTGAAAGCATCTAGCGGGGAGCAGGCAGTGAAATCTCTTTCTGGTGGAAATCAGCAAAAGATTGTAATCGCAAAATGGCTAGGCATTCATCCACAATTACTCATTTTAGATGAGCCAACAAGAGGTGTTGATGTTGGAGCGAAAAAAGAAATTTACTCTATTATGAATAAGCTTACAGAGCAAGGCGATGCCGTTATTATGGTATCATCTGAGCTTCCGGAAGTTTTAGGGATGAGTGATCGAGTTCTTGTTATTCATGAAGGAAAAGTCGGCGGAATTTTAGGGAAAGATGAGGCATCACAAGAGTCTATTATGGCACTAGCTACAGGGGGAGAGTAAGGATGGCTAAGAAGGGGAATGTATTACAACAACTCGGTTCTTTAATCGGTTTAGTATTAATTATCGTCGTAATTACAGCTTTAAATCCAGCGTTCATTGAAATTCCAAATTTATTTAATATACTGCGTCAAGTATCGATTAATGCGCTTATTGCATTTGGAATGACCTTCGTAATTTTAACAGGGGGTATTGACTTATCGGTAGGTTCTATTTTAGCATTATCAAGTGCACTTGTTGCTGGAATGATGGCAAGTGGCATGGATCCGTTCCTTGCAATGGCAGTTGGACTATTAGCAGGTCTTGTAATGGGAATTGTAAACGGTATCATCATTGCGAAAGGAAAAGTAGCTCCATTTATTGCAACTTTAGCAACAATGACTATTTTTCGTGGGTTGACGCTTGTTTATATGGACGGACGTCCGATCACTGGTCTTGGTGATCATTTAATGTTCCAAATGTTTGGCCGCGGTTATTTTCTTGGTATTCCGGTACCCGCTGTTACAATGATGATCGCTTTCGCAGTACTGTACTTCATTTTGAAGAAAACGACATTTGGTCGCCGTACATTTGCAATTGGTGGAAATGAAGAAGCAGCAGCACTATCAGGTATTAATGTTACGAGAATTAAAGTAATGATTTACGGTCTTTCCGGAATTTTGGCAGCGCTTGCAGGTATTGTCTTAACATCACGATTAGATTCTGCACAGCCGACTGCAGGTACTTCTTATGAATTAGATGCAATTGCAGCAGTTGTATTAGGTGGAACAAGTCTTTCTGGGGGAAGAGGATGGATTGTTGGTACATTCATCGGTGTACTTATTATCGGTGTACTAAATAACGGTTTAAATTTATTAGGTGTATCTTCTTTCTTCCAACAAGTTGTAAAAGGACTTGTAATCTTATTAGCTGTATTAATTGATCGTAGAAAAGAAGCGTAATGGAGGGACAGTTCATGAAGAAATGGTTACTTATACTCGTTGCATGTATTATGGTTATTACTGCTGGTTGTTCAATGGAACCGCCAGAATGGGCAAAGGATTCTAGCGATAAAGGTCGAAATAAAACTATTAAAGTTGGATTCTCTGTTTCAACTTTAAATAATCCCTTCTTTGTAACTTTGAAAAAGGGGGCAGAAAAGAAAGCGAAAGATAGTGGCATCGAATTGATTGCTGTTGATGCGCAAAATGATGCAGCAAAGCAAACGAACGATGTTGAAGATTTAATTCAAAAGGGTGTCGATGTAGTTGTTATTAATCCGACCGATTCAGATGCTGTTGCTTCAGCAGTAAGTGCAGCAAACGCAGCAAATGTTCCTGTTATTACAGTAGACCGCGTTGCGAATTCAGGTAAGGTTGTTTCTCACATTGCATCTAATAATATCGAAGGTGGTCAAATGGCTAGTGATTACATTCGTGAATTAGTCGGCGAAGGAGCAAACGTTGCTGAGTTAGAAGGAATCCCTGGATCGTCTGCTGCTCGTGAACGTGGGAAAGGATTCCATAACGTAGCCGATAAGTCTTTAAAAGTAGTTGCCAAACAAGCGGCTGATTTTGATAGAGCGAAAGGATTATCTGTTATGGAAAACATTTTGCAAGCAAATAGCGATATTAAAGCCGTGTTTGCTCATAACGACGAGATGGCATTAGGTGCACTTGAAGCATTGAAGTCTGCTGGAAAAACAGATGTAGTAGTTGTTGGATTTGATGCAACAGAAGATGCTGTGAAAGCGGTTAACGATGGGCGTATGGCTGCAACAGTCGCTCAAAAACCAGAATTAATCGGAGAGAAGGCGATGCAAACAGCAAAAGAGATAACACAAGGTAAAAAAGTGGACAAATCTATTCCGATTGAATTAGAGCTTATTAAGAAAAATAAATAAATATAAAATGAAAATTAGGAAGGAAGAACAACAAATGAAATTCTTTATTGATACAGCAAACATTAACGAAATTAAAGAGGCAAATGAATTAGGCGTATTAGCTGGAGTAACGACAAATCCATCACTTGTAGCAAAAGAAGGCGTAGATTTCCACGAGCGCATTCGTGAAATTTGCAACGTTGTAGAAGGACCTGTAAGTGCAGAAGTAATTAGCTTAGAAGCTGATAAAATGATTGAAGAAGGAAAAGAATTAGCGAAGATTGCTCCAAACGTTGTTGTAAAAGTTCCAATGACAACAGAAGGTTTAAAAGCAGTAAAAGCGTTCTCTGATTTAGGAATTCGTACAAACGTTACATTAGTATTCTCAGCAGTTCAAGCATTACTTGCTGCTCGTGCTGGTGCAACGTACGTTTCACCATTCTTAGGTCGTTTAGATGATATCGGTCATAACGGTATGGATTTAATTCGTCAAATCGCAGAAATCTTTGCAATTCATGGTATCGAAACAGAAATCATCGCAGCATCTGTACGTCACAGCGTTCACGTAACTGACGCAGCATTAAACGGTGCACATATTGCAACAATCCCAGCAAACGTAATTGCTTCATTAGTGAAGCACCCATTAACAGATCAAGGAATTGAGAAATTCTTAGCTGATTGGGAAAAAACACAAGAGAAATAATAGAAAAGCAAGAATCCTAGTTTAATTGACTAGGATTCTTTTTTTATTTAAAAGAATTTTCATGCAATTTTGCATATTGTCTTTTAAATTTGTTATATAAGATATTTAATATATATCACATAACTCTTTATTTTTAATATTTCGACATAAAGTGAAACTTTAATCAGTGGGGGCTTTGTTCATCCCCCCACTGATTATTAATTGAACCAAGGGATAAAAAGATAGAGGGTCTGACCAGAAAACTGGAGGGCATGATTCTATAACAAAAAGCTTAATGTTTATAGAATTATGTCTTTTTATATAGGGAGGGTAGTAAACAGAGATTTGGACAAAAATGCACCGATTTATCTGAATTTTAAGTTTTATAAAGGGGAGAAATGGAATGAGAAGAAAAGCACCATTTAAAGTGTTGTCATCATTAGCAATTGCGGCAATTATCGGATGTACATCTGTAATGAGTGCTCCGTTAGCATATGCAGAAACGGTAGCAAAAGAGAAAGATAGTGTATCTACAACACCAATTGATTACAATTTAATTCAAGAAGATCGTTTAGCGGAAGCTCTGAAAGAAAGAGGAACAATTAATCCAGCATCTTCTAAAGAAGAGACGAAAAAAGCTGTTGAGCAATATATTGAAAAGAAACAAGGAGATCAGGCGAATAAAGAAATTCTTCCAGATGCTCACTCACAAGAAACATCTGATTTCACAAAAAAAGTAAAAGAGAAAAAGATGGAAGAAAAGGAAAATGTAAAAAAGGCTGAAAAAAATGTTAGCCTTGAGCAAAAGCCAGAACCAAATAAAAAGCAATTGAATGGGCAAGTTCCAACTTCAAAAGCAAAGCAAGCTCCATATAAGGGATCTGTTCGATCGGATAAAGTATTAGTGTTACTCGTTGAATTTAGTGATTATAAACATAATAATATTGATCAAACACCAGGTTATATGTATTCGAAAGACTTTAGTAGAGAACATTATCAAAAGATGTTGTTCGGTAATGAGCCGTATACTTTATTTGATGGTTCAAAAGTAAAAACGTTTAAACAATACTATGAAGAGCAGTCTGGTGGTAGTTATACGACAGATGGATATGTAACGGAGTGGCTAACTGTTCCAGGAAAAGCATCTGATTATGGAGCTGATGGTAGCAGCGGTCACGATAATAAAGGTCCAAAGGGTGCACGTGATTTAGTGAAAGAAGCTTTGCATGCAGCTGCTGAGAAAGGACTAGATTTATCTCAGTTTGATCAATTTGATAGATATGATACAAACGGGGACGGGAATCAAAATGAACCTGACGGTGTAATTGATCATTTAATGGTAATCCATGCTGGTGTTGGTCAAGAAGCTGGTGGCGGTAAATTAGGTGATGATGCGATCTGGTCACATCGTTCAAAATTAGCAGTAGATCCAGTAGCGATTGAAGGTACGAAATCAAAGGTAGATTACTTTGGTGGTAAAGTAGCAGCACATGATTACACAATTGAACCAGAAGATGGAGCTGTAGGTGTGTTTGCACATGAATTTGGACATGATCTTGGATTACCAGATGAATATGACACGAAATATACTGGAAATGGTTCACCAGTCGAAGCTTGGTCATTAATGAGTGGAGGTAGTTGGACAGGGAAAATCGCAGGAACAGAGCCGACTAGTTTTTCACCACAAAATAAAGACTTCTTACAAAAGAATATGGGTGGCAACTGGGCAAAAATATTAGAAGTAGATTACGATAAAATTAAGAGTGGTGTGGGAGTTCCTACCTATATTGATCAAAGTGTTACGAAATCAAATCGTCCAGGCGTTGTACGTGTTAACTTACCAGGTAAAAGTGTTGAAACGATTAAACCGGAGTTTGGAAAGCATGCATATTATAGTACAAGAGGCGATGATATGCATACAACGTTAGAGACACCATTCTTTGATTTAACAAAGGGAACAAATGCAAAATTCGATTATAAAGCAAATTATGAGTTAGAAGCAGAGTGCGATTTCGTCGAAGTACATGTAGTAACAGAAGATGGAACGAAAACATTAATTGATAGACTTGGGGAAAAAGTAGTCCAAGGAGATAAAGATACAACAGATGGGAAATGGATTGATAAATCATATGATTTAAGTCAATTTAAAGGCAAAAAAGTGAAACTACAATTCGACTATATTACAGATCCGGCTGTAACATATAAAGGTTTTGCGATGGACAATGTAAATGTAACTGTTGATGGACAAGTTGTATTTTCTGATGATGCAGAAGGACAGTCTAAAATGAATTTAAATGGTTTTGTTGTTTCTGATGGGACAGAGAAGAAAGCTCATTATTACTACTTAGAGTGGAGAAATTATGCGGGATCAGATAATGGTTTAAAAGCAGGAAAAGGTCCAGTGTATAATACAGGTCTTGTCGTTTGGTATGCAGATGATAGTTTCAAAGATAACTGGGTTGGGGTGCATCCAGGTGAAGGATTCCTTGGTGTTGTAGATTCTCATCCAGAAGCGCTAGTTGGTAATTTAAACGGAAAACCAGCATACGGTAATACAGGCATGCAAATTGCAGATGCAGCATTTTCATTTGATAAAACACCAGCATGGAGTGTAAATTCATTAACACGTGGTCAGTTTAACTATTCTGGATTACAAGGTGTTACAACTTTTGATGATTCAAAAGTATATAGTAACAAGCAAATTGCAGACGCAGGAAGAAAAGTTCCAAACCTTGGACTTAAATTCCAAGTTGTTGGACAGGCAGAAGATAAATCGGCAGGCGCTGTTTGGATTAAACGTTAATAACATAAAAGCACATTCTTCATATGAAGAGTGTGCTTTTTAATTTGTACAGTAAGTTATTATTTTAGTTTATCCCGCATTAACGGTCAGTAAGATCCCCACCTCAAAATTCAGTGGAAATAAAGAAGTTAGTTGGGAGATCAACTGCCCGTAAAAGCCCGATTGGTTCAACTAATAATCAGTGGGGAGGAACAAAACCCCCACTGATTAAAGTTTCACTTTATGTAATACAAGTGTTTATTCATGTGTACTGTATCAAATTATGTGGGGAAAGGAAATATTTCCGAGGAAATTGTCGAAGTATCGTCAGTATTTATAAACTTTCTGTTTAAAAGAAGAGATGTATTATTGCCTTTACGGCTCAATTTATTTACATTGTTATTTGGTTATACACAAAAGTAATATATTGGGCAAAAAGAGTTCTATTCGATAGGGCTCTTTGGTTTTGTATTTGATATACAAATATTAACCTCGATTGTTTGGAAATGTATCTTCTTGTTTAGCGTCAGTTGGACTTTAACTGCAGTTTTTGTTTTTCGTTTATATGAAGAGCGAGATGAGCCATTACCTTTTATATTTAAATTAATTGGCATTATTCCAACGCTTCCATTGTATTATGGATTATATAAATATGCATTTTAAAAAAGACAACGATGGATTATCCCATCATTGTCTTTTTTACTTTGCTTCTTACATAAATCATCCCAGCAAATGTTAATAAAAATGCTGTCCCGATAATGAAGCTGATGCTAGGTGATGCTCCGATTGCGCCGACTGTAAAGGAGCCAGCAACAACTCCTAATGAGAAGAAGGCATAAAATAATCCGAATGCCTTTCCGCGATTATCGTCTGTAGTATTTTCAACAAGTAAAGCGTTAATAGACGGAAAGAGGATTGCGAATCCAATTCCATAAATCATCATTACGATAAAGAGCATACCTTTTGTAGCAAATAATCCAAGTAAAGATAATGCGAATGCCATAACTGCAATTCCGATTAGCATTAGTTTCGAACGATTAAATCGATCATAAATACGATTTGTTGGAAGCAAGAAGAAGAGGATAGCAGTTATACCAAATACACTTAACATCATGCCTGTTGTAGATGCTTTAAGCGCTAATGCCTCAACTTTTACTGGTAACATATAAGTGACAATTCCTTGTGAAAACATTAATGTGAAAGCACCAATATATGCTTGTAATAACGGTTCTGATTTTAAAAGTTCAACCATATCTTCTTTGTTCATCATTTGCGTTCTTGATGTATCTTTTCTTGATACGTTATTTG
The DNA here is from genome assembly GCF_022663885.1 of Bacillus cereus group sp. BfR-BA-01330. Lineage (NCBI taxonomy): Bacteria > Bacillati > Bacillota > Bacilli > Caryophanales > Bacillaceae > Bacillus > Bacillus cereus group sp. BfR-BA-01330. The sequence goes on from NZ_JAKUGK010000011.1 coordinate 83,687, forward strand.
GTAAGAAGAATAGAGATACGATCGTACCAAGAGCCATTAAAATAGAAATAGTAATGAAGACCCACTCTACGCCAGCTGTTGCTTTCATAATACCGCTGAAAGCAGGTCCTACGATTGCGGCTGTTCCAACAGCAGCACCAGATAGAGCCATTGCTTTTCCTTGTCTTTTTGCATTTGTTTGTTTTGATAAAAATGTAAAGGCAGCAGGAATTAAAAAGCCATCACTAAATCCATGCATAAAGCGCACAACTAATAGTTGTTCACCACTTTGAACAACGGTGTATAACAAGACTATGAAACTCGTAATTCCCATGCTTATATAAAGGATTTTTTTTGCACCAAATTTATCGACAGCGGCTCCAGCAATAATATTACCGATCATATTAGCGAATGAGTACATACCGACAACTAGCCCGATAATAAGAGGAGTTCCTCCAAGGCTTTGAGCGAAAGTACTCATAATAGGTAATTGTGAAAATGTATCTAAAAATGCCACGATAACGATAAAGTAAATAAAATATTTCAAGCGATATTCACCTCTCCTATGCTATTATGGCACAATGCTAATTTCACCTGCAATGAAATTGAATTAACAGATGTGGAAAAAAGTACAAAGTGACAAAATATTGAACGTTATTTGTAAAAAATTAGTGGGGATGTGATTGTTTTTTTGAAATATATGGATAGAAGTATTATAATAGAATTGTAAACTTCACCAGGTTAAGTATATACATAGAGAGGGATGTATAAAATGAAAGCACTACTTTGGCATAATCAACGTGATGTACGAGTAGAAGAAGTACCAGAACCAACAGTAAAACCAGGAACAGTGAAAATCAAAGTTAAATGGTGTGGTATTTGTGGGACAGACTTGCATGAATATTTAGCAGGGCCTATTTTTATTCCAACAGAAGAACATCCATTAACACATGTGAAAGCACCTGTTATTTTAGGTCATGAGTTTAGTGGTGAGGTAATAGAGATTGGTGAAGGAGTTACATCTCATAAAGTGGGAGACCGCGTTGTTGTAGAGCCAATTTATTCTTGTGGTAAATGTGAAGCTTGTAAACATGGACATTACAATGTTTGTGAACAACTTGTTTTCCACGGTCTTGGCGGAGAAGGCGGCGGTTTCTCTGAATATACAGTAGTACCAGAAGATATGGTTCATCACATTCCAGATGAAATGACGTATGAACAAGGTGCGCTTGTAGAACCAGCAGCAGTAGCAGTTCATGCAGTACGTCAAAGTAAATTAAAAGAAGGGGAAGCTGTAGCGGTATTTGGTTGCGGTCCAATTGGACTTCTTGTTATCCAAGCAGCTAAAGCAGCAGGAGCAACTCCTGTTATTGCAGTTGAACTTTCTAAAGAACGTCAAGAGTTAGCGAAATTAGCAGGTGCGGATTATGTATTAAATCCAGCAACTCAAGATGTGTTAGCTGAAATTCGTAACTTAACAAATGGTTTAGGTGTAAATGTTAGCTTTGAAGTAACAGGTGTTGAAGTTGTACTACGCCAAGCGATTGAAAGTACAAGCTTCGAAGGACAAACTGTAATTGTTAGTGTATGGGAAAAAGACGCAACAATTACTCCAAATAACTTAGTATTAAAAGAAAAAGAAGTTATTGGTATTTTAGGATACCGTCACATCTTCCCAGCTGTTATTAAATTGATTAGCTCCGGTCAAATTCAAGCAGAGAAATTAATTACGAAAAAAATTACAGTGGATCAAGTTGTTGAAGAAGGATTTGAAGCACTTGTAAAAGATAAAACACAAGTGAAAATTCTTGTTTCACCTAAATAAGATAGAATCGAATAGAGTAGCCCTTTTCTAGAAATAGAAGAGGGCTACTTTTTTTCTATACTGAAAGGTGATAGACTTTCCTGTAACTAAAGGTATTTTGTTTGGAAGGGGAAGTCTAATGCTTTCATTTATGTTGACATTGAAACGGATGCTAAAAGCTTGTTTGCGAGCATGGAAAGATAAAGAATTTCAAGTGTTATTCGTATTAACAATTTTGACATTAATATCTGGTACAATCTTTTATAGTACAGTGGAGGGGTTACGTCCTCTGGATGCTTTATATTTTAGCGTTATGACGCTGACTACTGTCGGTGATGGACAATTTAGTCCCAAAACTGACTTCGGAAAGATATTTACGATATTATACATATTTATAGGGATCGGATTAGTGTTTGGATTTATACATAAGTTGGCAGTTAATGTACAATTGCCAAGTATATTATCGAATAGAAAAAAAGAGTAAAGCATGTGTATGCTTTACTCTTTTTTTACATTAGTTTAGACAAGCCTTAATAATAGTTTATTAAAATGAAAGTGTATTCATTCATTATATTCACTGTGTATAAAGTTATAATGATATGAACATTTGCATATTTTAATTTAGTGATAGAAATTTCGTGAAAGGTGGGATATTCTAGTCATAGGTTAACCGGACGACATCATAGGATCCTAACAAAATGTTTACAATAATTCAATTATAAAATGGAGGATTTTATATGAAAAAGAAAGTACTTGCTTTAGCAGCAGCTATTACATTAGTTGCTCCATTACAAAGTGTTGCATTTGCTCATGAAAATGATGGGGCACAGAGATTTGGAGTTATTCCGCGCTGGTCTGCTGAAGATAAACATAAAGAAGGCGTGAATTCTCATTTATGGATTGTAAACCGTGCAATTGATATTATGTCTCGTAATACAACACTTGTAAAACAAGATCGAGTTGCACTATTAAATGAATGGCGTACTGAGTTAGAGAACGGTATTTATGCTGCTGACTATGAAAATCCTTATTATGATAATAGCACATTTGCTTCACATTTCTATGACCCTGACAATGGGAAAACTTATATTCCGTATGCAAAGCAAGCAAAGGAAACAGGAGCTAAATATTTTAAATTAGCTGGTGAGTCTTATAAAAATAAAGATATGAAACAAGCGTTCTTCTATTTAGGATTATCTCTTCATTATTTAGGGGATGTAAACCAACCGATGCATGCGGCAAACTTTACGAATCTATCGTATCCACAAGGATTCCATTCTAAATATGAAAACTTTGTAGATACGATAAAAGATAATTATAAAGTAACGGATGGAAATGGATATTGGAACTGGAAAGGTACGAATCCAGAAGATTGGATTCATGGAGCGGCAGTAGTTGCGAAACAAGATTACGCTGGCATTGTAAATGATAATACGAAAGATTGGTTCGTGAGAGCTGCTGTATCACAAGAATATGCAGATAAATGGCGCGCTGAAGTTACACCAATGACAGGTAAGCGTTTAATGGATGCACAACGTGTTACTGCTGGATATATTCAGCTTTGGTTTGATACGTACGGAAATCGTTAAGTATTTAAAAAAGGTCAAATCTCAGAATAGAGTATTTGGCCTTTTTATCACTATACAATACATGGAGGTATGAAACGTGAAAGGTAAATTGCTAAAAGGTGTACTTAGCTTAGGTGTTGGTTTAGGAGCTTTATATAGCGGAACGTCAGCTCAAGCAGAAGTGTCTACAAATCAAAATGATACATTAAAAGTGATGACGCATAATGTATATATGCTATCAACAAACTTATATCCGAACTGGGGACAAACTGAGCGTGCTGATTTAATCGGGGCGGCAGATTATATAAAGAATCAAGATGTAGTTATATTAAATGAAGTGTTTGATAATAGCGCTTCAGATCGTTTATTAGGGAATTTGAAGAAAGAATATCCAAATCAAACAGCAGTATTAGGTCGTAGTAGTGGAAGTGAATGGGATAAAACGTTAGGAAACTATTCATCTTCAACTCCTGAAGATGGTGGCGTTGCGATTGTGAGCAAATGGCCAATCGCTGAAAAGATTCAATATGTATTTGCAAAAGGGTGCGGGCCAGATAATTTATCGAATAAAGGATTTGTATACACGAAAATTAAGAAAAATGATCGTTTCGTTCACGTGATTGGGACGCATTTGCAGGCTGAAGATAGTATGTGCGGAAAAACTTCACCAGCATCTGTACGTACGAACCAATTAAAAGAAATTCAAGATTTTATTAAAAATAAAAATATACCAAATAATGAGTATGTGTTAATTGGTGGTGATATGAACGTAAATAAGATAAATGCAGAGAACAATAATGATTCAGAGTATGCATCTATGTTTAAAACATTGAACGCTTCTGTACCATCTTATACTGGACATACAGCGACTTGGGATGCAACGACAAACAGTATTGCAAAATATAATTTCCCTGATAGTCCTGCCGAATATTTAGATTATATTATTGCAAGTAAAGACCATGCGAACCCATCGTATATAGAGAATAAGGTGTTACAGCCGAAATCTCCACAATGGACTGTTACATCATGGTTCCAAAAATATACGTATAATGATTACTCTGATCATTATCCAGTAGAGGCGACTATTTCTATGAAGTAGTTTCAAAAAGTTTCTTCGTAAAGAAGAAACTTTTTTTATTTGCAAACAGGAAAATCATACTTTCTTTCCAATATGTATAAGACATATTGAAAAGAGGAGAGAAAAATGTGGATCGAGGAATTTTTAAAGAAGTTCCATTACCGTGTGCATTTTTGGATGAAGTGGCTTTAGATAGAAATATTCAATCGATTATAGAGTTAAGTGGAAATAAGAAGATTCGTATAGCGAGTAAATCGTTACGTTCTGTTCCGATTATGCAAAAGATTTTAGCTGCAAATGATCGATTTCAAGGTATTATGTGCTTTTCACCTAGAGAGGTTTTATTTTTAATAGAACAAGGATTTAATGATTTATTGCTCGGATATCCTGCTTATGATGAAAGAGCTTTGTGTGAAATTAGTTTGCTAACAAAGAAAGGTTTCATTATAACTTGTATGGTGGATTGTGAAGAGCATATTGTGTATTTAGAAAAAATTGCTGAGAAATCTAAAGGATGTTTTCGTGTTTGTTTGGATATTGATATGAGTAGTCGTTTCTTTCAATTTCATTTTGGTGTACAAAGATCCCCAGTAAAAAATGTGCAGGATGTGTTGAAAGTAGTAGAAAAGGTGAGAAGGTCATCATATTTAATGTTAGATGGTGTGATGGGTTATGAAGCTCAAATTGCTGGGGTGGGAGACCATATACCGAATCAATGGCTGAAAAGTAAAGTGATTTCGTATTTAAAGCAGAAATCAGTGCTAGAAGTGAAAGAAAGAAGAGAACATATTGTAAAAGCAATACAAAAACTTGGTATTGAGCTAAGGTTTGTAAATGGAGGCGGAACAGGAAGCATAAAAACAACTGAGAAAGATAATTCAGTTTCAGAGATTACAATAGGTTCTGCTTTTTATTCTCCGAAGCTGTTTGATTATTATAAAGAGGTGAAATTTCATCCAGCGGTCGGATTTGCATTACCAGTTGTGCGTAAACCAGTCCAGTTTATTTACACTTGCCTAGGTGGTGGATATATTGCTTCAGGAGCAGTTGGAAAAGATAAAGAGCCTGAAGTTTGGAGACCGAAGGGTGCAAAACTATTAGCTTTAGAAGGTGCTGGCGAGGTACAAACGCCAATTTTTTATAACGGCGAGGAACGAGTGGATATAGGAGAGTCCATTTTGTTTCGTCATAGTAAGGCTGGTGAATTATGTGAGCGCTTTCCTTTTTTGTATCGTGTTAAAAAAGGAGAGATTGTTGGGGAGTATTCAACATATCGGGGGGATGGCCAATGCTTTCTATAAAGGGGAAAAAGTGGAGAAATTGGACAGGGAATGTAGAAGGAACGCCGCATTATACGATGTATCCAGAAAGTATACAAGATGTAGTAGAAGTTGTGGGGCTTGCGCGAAAAAAGGGAAAGAAAATTCGTGTTGTCGGTTCAGGACACTCGTTTACCCCCCTTGTGCAAACGGAAGAAGTTTTAGTTTCTTTAGATGAATTGAAGGGTATTGTGAATATTGATGCAGAGAAGATGGTTGCTGAAGTATGGGCAGGAACAAAGTTATATGATTTAGGGAAGTTACTTGAGGAAAAAGGCTATGCGCAAGAAAATTTAGGGGATATTGATTCACAATCTATTGCAGGAGCGATTAGTACGGGGACTCATGGAACGGGTATTACCTTTGGGAGTTTATCAACACAAGTTATAGAGATTACGGCAGTTTTATCTAATGGTGAGAGTATAGTTTGTTCGGAAACTGAGAACGTAGAATATTGGAGAGCGTTTCAGTTGTCACTTGGAATGTTAGGTATCATTGTAAAGATAAAATTAAAGGTTATTCCAGCGTATTCACTCGTTTATGAAAGTGAAAAACAGTCATTATCCACTGTAATGAACAAACTAGAAGAATATAAGAAGCATCGTCATTTTGAATTTTTCGTTTTTCCTTATTCTGATGAAGTACAAGTAAAACTTACGAACGAAACAACGAATACAGGCAGTGATTTGAAATGGCATAAATTAAAGGTGGAGTTACTTGAAAATAGGATGTTCTCTTTACTATCTAAAGGGTGTAAATGGTTTCCTTCTATAAGTAAAGGAGTGAGTCGATTATCAGCTAAAGCTGTACCAAACACAAAAATAATTGGCCCGAGCTATGAAGTATTTGCTACATCACGTACGGTACCATTTTATGAAATGGAGTATAGCATTCCTTCAAAGTATATGAGGACGGTTGTAGAAGAAATCTCAAATCTTATTGAAAAGAAAAAGTATAAGGTGCACTTCCCGATCGAATGCCGCTATGTGAAAGGTGATGATATATGGCTTAGTCCAGCCTATGGAAGAGATTCAGCGTATATCGCTGTTCATATGTATAAAGGTATGAAATATGCTGCTTACTTTGGCGAAGTGGAAAAAATTTTTCTGAAGTATGAAGGACGTCCGCATTGGGGGAAAATGCATACATTATCGTATGAGCAATTACAAGATATATATCCAGAGTTTCATTCGTTTTTACAGGCGAGGAAGTCTCTAGATGAACTTGGAATGTTTTTTAATCCTTATGCAGAAAAGTTATTTATCCCGCTATTTGCCGGGCAGTAAGACCCCCACTGATTAAATTTTCACATTATGTATATAAAAAAGCTGACAAATAATTATTTGTCAGCTTTTTTTAGTGTAATTGCATTTCTTGTATGACTAATATGTTCATAAAATAGTAGTTTATCACGGCTAAATACATGCAGTAAAACATGAATAATGAATAGGCCGTTAATGATAAATAGGAATAACAATGTAACGAGTAATACTAAAGGTTCTGTATGATTTAACATAGAGCTACTAGAAAGAATATAATTGATTCCGCCTAACGCAAAATAAAATATACCGTAGCGAATAAATAGTTCTTTTAATGTAATACGATCTGATTTTCCTTTCAGATGAATGCGAAGCAATGCTTTCCCAATTGTTTTTCCATTTGTAAAGTATGGAATAAGAATAAAATAAATAAGGATTGAACACGTAATGAAAATGAGTTCATACATATTCGTGTAAGATTGCATATTAGAAACGAAGAAAGAATTTCCTTTGTTTTTAACGACAGGTACGACGATAGATAAGAAAATCCAATCAATTTGCATCGCGATAAGGCGACGAATGAATCCGACTGGTTTCGTTTCCAAATCAATATGACTATCTAACTCGTTTGTCTTCGGAAGGAAGTACGTAAATATTGGTGCAATGATAAAACCAATTACGCCACCTAATGTATTTAAAAACAAATCATCGATATCAAATAATCGGTATGCACAATTGTATATACCGTATAATCCAGTCACTTGTGTTAGCTCGAAAAATAGTGAAAGGAAAAAGGAAATGCAAATTGTTTGTAAGAAACTACGTCGGAAATAATAACGTAAGTAAATACCGAATGGAACAGTTAATAGAACATTAAATGCAACTTGTAAAAACGCAGACTCTTTTAATAAGTAGAAATAAGTAGCTGGTTTCGTTAAAACTGCCGATGTATGACTACTAATCTCTTGTATGAAATAAAATGGTGAGAGTTGCATGTGTTGTGTATTAGCTGGTTGTAGGCTACAAGTATCAAACGTTTGTGGTAACGGCAAAATAACAAGAAAATAGGCATTTAATAAGTAAAGTAATAATGAGTATAAAATAAATGAGCGCCATTTATTTAAATAACCGTATTTTCGATAATTAAATATTAAAAAAGGGATTAAAAGAAACATTGCTAAAAAGGGGAATAAAATAAATGCTGTTTTTACTGGAAATAAATATGCAGTCAAAGTAAAACTCCTTTCAATGAAAATTCGTTTATCATTATAGCGCTAAAAATATTTAAATACAAAGTTAAAATCTTTCGAAATAGAAATAATTACTAATTTTATAGGAATTAAGTTATAATAAATTTAATATGAGGATATTATGATTATGTAAGTTGAGAGAGGGTACAAGAGATGCGATATGAACTTTTTTCTGTAAGTGGGGATCATATTACGACTTTTGAAAGTGCATGGCGTTTTCAGGAGGGAGAACAGATTTTTGTTCATGATGATCAAACAAAAAGAAACTTTATTATTATTCGTCTGACGCATGATGTATTTCAACAAAATAAACATGTTATTCGTTTGTATTGTCAAGAGAAGAAAGTGTATGCATAAGAGAAGCCCTTTTACAGTATGAAAAGTAAGAGGGTCCTTATCTTGTTATTTGTGAACAGCCCGATTGATGAGGGCTGATTAAAGTTTCACTTTATCATTTTGCCCCTCGTAAGGAATAAAAAGAGAAGGGTTAATGCACATAGGTAGCATTTGATTTGGAAGAAAGTATATAGCCTTGTATTTTGTGCTTCAAAGTTACATGGCCTTCTCTTTGAGAAAGCCATGTATGGTAATCTTGTTATGTTTTCCATAACAGACGAATCATATATTCTGCCTTATCATTTGTACGATGAACATGTGAAAACTCTATGTTAATACAACCGTTCGTTCCAGGGGAAGGATAATATTGTTTAAGCCCATAAAGTAGCTCATTTTCATATTCGTACTTAATGTGAATGAGTTTAGTAACTATAAACATATAAACACCTCTTTTACGATAATAGTAGGAAAGATAGAATTACTGTAATAGTAAACTTAAATAATATTATACTATTCAGAAAATTCTAAGTAAATAATAGATTTTAACTTAATAGAGGTATAAAAAAGCGAGTCATTCTATTACACTAGATGACTCGCTTTCAATTTGTAAGTTTTACTTTATAAGAAAATAAGAGTAAGTACACCTACGATAATACAATAGAAAGAGAAATATTTTAAATTTCCTTTTGCCATAATGTTCATAAACCATTTTAGTGAAATATACGTCATGATAAATGTTGCGATGAATGCAACGACATATGGTACGAATAATGTGTCTAGATTTGGATCATTTGCAATGTCTGTAATGCTTAACAATAAGCCACCTAAGCTAACAGGAATGTATAGTAAGAATGAGAAGCGAAGTGCTGTTTCTTGCTTCATACCAAGTAACATTGCTGCTACGATTGTGGCACCAGATCGGCTTATTCCGGGAATCAGTGCGCAAGCTTGTGCTAATCCGACGATGATTGCATCTTTCATAGAAAGGTCGCCATCATTTTTACGACCGCGTAAATTTCTAATAATCCAAAGGCCGACAGCAGTAATAAGAAGGGAAATCCCAACCATCTTCACACCTTTTAAGTACTGATCGATGTAATCTTTAAATAAAACACCAATAACACCTGCTGGAATGGTTGCAATAACAAGATAAATAATAAAGAAGAAATCTGATTTTGCGTCTTCTGCTCTTGTAAATATATAAGAGAGACCATTCTTCGTTAGACGAATTAAATCATTTCTATAAATAAGTAATACAGCTAATAATGAAGCTGAATTAACAAGTAGTTCGAAGCTAAACCCTTCTATTTTTAGTCCTAGCAAATGTTGTGCTAAAACGAGATGACCACTTGAAGAAATCGGAATTGGTTCTGTTAGTCCTTGGAACAGACCGAGAATTAAATATTTTAAAACGTAGTAAAATTGTTCCATAATAACCTCCTTGTTTATTAGTTGAAAGAAACAACTTTTCCATTATAACAAAGATATGGATGAATATTGAAAAGAAATAAATATTCGAAATAAAATAAAAATCCCTTATAGCAGTATAAGGGATTTTTATTTTTAATTAAGAAGTTACTGTTTCTTGAAGACTTTTAGACAATTGAACATCGACTTTTTCAGCATCATGAATATGATTCATAATAGTAGTATTTAATTTTTGGAACATTTGTTGCGTGTTAGCGAATTCTCGTAATATGTCATCATTACAAGACTTTTGGTTTTCGATAGCCTTAATAACATTTGTAGCACCATTTTGTAACGTTTGAATCATAACTAAAATATTTTCAATTCTAGCATTTGTATCGGCGCTCATTTCTACACCTTCATCAACTAAATGTAAATTATCTTTTGTGTTATCATATGCTTTTTCAATTTCTTCTTGAATTTTTTTCGTTAAGTTGCCGATGTTTTTTGTACTTTCTGCTGTACTTTCCGCTAGTTTTCTTACTTCATTGGCAACGACAGCGAATCCCTTACCATGCTCTCCAGCACGCGCGGCTTCAATACTCGCATTTAAAGCAAGTAAATTTGTTTGTGCTGCAATGTTTTGAATGACTTCTACAATTTGCTCGATTTCCTTTGAGCGTTCGCTTAGATGATTCATACTATTAGACGTGCGTTGAGATTGTTCACCTAATTTATTAATTACAATAAGTAAGCGGTGAACGGATTCTTTTCCTTCATTAGAGCAGTCAATAATTTCTGCAATAGACTGAATTAAGCTTTGTTCCTTTTGTAACATTTCATTATTTAACTCATTGGAATGTGTCGTACGTGTTGAAACATTTTCGAAACATGAACTTAATTGTTGAACTAAGCTTTGAAGTGTATTGTGTTGGTTATTTACAAGTTGATGCTCTTGGACAACGCTTTGTACACGATCGTGGATAGTAGAAATAGTCTCTTGCTTTTCAATATCTTTTTGTTTTAATTCTAATTCTAATTCTTGTATACGCTCTTCTAATTGAGCAATTGTATGTTGGAGTGTTTTTTTTTGAGTAAACATGTATTTATTTCAACCGCCTTCGAAAGTTATATTTTCTCTATATTTGGATTTTAGCATCTTTTGTATTTTTTAAATATAGGAATTGTTAAATATTTAAGAATCTATTACATTTTATTCATAATTCTCTTTTTTTCGTCACGAAAAATAAACTGTATTTAATCGTTTTGTAAACAAACTGTAAAATAAATCATGTATAACTGTATAAGAAGGGAGTCGGATTATGAACTATTTTAAGCGAATCAGCTGTCTAGTATTAGCAGGAATTATCGGTCTTTCTAGTACAGTCGCTGTTAAAGCAGAGTCAAACGACGAGAAACTTAACAACATGCAACAGCAATTGCAACAAAACGATGCAGAAATGCAAAAGAAAGAGCAAGAGAAGCAAGCTGTTAGTAAAGAAATTAAAGGTATCGAAAACGAACTACATAATTTAAATAATACAATTGCAAAAAATAAAGAGGATCAAGCTGCTATTCAACGTAAAATTGATGAAACACATAAGCAGATTGAGCAAAAAAAGCAAGAAATTGTCGTTTTGGAGGATAAAGTCCTTGCTCGTAAAGATATTATGAGAAAACGTATGGTTTCTGTTCAAAACAGTTCAAATACAAGTTTAGTAGTAGAAGTTGTAGTAGAGTCAAAAAACTTTGCAGACTTCTTACAACGTATGAACGCAGTTTCTACTATTCTAGAAGCTGATAAAGAAATTTTACGTCTACAAGAACAAGATCTTCGTCAAATTGAAGAAGATAAGAAAACAATTGACGAAAAAGAAGCATCTTTAGTAGTAGACAAACAAAAATTAGCAAAAGCGCAAGCTGAACTGCAAGATAACTTGAAAAAACGTCAAGATAACTTACAAACAGTTCAAGCTAAATATAATGAAGTTGCAAGTCAACTTAATTTAGCAGCGGAAGAGAAAGCTAAAATTGAATCAAATATGAAGACAGTACAAGAAACGATTGCTCGTGAGCAAGAAGCAGCAAGAATCGCAGCGGAAGAGCGTGCAAAAGCAGAAGCGGCTGCAAAAGCAGAGCAAGAAGCTTTAGCGAAAGCACAAGCAGAAATTGCTGAAAAGCAAAAGCAGGAAAAAGCTAGTAAACCAGCTGAACCTGTAGCAAAAAATACAGAAACAGAGTCTAAGCCTGATACGAAACCAACTCAAGGTGGAAAAGAATTTTACGTAACAGCAACCGCTTATACAGCTGACCCATCTGAAAACGGCTATAAACCGGGTGAAACTGTAAAATCTAAGTTAGGACATAATTTAACTGCAAATCCAAACATGAAATTAATTGCTGTAGATCCATCTGTTATCCCATTAGGTTCTACTGTATATGTAGAAGGATATGGAACAGCAATTGCTGGAGATACTGGTAGTGCAATAAAAGGGCATATCATTGATCTATTAATGCCAAATTCAGCTCAAGCTAATGACTGGGGTAGAAGAACAGTTAAAGTTAAAATTTTAAACTAACAAGTAATCCAACTTTACAATACGTAGAGTTGGATTTTTTTATAATAATAATGTTAAGTTGAGTTTACATTTTGTTAAGGATAGCATACAATAATGGTGAGAGGTGGTAAATTTGACCATTTTAAACAGAGTAAAAGAATTAAGAGCTCGTTTTAACTTTACGCAAAGTGTATTAGCAGAAAAGGTTGGAGTAACGAGACAAACAATTGCTGCAATTGAAAAAGGGGATTACGTTCCTTCGTTGTTATTAGCACTTACGATTTGTGATGTGTTTCAGTTAAAGATGGAAGATGTGTTTGTTTTAAATAAGGAGGGGGAAGAGGATGAATAGAATTGTTTTTTCTTATATCATAAACGTGCTTTATACTGCTTTAGCATGCTGGACATTTGTTGAATTTTATAGTGTCATTACAGAGTTAGCAGATATAATTAAAAACGAGAAATTCCCATTTGAAGTATGGTTTAATGGAGTACCATTCATTTTATTATTTATTGGAGCAATTATAGTTACAATTTTTTATAGAATTCAAAAGAAAAAATATAAGAATTTATCTTTTTGGATGTATCCATTATTATTTCCGCTAGAAGATGAACGTGAAAAAGCGATTACGGATAAAGCTTGTCGAACAACATTTGTATCGTTATGGTTTGTGTTACCTTGTGCAGTTGGATTTTTAACTTTTTCGCCTATTATTAATGAATATCTTCCTGGATACCCATTATATATTCTATTTTCTATTTTCTTTATTCAAATGACAGTATTTCACGTATCACTATACAGAAATAAATTAGCTTAAAAAGAAACCTTCTTGCACTGGCAAGAAGGTTTCTTTTTAAGCTAATACTTGTACATATAGCGATATTATTTTATCATTTTATATAGAGTAAGATTTTGTAAGGGAAAGGAACTGTGTATGAATAAGCAAAGAATTTATAGTATAGTAGCAATTCTGCTATTTGTTGTAGGTGGCGTGTTAATTGGAAAGCCATTTTATGATGGATATCAGGCTGAAAAGAAACAGACTGAAAATGTGCAGGCTGTTCAAAAGATGGATTATGAAAAGCATGAGACGGAATTTGTAGATGCTTCCAAAATTAATCAACCAGACTTGGCGGAAGTAGCGAATGCATCATTAGATAAGAAACAAGTAATTGGTCGTATTTCGATTCCAAGTGTTTCAGTAGAACTGCCTGTTTTAAAAGCTTCTACTGAAAAAAACTTATTATCAGGTGCAGCGACAGTAAAAGAGAATCAAGTTATGGGAAAAGGAAATTACGCATTAGCAGGACATAACATGTCTAAAAAAGGTGTTTTATTTAGTGATATAGCTTCTTTGAAAAAAGGCGATAAAATTTATTTGTATGACAATGAAAATGAATATGAGTATGCGGTTACTGGTGTATCTGAAGTGACTCCTGATAAGTGGGAAGTTGTAGAGGATCATGGGAAAGATGAGATAACGCTTATTACATGTGTATCTGTAAAGGATAATTCTAAGCGTTATGTTGTTGCTGGTGATTTAGTAAGAACGAAGGCGAAGAAGTAAAAAAGAAGGTGAACTCTTTAAAGAGTTCACCTTCTTTTTTACTAATGTTGAGAAATAATAGAATATTTTGGTTTGTATTCAAATATTATTCTATTTATGTATAATAAAGTTAGGATTCTATATTTTGGGAGGAACAAGAGTGAGACAACAGGTGAAGAAACTTCTTTTAACAACGAGTATAGCGTTATTGGTAGCTCCGATTTCAGCTTATGCACATCCAGGGCGTACAGATGCTAATGGAGGACATACGTGTCGTACAAATTGTGAGAAATGGGGATTACAGTACGGGGAATATCATTATCATAATAAACCAGCTTCTAGTAGTGGTGCAACGAGCCCAGCTCCTAGCCAGAATAATAATAGTGCTGTAGAAGCTGAGAGACAAGCAGAAGCACAGCGCAATACCGAGGCGGAAAAACAACGTGCTGCAGAAGCACAGCGTAAAGCTGAAGAAGAGAGACAACGTGTAGCCGAGGAACAAAGAAAAGCTGAAGAGGCACGTAAACAAGAGGAAGCGCAGCGCCAAGCTGATATGGAAAAAGGTCAACTTGAAGGTCAAAAGAATGGAGAAACTGATTTTAAAGCAGGAAAAAATGATGCAGAAGTGCATGTAGCTGGAAAATCTGATGCATATAAACAAGCGTTTAAAGCGACTTATGCAGCCGCATGGTCTTTAGAAGAGCAGAAGAAAACGCATTTTGAAAAAGGAAAAGAACAAGGTTTAGCACAAGAGACGATGGACGATAGTCAAGTTGCTTCAGAGTTTAAGGTAAACTTTGCAGACGGATTCAAAGTAGGGAATAAAGAAAGAACAGAAAAAATTGAAAAAGAGCAAGCTGAGTTAGGGGAAAAGACAGGGAAAGAACTAGCTGAAAAGAATCCTGGAAATAGAGAGAAAGAAGTATACGTGAAGGCATATGAAACAGCGTATGAAAAAGGCTATAAATCTACAAAAAAGGCAGTAGAAAAAGCTGGCTATAAGTATGCATTTGAAAACTATGATTTAAAAGTTCCTGCTAAGTATGAAAGAAATGAATTGTTAAAGAAATGGTTTACTGAAGGATTTAAATCGAATAAAAAAGCAGCGAAAATTCGAGAAGAAGGGTATAAAAAGGGAGACAGCTGGTTCTCATTCTTCTATAAGAGTTTCGTACCAAGTGAATATAAAGAACATAAAGAGCTGTACGAACAAGCAATAGAACAAGGGAAAACAGCATAAAAAAAGATGAGGAGAAATTCCTCATCTTTTTTAATCCATCCATTTCACTAATTTCTTAGAAATTAATAATAAAACACAACCTAGTACAATTGCCACAGCGCCAATAACTGTGAATACTTCAGCGTATCCAAGTGAAGTTGTGAAGCTTGCAAGTTGTCCGCCTAAAATGTTGGCGATACCTGAACTTGCTAGCCATACACCCATTAGTAAAGATGCTAATTTTACCGGTGCAAGCGCACTAACCATTGATAGTCCGACAGGTGATAAGAATAGCTCACCTAACGTATGGAAAAGATACGTAAAGACGATAAACAGTAAGTTTGCTTTTTCTGTAATGTTATGTTCATCACTACCTGTTTTTAATGTAGCGATAACGAGAATGATATAACCGATACCGAGCAAGATCATACCAAGTCCCATTTTAGTTGGGATTTTTAAATCACCCTGCTTGCGAGTTGCAAGTTTTGCCCATAATGCAGAAATGACTGGAGCAAGTAAAATAATAAATAATGGATTGACCGATTGGAACCAAGATGTTGGAACTTCCCATCCGAACACAGAGCGGTCTACAAATTTGTTTGTATATAATGTTAATGAGCTACCAGCTTGTTCAAAGCCAGCCCAGAAGAAGACAACGAAGCATGTTAAAATGACGATAACTGCGGTACGTTGTTTTTCTTTTTTTGTTAATGGTGTATCTCCTACTGATGGTTGTCCAGCAGCTGTTTGTAAATCGCGAGTTGGTTTTTTACCGATATTACCAAGGAAGCGATTTGATAGTGTTGTAAATAAAATTTGTCCAATGATCATTCCGATTGAAGCGGCTAAGAAACCGTAACGGAATCCGTAATGTACAACGCCATCAACTGTTGTTTTGAATAAATTTTCTGATAAAAATCCGCAAACGAGTGGAGCTAAAAATGAACCGACGTTAATACCCATATAGAAAATGGTAAATGCACTATCACGTTTTGGATCGTTCTCTTCGTATAATTCTCCAACCAGTGTAGAGATGTTCGGTTTGAAGAATCCGTTACCGATAATAATAAGCGCTAATCCGAGGTATAGGCCTAATTGGTTTTGCAAGGCAAATAGTGTAAGGTTACCGATTGCCATTGTTATACCACCAATTGTGATTGCTTTTCGTCTACCTAGAAAACGGTCTGTTAAGTATCCACCAATCATTGGTGTGAAATAACAGGCCCCAGTATAAAATCCGTAAATAGAGAGTGCCCATGCGGGACTAAACCCAAGACCACCGCTTACTAAAGCTGTCGTTAAATATAATGTTAATAATCCTCGTAATCCATAGTAACTAAATCTTTCCCACATTTCTGTAAAGAAGAGTAAGTATAAACCTGGAGGATGTTTCTTTTTTCTTTGTTGTTCTCTTTCTAGTTGTATCGCTGATTCCATGTTATTTTCCTCCTGACACAAACAAAAACAAAGTTAATAATTTTGTACATTTAATATTTTACTTTATTAACTATTATAAGTCAATAAAGGTTGATTTTTCAGAAGAAATTGGAAAAGAGGAATAGCTATAGAATGGGTGTTTCTTTTGTGATAGACTATGGACTATGTTTTCTTTGTAAGGAAGCGGGTTATTGTACTTTTTTATATGTGAAATTGATTTCATAAAAGATGAAATTAAAGAAGGAGAAAGAAATGAAATTGTTACAGAAAAAAGAAATTTTACTTATTAGCCTTATGTTATTCTCTATGTTCTTTGGAGCAGGGAATCTGATATTTCCACCTTTCCTTGGGTATGAAGCAGGAGAACATGTTTGGATTTCATTAGTAGGGTTTATTATATCAGCAACAGGTCTTCCTATATTAGGTGTTATCTCTATTGCAAAAGCAGGAAGTTTTCAAACGTTAGCGGGTAGGGTTCATTCTTCATTTGCAATTATTTTTCCATGTATCGTGTATGTATTTATTGGACCTGGGCTTGGTATACCCCGTGCGGGAAGTTTAGCTTTTGAAATGGGGCCAGGTCAGTTATTCCCTGAAGCAGGAAACGGATTATTATTGTTTTACACAGTTATTTTCTTTAGTATTGTTTACTGGTTAAGTTTATCCCCATCTAAATTAATGGGGTTGTTTGGAAAAGTCTTGACGCCATTATTATTATGTATGATTGCACTCATTTTTATAAAGAGTATGTTTACAACAGTAGGAGATATGAAAGAACCAATAGGGAACTATGGCCAAGCTCCTATGTTTCAAGGGTTTTTAGATGGATATTTAACAATGGATGCGTTAGCTGCTTTAATCTTTGGAATTGTTATTGCAAATGCATTACGTGCAAAGGGTATTGAAGATGATAAAGGTTTAGCGAAATATATGAGTATTGCTGGAATTGGGGCAGGACTATTATTATCTATTATTTATGTCATCCTTGGATATGTGGGGGCAATTAGTGGCTCATTAGGAACATTTGATAACGGTGCGAAAGTGTTAGCACAAGTTATGATTACATTATTTGGACAGGGCGGAGTCGTTTTATTAGGTCTTATTTTTACTATCGCGTGTTTATGTGTTTCAATTGGACTTGTTACGTCTTGTAGTCAATTTTTTGCGAGTGCATTTCCGAAAGTATCTTATAAATTGTGGGCATTTATAGTAAGCGTTGTTAGTATGATTTTAGCTAATTTAGGGTTAACGCAAATTTTAAAAGTATCAGTACCAATTCTTGGATTTATTTATCCAATTGCGTTAACGCTTATTATTCTAGGGTTATTCCATCAGTATATTGGAAAGTATGCATACGTATATGCAGTAACTGTTTTGGTTGTAGCGATATTTAGTGCAATTGACATTTTAAATAAAAATGTAATGATGAATCAGTGGACGTCAGCATTAAAATACATCCCGTTTTATACAGAAGGTGTTGGGTGGATTGTTCCAGCTATTGTAGGCATGTGTCTTGGTTTTATCGTTAGCATTTTTCTAAATAAGAATAAATGAGTAAAAAGGTGTTTTCCTATTTTGGGAAGACACCTTTCTTTTTTTGGAAAAATACTATTGAAAATGAATAGACTAAGAGTATGATAAAGATAATTGGTAATATATAGGTTCAATGAGAGTTACGAATAAGGGGGGAGCGTATGAAGAAGGATTTGGATAAGAAAATAGAAGCACTCGAAACGGCAATTGAAACAATTCAAGAAGCACTTGCTGAATTAAAAGTAAAGCAGAGGGAAATAGAAGTAGAAAACGCTCAGCAACATGTTAGTAAGAACAAGAAAGAATATATTGAAACGGTAATGGAGGAAAAGCCAAAAGAAGAAATAGTTAAGATAAAAGAGCCTTTGCAAGAACCTGAGTTAAAACAAGTAGATATATCGGCTTTTAAACCAGAGCCATTTAATATTATTAAGTTTTGTCAGACGTGGTTACCGCGTGTATTTGTCGGTATTATGTTGCTTGGAGTGATCTGGTTATTTAAAGCAGGGGTAGATGCTGGTTTATTAACACCAGCGATACGAATTGTGTTTGGTATCGCATTATCTATCGGGTTGTATTATATAGGAGATATTCAAATTAAAAGAGAGCGGCAAGCGTTAGGATTAGTATTAGCTGGAGGAAGTATTACCGGGATTGTTCTAACGACGTTTGCAGCACATTATTTATATGGATTTATTCCGGCAAGTGTCGCGTTTCTCTGTAATATTGCATGGGTTATTTTAGGGATTTATTTAGCGAAAAGATATCAATCGGAATATCTCACTATTTTCGTAGCGGTCGGTGCGTTCTTCGTACCATTCTTGTTAAATAGTACGACTCCTAATCCTTATATTTTCTTTGGATATGAGACAGTATTAACACTTAGTTTATTATGGTATGCGTTGAAAAATCGTTATAAATACTTATATATGATTTCTTACGCTGTTGCTGCCATTGTCCTTTTCGTTTTCTTTGCTGTTATGTCAATGTTAGTAGAGAACTTGCAAATACAGTTAACGATTGTATATGGTTTGATTCATTTACTATTATTTTGGCATATGTTTACGGAGAGAAGTTTTATACTAGAACCACGTTTGGCGATATTTAGTGCGAATGCAGTGTTCTTTATACTAGCTATTTCAAAAATACCTGATTTTACAACATGGGGATTGATTATTAGTGCATTCGTACATGCCGCTATGTTCGTATGTGAATATAGGAAAAATAGACATTCTACATTTACAAATCTCTTATTTGGTTTCGCAATGGGAGCATTTAGTTTAGCAATTTTATATGAGTATAGTTTAGTGAATGCAGCGATTGTACTATTGTTACAAGGTTTCCTCGGCATGGTCACTTCTATTAAAGTAAAACAACAGATAAAATTGTATGTTAGTGCGACGGTTTACGCAATTGGAATGATACAGACTATTTTTAGCCCGTTTGATCAATTTATTTCGGCAGGCTTTGTTGCTCATCTTATTTTAATAGGAACGTTCTATTATTGCATGAGAGAAGCGAAAGAAGTATTAGCGAGCTTCGGCAAATATATGTATTCTATAGTGCTCTATTGGTTTATGATAATTGTATTTATTACAATTACGAGAATCGGTGAAGTTTTATCTACAGATGGAAGCGTAATTAGTGTATCAGTATCGTTATTATGGATGGTATATGCATTATTTGCGGTTTGGTTTGGAAGAAATAGAAATATGAATGAAATATTATATGCTGGTTTAGTCGTTTTAGTCGTAACGGTAGGGAAGTTATTCTTACTTGACTTACCAGAGGTATCGATGATGATTAGGGCAGTGTTATTCCTAATCGTCGGTAGTATAGGTATCGTTATTTCAAGAATGTTTTTCTCGAAGGAAGAGAAGTGAGAAGAAGGCAATCCATGTATGGATTGCCTTTTTTATTATTTCTTATTAATCGTTACAGTTTCATTATATTTCGTTGTTGTATTTTGGCGTAGACGAAGCGTTGCTTGTCCAGTTGTATTTGAATCAATCTGTACATTTACAACTTTCTCAGCAGAGCCTAAGCTGTTTGTTGTGAAAGAAAATGCACTACTATATCCGAAAGTAGATGGCCAAGTGCCGTTTGCATTTTGTACTTTAGCCACTTGTGTTCCACCGGTAGTGAAGATACCTAAAGAATAGTTGTTATACGTTGTATTAGGTAGTAAGTTATTTACTTGAATCTTCATTTGGAAAATTTCATTGTTTGGTAGAATGCTAGGGTGTGTAACGACGTAGTCGCTTGTTGTTACCGCACCGTTATAACCGTATGAACCTGGTTTAAAAGTATTTGTATTAAACCATTGATAACCTGCATTTGGTGCACTCCAAGGTTCAGGTTGTGGTTCTGTTGATAAGCTTGGCTGTTCAAATGTTTGTAGAGCTGTAGGTGAATCAAGTTGTAAACCATTTACTTGATCTAAACTTGTAAATGTCTCTTTATTTGATAACCAATTTACGATGTTTTCTAATAAAATCGCATCGTTTTCTTCTTTATAACCATCGTAAGTTTTCTTTGTTTGGCCAGAATCTTCACGAACGTATTTTGGCGTAGCATCTTCAACAGGAGAAGAGTCACCAATAAAGGCAGCTTTTCCAAGTCCTACTTTTGCGATAGCAGCATATGGGCCTTCTGCAATACCACCGCCATTATAAACGCCACTATCAACAGCGTTATTCCATTTTGATGGATTTTCTGGAAGGTAAACAAGTCCTTTTGCTAGTTTTGGGTTTGTAATTGCTAGAGTAGAACCAGCATGCATTGCTACAGACGAAACACCTTTTGTAATTCCGAAAGATTGTTCAGGCGATACAATTGTTTTCGCTGAAACATCACCAAGTGCATTGTAGCGGAAGCGAATACCGAAGTTGTCAGAGAGCCAATCAGAGCTTTCTACTCCTTGCATAGCTTGTGAATTAGCTTCTTCATTAGACATTCCTTTTGCTGGATTATCCCAAGCACCGCGTCTATATCCATTAAATACTTCAGAAGAGTCCCAGCGATTTTTATTACGATCTGCATTGTAATGATCAGCAATAAAGAAGATACTACCACCATTTTTTACATATTGTAACATAGCGTCCTGCTCAGATTTTTTGTAAGGAATATTAGCTTCTGGAACGATAAATACATTGTAATCTTTTAAGTCTTCGTACGTAATAGGTGTTGATTTACGAAGTTCCTTTACGTGATATCCGTTTTTTGCAATGCCGTTTCCGAAGTCAGAAAAGCCGCCGTCAATAACCCAGTCAGCTGTCCCAGCAGTTTGACCGTGTGTATTATCGAATAATACTTTCTTCCCATTGTTTTGATTTACAACTTTTGCAGCAATTTCAGGAGCTGGGTCTACAGAGCTTTCGGCATAAGTAGACGGTATGAACGAGGTCCCTATACTTAGTGTAATTGCTGTTGCTAAAGAAAATGTAATCCATTTTTTATTCTTCATAGAAGAATCCCCCTAATAATAAATATATGTGCTTTAATAATGTAATTTATTTTTCTGTAAAAATAAAGACGGAAAACATAAAAAATATTAAAAAATTGTAAAAATACCGTGAATTTTGTTGAGAAATATTTATATAGATATAAAAACATCCCTTCCAAGTAATAAGGAAGGGATGTTTTGCTTAACTAATTTTTGAGTTAGGTGTTTCATCAATCTTATGAAACCCTTTCATGTAATATACGATTGCTAAGCCGATAAGCCAAATTGGGCCGACAATCAATGCAATTCGTGTATCTTCTGAATACGCCATTATACCTAATACTAATACAAGGAAAACGAGTGAGAAATATGAGCTTAATGGGTATAAAGGCATTTTATACGATAACTTTTGTTTATTTTGAGTAGGCAAGCTTTTACGGAATTTAATTTGAGCGACTAATATAATTCCCCAAGTCCAAATTGCACCGAAAGTTGAAATGCTAGTAAGCCATGTAAATACCTTTGCAGGTACGAGATAGTTTAATATAACACCAATTAGTAAAACGATAGCAGTTGCTACAATTCCTTGGCTTGGAATGCCATTTTTATTTAAACGACCAAATCTTTCAGGAGCTTTTTTCTGCTGAGCTAATGTATATAGCATACGGCCTGTACTAAATAAACCACCGTTACAAGAAGAAAGAGCTGCTGTTAATACGACAAAGTTAATAATACCTGCTGCTTTTGCGATACCAATTTGTTGGAATGTTAATACGAATGGACTGCCTTTCTCACCAAGTTCGTTCCATGGATAAATTGCCATCATAACGAATAATGCCCCAACGTAAAAGAGTAGAATTCTCCAAAATACGTTATCGATTGCCTTTGCGAGTGTTTTCTTCGGATTTTGAGCCTCACCAGCTGTAACACCGATTAATTCAACGCCTAAATAAGCGAATAGTACCATCTGCATGGAGAGTAGTAACCCAGAAAATCCATTTGGGAACCAGCCACCATGTGACCAAAGATTTGAAATACCAGTAGCGATACCACCGTTTCCGAATCCGAATAAAATAATACCAGCTCCGACTACTATCATACAGATAATTGTGACAATTTTAATGAGAGCAAACCAAAACTCAAGTTCTCCAAATACTTTTACCGATAAGAAGTTAAAAGCGCTCATTAATAATAGAGCAAGTAATGCCCAAGTCCAGCGCGGGATATCTGGGAACCAGTACTGCATGTAAATACCAGCTGCTGTAATTTCAGCCATACAAGTAACAACCCATAAGAACCAGTAATTCCAACCAGTAATATAACCAGCGAGTGGTCCAATATAATCATATGCATATTTACTAAAAGAACCAGCAACAGGTTGTTCAATTGCCATTTCCCCAAGCGCTCGCATAATGAAAAAAATAACGAGACCGGCAATCATATAGCCTAGCAAAATAGAAGGACCTGCTAGTTTAATGGCGGAAGCGGATCCTAAAAATAGCCCAACGCCAATAGCTGAGCCCAGTGACATTAAAGTAATATGTCGTTCTTTTAAACCACGATTTAAAGTTCCAGATTTGTTTGTGTGCTGCATAAGAAGAATCCCCCTTGTAGAGTGAACGATATTTGAATGCGTTTACTAAATATTTAACTATTTCAAATTATAAAACATTTCTATCTGTTATGCTACAAAAATAATCATAATGAACTGTACTACATCTGTACTTGTCAGACTTAAACTTAAAATTCTAACTATTAGGGAATATATTGACTCTTCTTTTTATTGATTGTTAAGATTAAGTATTATATTTTCTCACATACTAGTAAGAAAAAGAATGTGTGATAATAATTCAGGTGTAGGAAGGGTACATAAGCATGTTTCAATTACAAAAATATAATACTTCTGTGAAGCAAGAGTTTTTAGCTGGCATCACAACTTTTTTTACATTTGCGTATATTCTTGTCATCAATCCAAAAATATTATCTGATGCAGGTGTACCATTTGACCAAGCGTTTACAGCAACAATTATTGCAACCGTTGTTGGAACAGTAGGTATGGCGATTTTCGCGAATTACCCGATTGTTATCGCTCCAGCTATGGGAATGAATGCATATTTTGCTTATTCTGTTGTACAGAAGGCAGAAGGGATTACATATGTAGTTGCCTTTTCAGCTGTATTTGTAACGGGGATTATTTTTCTTTTATTATCTTTTACTTCTTTTAGGCAAAAGTTAATTTTAGCAATTCCTGATAGTTTAAAGCATGCAATTGCAGGTGGAATTGGACTATTTATTGCTTTTATTGGATTGCGCCTTTCTGGAATTATCGTGGATCATCCGTCTAATTTAGTTACGATTGGTGATTTTCATTCTCCAGCTGTTATTTTAACTTTAATTGGTTTAATATTAGCGGCGGTATTAATGACATTGCGTGTGAGCGGTGCATTATTTATTAGTATGATTGTGACAGGAATTATTGCCTTCTTTACAGGGCAATTGAAGTTTGCTGATAAAATTGTGGCGATGCCTCATTTACCAGAGGGTATCATCGTTTCAAACCCAATCAATGCCTTTTCAGATGTAATTGAATACGGATTATACGGCGTTGTATTTTCATTTTTACTTGTACTTTTATTCGATACAACAGGTGCATTACTTGGTTTAATTAAACAAGCAGGTTTAATTACAGACAATACAGAGAAGCGTTTTGGTAAAGCGTTTATTGCAGATGCAATTGGCGGGACTACAGGTTCTATCTTTGGAACAAGCCCAACAGCAGCGACGATTGAATCGTCAGCAGGTATTGCTGCAGGTGGTAAAACTGGGTTAACAGGGATTGTAGTTGTTGGTCTAACAATTATAACGGCATTTTTTAGTCCTGTTATTGCTTCTTTATCAAGTGTAGCCGCTATTACAGCTCCTTCATTAATTATAGTAGGTAGTTTAATGGCACAAAGCATTCGAGATATTAATTGGAATGAATTTGAAGATGCGTTACCAGCATTTTTAATTTTTATAGGTATTCCGTTAACATCTAGTATTGCGAATGGAATTGCAATTGGATTTTTAGTGTATCCAGTCTTGAAAATTGTGAAAGGGAAAGGGATGGAAGTGCATCCGTTACTATACTTATTTACAATTTTATTTGGATGTCATTTATTCTTATAATATAGGAGAGGGGGCTTCTTATGAGGGGCTCCTTTTTTGTGTATAATAAAGTGAAACTTAAATTAGTAATGTAAAATATAAATTACTTATTGGAATATATATTATAATAAGGGTGGAGGAGAAAGAAACAGTAAACAAAAACATAGACAAAAGTAGGCATATATAGTGAAAAGTAATTATGAAACAATATAAACCGAAAGAATTTTCAGAAATGCTTAATGTCTCTGTTAAGACATTGCAAAGGTGGGACAATCAAGTTGTTTTACCTGCTTACCGAAACCCAAAAGGAAGAAGATATTATACAGAAGAACAGTATAAGAAATATATGGGTATTCAAGAAGAACTTGTTCAGGATTTAATATCTATCATTCATGTATTTAGCTGTAGAATATACGGGTTGAGAAAATACAAAAAGAAAATGTCGGAGGATGAAGACTTATGAAAAGAGCATATTTAATAGAAATCAAACCGACAACTGAACAAATTAGTAAAATCCGTCAAACTATTGGGGTGTGTCGATATGTATATAACCTGTATATCTCTAAAAATAAAGAGGTATATGAGTCGGAGGGGAAATTTCTTAGTGGTTATGACTTTTCCAAATGGTTAAACAACATTCATACAAAAGAGTGTGACCAGTGGATTAAAGAAGTGTCGAGCAAAGCGGTAAAACAAGCGATTATGAATGGAGATAAAGCTTTTAAGCGGTTTTTTAAAGGTTTATCTAAGTTTCCACGATATAAAAAAAAGAAGAAGCAAGATGTGAAGTGCTACTTTCCGAAAAACAACAAAACAGATTGGACAGTAGAAAGACATAGAGTAAAAGTCCCTACAATTGGTTGGATAAGGTTAAAAGAGTATGGATATATTTCAAAAAATACAATTGTAAAAAGTGGTACAGTATATCAAAGAGCAGGAAGATACTATGTGTCTATACTCTGTGAAGTGAAAGAGGTAAAACCAAATGCAACTCTCAATACAGTAGGTCTAGGAATTGATTTGGGAATTAAAGACTTCGCTGTACGTAGCGATGGAAAAACTCACAAAAATATAAATAAAACAGTACAAGTAAAAAAGATAGAAAAACGGTTAAAACGTGAACAACGCTCTTTATCACGCAAATTTGAAAATATAAGAAAGAGAGGTGAACAACCTGTTACTAATAAAAGAGCGAATATAAACAAAAATATTCTTAGGGTGCAACAACTACATGCTAGGCTAGCAAATATTCGATTAGCGTATGTAAAGTCTATTGTAAATGATGTGGTGAAAACCAAGCCAACGTTTATTGTAGTAGAAGATTTGAATGTGAAAGGTATGATGAAGAACAAACATCTATCTAAAGCTGTAGCGCAACAATGTTTTTATGCTTTTAAAACATGGTTATTAACGAAATGTAGGAGATATGGAATTGAACTACGGCAAGTGGACAGATTCTATCCATCTTCTAAAATGTGTTCATGTTGCGGTCAAAAAAAGTCGGATTTAAAGCTGTCTGACCGAGTATATACATGTGAATGTGGCAATGTAATAGATAGAGATTTAAATGCGTCAATCAACCTTTTACAAGCAAAAAAATATACAATACTAACGTAAATAGATTGTATATATGTACGGTGGGCTACATCGGAATTTACGCCTGTGAAGTGTCACAGCAAACTGTAGTAGCAAGTGATTAGCGAGGCAGGGCACGTAGAAGCAGGAATACTCTAAGAATATACATTTGTCTATATTTTTAGTAGCAGGAACATGAATGGCTGTAAGTAAAATAAAAGTCGCGCGTGTTCAATTAGATTTAACACAGCAACAATTAGCAGAAAAAGTAGGCGTTACAAGGCAAACGATTAGTTTAATTGAGAAGGGGAAATACAATCCATCTTTAGATTTATGTTTAAAAATTTGTTATGCAGTAGATAAAACGTTGAATGATTTGTTTTGGGAGGAAAAGGAGTGGTAGGATGAAAATCGTGAAAGATGAACGTTTAATGATTGAAGGGTTAAAACATATTAGATTAGCTTTCATCTTACAAAATATCGTCATACTAGCTATCGTCTTTTACCGCTATGTCTTGCAAGGGGCAGGATATGAAAGTGTTTCGGATTTATTAATGGTATTTATGGGCGGGATAATAATTATTAACTTTTTAAATCTGAAAAATTCAGTGGAAGTGTATGAGCATACGGGCGGAGTGTCGCGTCGTTATTTTATGAAGCTATTATTCATTCCGGTAGGTATTATTATTGGGATTTTAGCTATTTGTATCGTTGTAACACCAGATATTTCGATAAAGGAAATTAGTATGACAGGACTTATTATGTTTGCTTGTTTTTTAGTTCCAAGTTTGTTTATATACATATATATGAAAAAAATAAAAAGAGAAGATTGAAATATAAGAAAGGCTTTCCCATATTGAGGAAAGCTTTTCTCATATTCTTTTATATAGTACTTTATGAAGGCCAATCGGTTCAATTTCAAAGATTTCACCATATTCCTGAAAGCCTAAGTGTTTGTAATAGTCAGCTACAGTAATTCGGCCATTACACCATAATATATTTGCTTGGCGTTCTTGCAAGATTTGTTCCGCCTTCTGAATTAAGGAGCTTCCAGCACGGTTGTTTCGAAATGCAGGTAATGTTGCCATTCCTCGTAGACGATAATGAATACCCGTTGGTAAGTCGGGATATATTTCTTTTGAGAAGGAAGCGATACTAATTAGTTCATCGTTTATAAATGCGCCTAAGTGGAAGGTGTCTGTTTCATAATCGGAAGGGTATTTACAATCTGCTAATGTTTGATTGGGGCGTAAAATTTTTTGACGTAATACGTAAGTTTCAGATCCCTCAATATTTTTCACGGTAATCATATTAACATCCTTTCTTATAACGCTTTTTCTGTTAATTGTATAAAGAAATAGGCAGGTGCGGCGAGAAGTCCGAGTATGCTAGCAGTTCCAAGAAGGAGTGAAAGTAGGAGGCAAGAATATTTTATTCCATTCGATTTTTTCCATCCGTAACTACAAATCTCAATACTAACACCGATGAGAATAATGGCAACGAGTATTTCGGCTAATAATAAGAGAGCTAAAGTTATAATAGACATAATGTAATCCATCCCCATAATATGTGATAGTAACATTTTACCATATGAAACGGAAAAAATGCCCCTCAATTATGTGAGGGGCATTTTTTTATTCTAATATGTTTTTTAGTGTATCGATATGTTCTTTTGAGCCTGTTACAAGTAATGTATCACCGTGTTGTAGTCTTGTATCCCCATGTGGGATTAATGCTTTATTTCCACGATAAATTTGAATGACTAGTACATCACCTAAAAACGGAAGGCGACGAAGTGCAACGCCGTTATATTTATTGCTCCGTAGTTCAACTTCACGGACTGTTTCGTTTGCTGTTGTAATTAAGCGAACGAGACTAGGTTTATCAATAAGCGCACGTAATAAAATACGTGTAGAGTTAATTGTTGAGAATACAGCGATATGTTCTTGCGTTGCTTTTTCTTGTAGAAGTGGATCTTCTACACTTGCAATAACATGTTCAACACCTAGCTCTTTTGCATGTTCTGCCAATAATAAGTTTTGTTCATCATCACTTGTTGCAACAACGACGCGATCTGCATCAAATGCTGTTTGTTCAGTTAATGATGCGATTGTGATGTCATCCAATTTCACGATAGGGAAGTCGTGCGATTTCGCTTCTTCATCATTTATTTTGTTTTGACGCATCATATATAGCGTTACGTCATAATCTTCTCGTTTTAAATCTAGTGATAACGGAAGGGTAATTCTGCTCGCGCCAATAATAGCTACTTTTGGTTTTGGTGTTTCTACTTTTGGGAACATTTTTTTAAACAATATAGGTGCAAAAATACAAGTAATAACTGCGCTTAAAATAAGAGAGGCAGATAAACTTGGACTGATGATCTCCAGTTTTTCACCAATTTGTGCAGCCGCAATAACTAAAGAAAGTGTCGATGTTAATAAAATTGCACTTCCAAGTACGATATTACGTGGATACCATTTTCTTAAGACGAGTGATGGTAAGAGTTTTGAAATAAAGAGTCCTACAATTAAGATTGGGATCATTAGCATGCTAGAAGGTTCTTTGAAAATAGACCACACCTCTAGATTTACACCAACCATTACGAAGAAAATAGGGATGAAGAAACCGTAGCCGATAGAATCAAGTTTTTCCACCATATCTTCATTTGGTGATAATAACGATACGAGTACACCTGCTAAGAAGGCCCCTAAAATATTTTCTGCTCCAACAGATTCCGATAACCCAACTAAGATTAAAATGAGTGCAAAAACAGCTCGTGTATCAATTTGTACACTACCAGCTTTTAAACTATCTAAGTATGGAATGTTTTTAAAGCGTTTTGCAATAAAGTAAATAACAATACCAGCGCCGAATAGAAGAAGAAGAAGCCACATGCTTTGGCCGCTTTCGGAATTTAATCCGACGAATACAGCGAGTAAAATCATTGTAACTAAATCCGCAATAACAGCGACTAATAAAATGATTTGCCCAATTGCTGTTTTTCCTAAGTTATTCTCTTTTAATGTTGGTACAACAACACCTAAAGAAATAGTTGAAATAATTAAAGTCATGAACATTGCATTATCTACGAATCCTAGCCATACGAATAGTAATGATAGGGCATAAGATAAGATGAAAATAAATAAGAAGATAATGCTTGCTGCCTGAAATGTATTTGGTTCGTTTGTCGTATTTTTTTTCCCTTTTTGTTTAAAGATAGAAAAATCAATTTCTAAACCGCTTAAGAACATGAGGAAGATAAATCCTAATGTTGATAAAACTTGAAGCCATATATCTGGCTCAATAATATTAAACCCACTTTTACCTACAAAGATTCCTGCAATAATTTCTGCAACGACCACAGGAAGTGCTTTTAATTTAAAGCGTTGTAACAAAAGGGGAACGAAAAACGCGATTGCAACGACAACCATAAGTGATAGAACAGAAGTATGATGTTCCATTGCGTTCTCTCCCTTCAAATAAATATAGTACCTATTTAGCCATATAATAGGTAGAAAAGCAACGCATATGGATTCGATTTCATAAAGAAAGACTTTTCTTAACATTTGTCATAATAAGTATATTTTTCATGATTATGCTGTTAATTCCGTAATGTGGATGTAATAGAGGGGATAAAAAAAGACTGCTGAGGAATCTCAGCAGTCTTTTTCATGTACATTACATTGAGAAGAAGATCCATACAGTTAAACCAACTGTTGCAGTTGCAACGAAGAAACTGTATATCATTGTAAGAATTTGAACTCTTCCTTCTCCTTCTTTTAAATGCATGAACATAATTAATTGTAACAATGCTTGCGCAACAGCCATTATGATAATAGTTGTTAAGACTGTTGAAAGTGGCAATGTTGTGTAAAGTGCCACGTATAACGCTAGAAACGTTAATGCAAGCGATAAAATAAATCCGAAAACGTGTGACCAAGGGAATCCGCTATGCGCATGTCCGTTTGCTTGATTGTTGTTTTGAGCCATTTACGCCACCATCCCGTTCAAGTAAACTAGTGTGTAAATAAAGACCCAAACAAGATCAAGGAAATGCCAGTATAAGCTGATAATGAATACTTTACGAGCTGTAACTGGTGTTAAACCTCGTTTTAAAATTTGGATAATAACACAAATTGCCCAAATGATACCGCCTGTTACGTGGGCTCCATGCGTTCCAAGAAGAACGAAGAATCCAGATAAGAAAGCACTTGTTTGAATTGTTGCGCCTTCACCAATGTACATAATGAACTCTTCGATCTCGAAGAATAGGAAACCTGCACCTAAAAGTAATGTAAGGACGAACCATCCAAGCATCGCTTTTTGGTTATGCTTACGCATTTCATGAATTACGATACCGCATGTAAAACTACTTGTTAAAAGTAGTAATGTTTGAATTAAAAGCGTTTTAAGTTCAAACAATTGCGCTGGTGTTGGGCCATCTGCCGTACGACCAGCAAGGACTAGATAAGAGGCGAAAAGTGTTGCGAACAGCATAATTTCAGCCCCAAGAAAAATCCAGAATCCTAGGATATTCAATCTGCTTTGTTCGGATTGATATTCCAAAGGTAAGCTTTTATCTAAAGCCGCCATGTCATTTCACCTCTCATGCTATATGTTCTGTTTTTTTAATTTCATCAACACTGATATAGTAGCCTTCATCATAATCGAATGAACGATAGATTAAGCAAGCTAAAATACCAATACCACCGATTGCTGCAAGCCAGAACCAGCTAAATACTAATGCGAAACCTGCAAGACCGAAGAATCCAGACGCAATAATAGGCACACCAGAGTTACTTGGCATGTGAATTGGTTTAATATCTTCTGCTGCTGGTGTAACTGTTTCTCCGCGTTTTTTCATGTACCAGAAAGCATCAGCTTCTTTAATTTCAGGAAGCTTCGCGAAGTTGTAATGTTGTACAGGAGAGTGAGTTGCCCATTCAAGTGTACGACCATCCCATGGATCTCCAGTTGTGTCACGTTCACCGTGACGTGCACTCCAAATTACGTTGTAGCAAAGAAGTAGGAAGCCGATACCCATCATTACCGCACCAACAGATGCGATTTGGTTTAGCCATCCCCATCCAAGACTTTCAGAGTAAGTGTACATACGACGAGTCATACCGTCTAAACCTAAGAAGTACATTGGGAAGAAACAGATGTTGAATCCGCTCATAAAGATCCAGAATGTCCATTTACCTAGGCGTTCATTTAACATATGACCAGTCATTTTTGGATACCAGAATGTGAATCCAGCAAGCATAGCGAATACTGTACCTGCGATTAATACGTAGTGGAAGTGAGCGATTAGGAAGTAGCTGTTATGGTATTGATAATCAGCTGCTGCCATTCCAAGCATAACCCCTGTAACCCCACCGACTACGAAGTTTGGAATAAATGCCAATGACCAAAGCATTGGAACTGTAAAACGAATACGTCCTTTATACAGTGTAAACAACCAGTTAAAGATCTTAACCCCGGTTGGAATCGAAATCGCCATTGTCGAAATCGAGAAGAATGAGTTAACCGCTGGACCTGCACCCATCGTGAAGAAGTGGTGAAGCCATACGACGAAACTTAGTAAAGAAATTGCAACCATTGAGTATACCATTGCACTGTAACCGAATAGACGTTTACGTGAGAATGTACTAATGATTTCAGAGAAAATACCGAATGCCGGTAAAATAACGATATATACTTCAGGGTGACCCCATACCCAGAACAGGTTGGCCCATAACATTGGCATACCGCCGCTCGCCATCGTAAAGAAGTGAGCATCGAATAGACGGTCAAATGTCATTAATGCAAGAGCAACTGTTAATACTGGGAAAGCGAAAATAATGATAATTGTTGTAATTAAGATTGACCAAGTAAACATTGGCATTCTCATTAAAGTCATACCAGGTGTACGCATTTTTAAGATAGTAACAAGGAAGTTAATACCGGTCATTAGCGTACCGAGACCTGAAATCTGTAATGCAATTGCGTAGTAGTTATTTCCTACGCCCGAAGTAAACTCTGTACCTGCCATTGGGAAGTAAGAAGTCCACCCAGCGTCTGGAGAACCACCGATTACGAAAGCGATGTTGAATAACATTGCTCCGACAAAGAATAACCAGAAACTTAAAGCATTTAAGAACGGATATGCAACGTCACGAGCACCAATTTGTAATGGTACTACAAGGTTCATTAATCCCATAACGAATGGCATTGCCATGAAAAGAATCATTACTGTACCATGTGTTGTAAAGATCCCGTTATAGTGTTCAGCGTTTAAATAAGTTGTTTCTGGGAATGTTAACTGTGCACGGATCATTAAACCATCCATACCACCACGGAATAACATGATAACCGCAGAAATAATATACATAGCTCCGATTTTTTTATGGTCAACAGTTGTTAACCATTCGTCCCAAAGCCATTTCCATTTTTTATACTTTGTTAGTACGAAAATGATTGCTAATGTCACAAGAACGATAGAAGCGTCTGCACCGTAAATAATCGGGTCACCTGTGACAAAGAATTCATCAAGCTTCACTGTGTTCACTCCAATCTGTTGGAATAATAGCTATTATTTTTTGTTTTTGTAGTAGTTGTAATCACAATATTCAAGTGATTTTGGATCTACATAACTTAAGTGGTGACTAGAGAATGTCATACGACCAACTACACCAGGTTTAACAATTTCGTTGTACTTAGCTTCTGTTAGTTTAGGAGCAGTTTCTTGTACTTCTTTAACCCACTTGTCATATTTCTCTTTAGTTTTTGCTTCAACTTCGAACTCCATGTGTGTGAATCCTTCACCAGAGAAGTTCGCACTACGGCCTAGGTAAGAACCTGGCTTATCAGCTTGTAAATAAAGATCCATAATCATGCCATCCATTGTGTACTTCATACCACCAAGTTCTGGTACCCAGAAAGCATTCATTGGGCCGACAGAAGTCAGTTTGAATTGAATTGGTACACCAGCTGGGATGTTTAAATAGTTAACGGTTTCAATTTTTTCCTCTGGGTAACTGAATAACCATTTCCAGTTTGCAGATGTAACATAAATTTCAACTGGTTTAATATGTTTGGACTCTTTCGGAACCTCTTCCGAAGCATAAGTTGCTTTTACTGTTGGAATCGATAATGCGATAACGATAATAACAGGAACAAGCGTCCAAATAATTTCTAGTAATGTGTTACCGTGTTGTTCAGGTGGCTCATAGTCCATATTCTCTGGTTTTTCACGATAACGAATCAAGATGACTGTAAACAGAATGAATACAATTGCGATAATTAATGACATAAGCAAGAATGACCAAACAATTAAATCATACTGTGCTTTTGCAACAGGTCCTTGCGGATTTAATACTGCGAGTTTTTTATCACAGCCACCGAGGAACAGAAGTAATGATAACGGAAGAAGCGAAGCCAACTTCCAAAACGCTTTCTTTAGTTGCACGATTGAAAATCTCCTTTCTCCTTGGATTGAAACTATGCCAATAAAACAATATAAACCTATTAATTTATAGAAGGCAATAGTTTTTGATATATTGTTAAAAAATAGACACAAATGCACACTTTTTAAGGTGAATATCATTTGTAACTTGATTACATTGTAAACTATTTTCCAGAGAAAAACGTGATTGTGAAAATTTTAAGATAAATAAAGTTATACCAGGATATCCAAGAAATAGAAAAAAGCTATCTTATCATAAGAAAGATAGCTGAATATTTTGTATATTTAGTTTATTTCTCGTATGACAGTTCGTGGCTGTTCAAGTGTGACAATTTTTTTATATTTAACTTGATATAAAATGTAACAAATAATCATAAATGGAATGCCACAATAAAGAGCAATTCTTTGATCTGGAATGAAAGCCAAACTAACAAATGTAATGAAATTCAGCGAAAACGCTACGATTGGAACTAGTGGATAGAGCGGTGTACGATATTTTAAATCATTTATGTTGCCACCGTTTTTCACGAAATTTCTACGGAAGAAAAACTGTGAAGCGGCGATTGACATCCAAACGACAACGGCAGCCATTGCTGCAATAGATGTTAAAACTAGAAAGACAGTATCTGCCGCAAATACACTTGTTAGTAAGGACAGGCTAGCGAAAATTAGGCTGAAAATTAATGCATTTAGCGGTACACCTTTTTTAGTTAATTTCGTAAATGCTGGACTTGCCATTCCTTGTTTTGCCATCGCCCACAGCATACGAGAATTTGCGTAGAGACCAGAGTTAGCAACGGATAATACAGCTGTAATAATAACAAAGTTCATAATGTCTGCTGCATATGGGACACCGGCTACATCAAATACAAGTACAAAGGGACTTTCGACTAGATTAGCCTCTTGCCATGGGAGTAAACCTACAACAACTGATATCGCTAAGACGAAGAAGAAGAGAGTTCGCCAAATTGTGTTTTTAATTGCTTTTGGAATTG
This sequence comes from Bacillus cereus group sp. BfR-BA-01330, assembly GCF_022663885.1. Classification (NCBI taxonomy): domain Bacteria; kingdom Bacillati; phylum Bacillota; class Bacilli; order Caryophanales; family Bacillaceae; genus Bacillus; species Bacillus cereus group sp. BfR-BA-01330. The sequence goes on from NZ_JAKUGK010000011.1 coordinate 118,593, forward strand.
TTTTTTCAGGATTTTCACTTTCGCCTGAAGCGATTCCGATTAATTCTGTTCCTTGGAAGGAGTAATTTACTGTAATCATCGTAAGAAGAACAGCTAATGCACCATTTGGAAATAGCCCGCCATTTTCAGTGAAATTATGAAGCATTGGAGCTGGCTTTCCATTAAAGTCTAGTAGACCGAACATAACAGCGCCGCCAAGTACGATGAAAATAACAATTGTTGCGACTTTTACACTTGCGAACCAAAACTCTGCTTCTGCATATGCTTTTGCTGATAAAGCGTTTACGAGGAAGAGTGCTGCTGCAAATGTAACGCACCAAATCCAGGAAGAAACGTCTGGAAACCAGCGTTTCATTAAAATACTTACAGTTGTTAACTCTACGCCAACTGTAACAGCCCAATTTAACCAATACATCCAACCGACAACAAATCCAAAACCAGGTGAAATGAATTTGCTTGCATAACTTTGGAATGAACCTGCTTCTGGCATAGCGACGGATAATTCACCAAGACATAACATCGTTAAATACATAACAAATCCACCGACTAAAAATGCAAGAATAGCACCACCAGGTCCGGCATTATGGACAATTTGACCAGATCCCATAAATAACCCGGTTCCGATAACACCGCCGAGTGCAATCATAAATAGGTGTCTACTTTTCATTGTTCGTTTTAAATCTGTTTGTTCAATTTGTTGATTCATATGTCCCTCACCCCGTATTTTCTTGAATGTGTGAACTTCGTTTTATTCTGAGTTTTTAATCATTAGTGGGGGATGCAACACACACTCGGTTTATTTGCTATGAAATGAATGGAGTATGTAAAAAAACGAACTATGACTAAATACTCTAAGAATGTTTGTTAACATGGTGATATCTTCACTATGTTAACAATTTTGATTTTAGCAAAATATTCTGTAAATGTATATTTATTTTTCTTTTTATTAAAAATAATTAGAATTTTTATAATTAATTCTATGAGCGATAATTCACATGATCTTTCTAGCAAACTAGTAAGAAGAAGGGTACAATGATAAGAGGTGTATCTGTAAAATAATAATTAATGGAGTTTTGTTTATAATGAAAAAGTTAAAATATCTTTTTGTTTTTGGGATTATACTTGCTGCTGCATTTTTTATAGGAAAAGATAAAATCATGCAAAAGGCGCAAGTTCTACGCTTAGAGTTTCTATCTGAAATGAAAGAAGCAGCTATGATTGAAGATGTTCCGTTTATTAAACAATTACCAGAATTGCCCAGAGGGTGTGAAGTGACAAGTTTAGCTATGTTGCTGCAATATAAAGGTGTACAAGTAGATAAGATGCAACTTGCTAGCGAAATTCATCGTGTTCCATTTGAACAAAATGGTTTGCGTGGAAATCCTTACGAGGGATTTGTGGGAAATATTTATACAAAGGCAGAGCCTGGATATGGTGTATACAATAAACCAATCTTTGATTTAGCAGAAAAATATGTTCCTGAAAAAGTAATTAATTTAACAGGTAGAGACATGCAAGATATATATAAAGTAATTAGTTCTGGCTCTCCGGTATGGGTCATTATTAATACGACGTTTAAGCCGCTAGCTGAAAGTAGTTTTGAAACATGGAATACGAGTTCAGGCGAAGTGAAAATTACATATTATGAGCATAGTGCAGTAGTAATTGGATATGATCAAAACTTTGTATATGTAAATGATCCTCTTAAAAATAATCCACGTTTGGCTGTTCCGCGAGCAGAATTTGAGAAAGCTTGGGAGCAAATGGGAAAACAAGCAATTACTATTTTATAATAATGAAAAAGTCATCTTTGGGATGGCTTTTTCTTTTTGGTTTATTAACACTGAAAATTCAGAAGATTCTTTTAAAAGTTAACGATTCACGTTATAATAACATTTAACTTGGTGAAGAAGGGGAGAAGAGAAATGGATGTTGCAAAGGAACTTGTTTTGTCAAAAAATCAGTTAGTTGAGTGGAGAAGGCATTTTCATAAGTATCCAGAGTTATCTTTTCAAGAAGAGAAAACATCGCAGTTTGTGTTCGATATACTTCGGAAATTCCCATATTTAGAAGTGTCACGGCCGACTAAATATAGTGTGATGGCAAAGTTAGTAGGTAAACATCCGGGCAAAACAGTTGCGATTCGAGCCGATATGGATGCTCTTCCTATTCATGAAGAAAATGTGTTTGATTTTATTTCTACATATAAAGGTGTAATGCATGCATGTGGTCATGATGGACATATAGCGATATTACTTGGGGTTGTACATAAGTTGGTAGAAGAAAGAGAGAAGATTAAAGGGGAGATTCGTTTTCTATTCCAACATGCTGAAGAGAATTTTCCTGGTGGTGCAGAGGAGATGGTTGCTGCAGGTGTAATGGAAGGTGTGGATTATATTATTGGTGCTCACCTTTGGGCGTCGTTAGAGGTTGGGAAAATAGGTGTTATTTATGGTCCTGCAATGGCTGCACCGGATGTTTTTAAAATTAAGATAGAGGGAAAAGGTGGACATGCTGGAATCCCTCATGAAACGGTGGATAGTATTGCAATCGGAACACAAGTCGTTTCGCAACTTCAGCAAATTGTATCTCGCCTCACGAATCCATTAGATTCTCTCGTAATATCTGTTACGCAATTTCATGCTGGGACAACTCATAATGTAATACCAGAGCAAGCTGAGATTGAAGGGACAGTAAGAAGTTTAAGACATGAATTACGAGGTGAAACAGAGAAGAAGATTGAGCGGATTGTGAAGCATATTACGGAATCTTACGGAGCGAAATATACATTTTCATATGAATATGGATATCGACCAGTTGTAAATGATTATGAAGCTACAGAGCTTATTGAACAAACGGCATTACAACTTTATGGAAGGGATAGAGTTGTTCGTTTACAGCCGACGATGGCTGGAGAAGATTTTTCAGCGTTTTTACAAAAGGCACCGGGGACATTCTTTTTTATTGGAGCGGGAAATAAAGAGAAAGGTATTATATATCCTCACCATCACCCTCGTTTTACGATTGACGAAGATGCATTACCGATTGGAGTGGAAGTCTTTGTATCAGCCATTATGAACTTTATAAGTAAAGGAGAATGAGATGAAGAAAATACACATTCTAGCGCTTATCCCAGTTCTTTGTTTAGTAGTTGGGCCAATATTTGCGAATTCAGTTACTCCTTACGTATTAGGGATGCCATTTTTATTATTTTGGGTATTATTATCAGTGTTTATTACATCTTTTTGTATGGGGCTTGTGTACGTGTTTGATCCTGCTAATAAGGAGGATGTAAAATGACTGCATTACTTATCATTATTTTATTTTTGTTTCTCGCACTATTTTTAGGGATTCGGGCACAACATGGAAAAGATATGAATTTAGAACAATGGTCAGTTGGAGGAAGAGGATTTGGCACTATTTTTGTTTTTCTCCTTATGGCAGGTGAAATTTATACGACGTTTACATTTTTAGGGGGAAGCGGCTGGGCATATAGTAAAGGAGCACCTACCTTTTATATTTTGGGATATGGTGCTTTAGCTTATCTTTTATCGTATTTTTTATTGCCACCCATTTGGAAGTATGCGAAAGAGCATAACCTTGTTTCACAGTCAGATTTTTTTGCGAAGAAATATAGAAGTAAAGCGCTTGGACTTATTGTTTCGATTGTTGGTGTTGTTTCCATCATCCCATATCTTGTTTTACAGTTAAAAGGACTGGGAATTATCGTTTCAGAAGCTTCTTACGGAAGGGTGTCACCTGTTGTTGCAGTATGGATCGGTGCTATTGTTATAACTATATATGTAATGGTTTCAGGTATACATGGTTCGGCTTGGACGGCTGCTTTGAAGGATATTATGATACTGTTTATCGTTATGTTTTTAGGTATATATTTGCCGTATCATTATTATGGAGGATTTCAGCCGATGTTTGAGGCTGTAGAGGCAGCGAAACCGGGATTTTTATCTTTACCTGAAGAAGGAATGAGTATTTCTTGGTTTGTTTCTACTATTATATTAACGGCCCTCGGTTTTTATATGTGGCCTCATACATTTGCTTCTGCTTTTTCTGCAAAAAATGAAAAAGTATTTCGTAAAAATGCAGCAATTATGCCATTGTATTCTTTAGTTTTACTTTTCGTATTTTTTGCAGGATTTGCTGCTATATTGCAAGTTCCTGGGTTAAAGGGAGCGGATGTAGATCTTTCGTTATTCCGTCTTGCTTTACAAACTTTTGATCCTTGGTTTATTGGAATTATTGGTAGTGCGGGAGTATTAACGGCATTGGTTCCAGGGTCTATGCTTGTTATGGCGGCTTCTACACTGTTAGCAAAAAATATTTACCGAACGATAGTCCCGTCTGCTTCAGATAGACAAGTTGCTAAGATGGCAAAATTATTTGTGCCTGTAGTAACGCTCGTGGCAGTTTTATTTACATTTAAAGGAGGAGAAACAATAGGAGCACTTCTATTAATGGGATACAGTATCGTTACACAACTTTTCCCTGCACTTGTATGTAGCTTGTTTCCACGTCAAATTATTACGAAGCAAGGGGCGATTGCAGGAATGGGAGTTGGGCTATTAGTGGTCGCATATATTACCTTATCTGGTTCAACTATAGCCACGATGTTTCCGAGTTTCCCGCAGTATATAAAAGATTTGAATGTAGGTATAGTCGCATTGTTAATTAATATAATTGTGATGTTTGTAGTTAGTGGATTTACAAAAGGTGTATTTATAAAGAAAAACACTATAATAGTAGAAAAGTAATTCGTTTATCCTGCATTAACGGGCAGTAAGACCCCCACCTCAAAATTCAGCGGAAGCAAAGAAGTTAGGTGGGGATTAAACTGTCCGTAAAAGCCCGATTGGTGAGGGTTGATTAAAGTTTTACTTTATTAGAGCTATCTTTGAAAAGAGATAGCTCTTTTTTTGTATATATTTCCTTCTATTAGCGGAATCTAACTAAAAACTTGTTGAAAAGGAAGCTAGGTGGGGAAATTGTTAGAGCTTGAAGGTAACTTATTTGAAGTTATGAAAGAAATTAGGGATGAGTTAGGTTCACCTAATGATTTAACAATTAGAGAAGTTGCTCTTGCTGGGAGTTTTACACGTTGTGCGGTTGTGTTTTTATGTGGATTGACAGATAAGGATAATGTTTATAAATATGTCATTCGCACACTGCAATACGAAGAAATTATAAATGAGGAAGCTGTTGTTCAAACGTTATTGGATCGTTTTATTTCTATCGCAGAAGTGGGTGTAAAGACGAAGTTTCCAGATATTATGAATGCGATATTAGCGGGAGATACAGTTATATTAATTGATAATATTCAAACCGCTATCGTTATTAATAGTAGGGCCTGGGAGAAGCGAAGTTTAGAACCACCAGTGACAGAAGATTTAATACGCGGACCGAGAGTTGGATTAAATGAAGATATTAATGTGAATAAAATGTTAATCCGACGCAGTTTACGCGATCCAAAGTTGAGGTTCCAATCTTATATTATGGGGAAGCGATCGCAGAAAGAAGTAACCCTAGTATATATAGAAGATATTATTAATCCTCACATTGTAAAAGAGTTAGATCGCCGTCTTCAATCAATAGTGACAGATGTCGTTTTGGAAACAGGTACGATTGAACAATTAATTCAGGATAATAATTTATCCCCATTTCCACAGTTTTTGAATACAGAGAGGCCTGATAATATTATAGCCTCATTAGCGAAAGGGAAGGCGGCCATTTTAGTAGACGGATCCCCGTTTGCTCTTATTGCACCACTTGTGTTTGTTGATATTTTTCAATCTGTAGAAGATCATTACGAGCGCTGGGTGATTGGAACGTTATTAAGATTTTTACGTATGGGTTCAGGCATAATTGCGGTTTTGTTACCAGCTATGTATGTAGCACTTGTATCTTATCATCAAGGACTTATTCCTTCTAAACTGGCTTATTCAATTGCAGGTGCGAGGGAAGGTGTTCCGTTTCCTGCATATATTGAAACGTTAATGATGGCCTTGACTATGGAATTAATACGAGAAGCTGGAATCCGATTGCCGAAACCGATGGGACAAACGATAGGGATTGTAGGAGGTCTTGTAATTGGAGAAGCTGCGGTAAATGCAGGGATTGTAAATCCGTTTTTAGTTATTATTATTGCAGTTACTGCGATTGCTACGTTTTCGCTTCCTGTATATAGTATTACGATTACGTTCCGAATTTTACTTTTCGTCTTTGTATTAGCTGCAACGGCTTTTGGGCTGTATGGGATCATTCTAGCTCTGATCGCACTTGCTATTCATATTACAAATTTAACAAGTGTTGGTATACCGTATACAACTCCAATTGCTCCTGCATTTTATAAAGATTGGAAAGAAGAATTTATTCGCATGCCAAAATCGATGTTGAAAGATAGACCAGAGTACTTACAAACAAAAGATTCTACAATACGTCCAAAGGAGCGAAAATAAGTGAAACCATTTGAGTATGGCGATGAAGAGATTGGATCTCGTGAAATTGGGTTTGCGGTATCATCGACCATTATTGGTATAGGGGCATTGTCTATGCCAAGAGATATCGCTAACCAAACTTTATTTTCGGACGGTTGGATTATCTTGCTTTTGGGTGGATTGATCTGCGCGGTTTTAGGTTGGTTTGTGACGAGAGTGGCTATCTTATTTCCAAAACAAAATTTTGTTCAATATACGAGTGCGCATTTGACGAAGCCTGTTGCATACACAATTAGTAGTATTTTAGTATTAACGTTTGCTGCTTTGACAGCATATGAATCGCGAATGATTTCAGTTATTTCTCAAACGTATTTATTTAGTGATACACCAATACAACTACTGTCTTTCTTCTTCTTATTAGTTGTTATTTATGGAATAGCAGGATCAAGAGCAGCCTTATTAAGGTTAAATGTTTTATTCTTACCTATTGTTTTAATTGCGATAGTACTTCTTTCTTTATTGAATATAAATTTAATGGAAATAAATAATTTACTACCAGCTTTTCAAACGAAAGTAAGTCAATATGCTGTTGGAGTTAAAAATTCTATTTTTACGTTTATTGGATTTGAAGTAGCGTTATTTTATGCGGTTTTGCTGAATGATAAGACAGCGAAAAAAGCGCCAATGGCAGTCGCGAAAGCGGTGATGGTAAACGTGCTGTCATACATTTTAATTTATGTAACTTGTATTAGTGTTTTTACTTATATGACAACACGTGGATTGACATATCCAACAATTGAATTAGGGAAAGAAATTGAAATTGGTGGAGGATTTTTAGAAAGGTTTGATGCGATTTTTTTTACGACTTGGATTATTACTATTTATAACACTACAGCAATGTATTATGATGTCGCATCTTTATTGTTTTGTGCTATGTTTCCGAAAGTGAAGAAACATATTTTTATTTTCGTAAGTGCCCCTATTATTTTTATGGTGAATATGATACCTAGTAGTTTGAATGCTTTATCAAGTTATGGGACTTATTTAGCTTGGATAGATATGGGGTTTGTTGTGTTAGCGCCTTTGCTCGTTTTAATTGTATATAAAATAAAAAGAAGGAATGGTGGAAATGAAACACCTTCTTAAAATTATAATGGTTATGGCTTTAACTGGATTTATGAGTGGGTGTTCTGAGTTAGAAGAGATAGAAGAAAGAGGATTTGTAGTAGGAGCGGCTTACGATATCGTAAAGGAGAAGAAAGCGAATCCAATTATGAAAGGAACCTATCAGATGGTACTCCCTAGTAAATTGTCTCAACAGGGTGGACAAGGGGGTGGGGATAGCGAAAATTATATTAATGTTAGTGCAAAAGCAGATAGTGTATTTGAACAAATAAGAATAATCGCCAAAAAAATTAGTCGTACATTATTTTTCCCTCATATACAAGTGATTATTTTCTCTGAAGAATTACTTTCACATCCATACATTTTGCAAAATACGTTAGATGTATATATTCGCGATCATGAGATGAGAAGAAATATTCGTTTGTTCGTTTCTAATAAAAATGCCGAAGCTATTTTAAAACAAAGTGCCAAGCCTGAAAATTTACCGGCGCAGTATATTGATATGTTAGCTGAACACCCTCCAAAAAATGCCCAAATGATTGAGGCTGCAAGAATTGGTGAGGTGCAGGAAAAGATGATCTCTAACCGAAGTTTTGTATTACCTATTCTTGAACTAACAAAACAAGGGGTACAAATGAACGGTGCAGCATTGTTTCGTGGAAAGGATAATAAGTGTGTAGGCAATTTGAGTGGGGAAGAAACATTAGGGATGAATTATATAATAGGTAAAAAAATTGGAGGTTTTTTTACCATTCGTAAAAAGGATCAACTTATTACATATGAAATTCATAAGTTACGTCGAAAAATTAAAGTATCCACAACGAATGCTACAAAACCGAAATTTAATATTCATTTATTTCTGGAAGGTACAATAGCTGAGTTGCACTTTAGTGATCATAAAAAGGTTTTGAATGAAAAACGTTTAGAGAAGGATATATCGGAAGAAATGGAGGAGCGTATTCAAAAATCGATTAAGCTTGTTCAAAAAAAATATAAGGTAGATGTATTAGAGTTAGGGGAAGTGTATAAGAGACATAATTATAAAGAATGGACAAAAATAAGTAAGAATTGGGATCAAGGCGAAAATTACTTTAGTAATGCTGAAATTACTGTTCACGTTCATCCAACAATTGAACATTCAGGTTCAGCTTTACCGAAAAGAGTGAAATAAGGTGATGAAAGTTGTTTACTGGATTAGGAATTAGTTGCACGATATTAATGGCGGTGCTGCCGGGGGCTATATATTTCATTCATAAAAAACTCACAACGTATGGAGCGCAGCCGTGGAATACTGATGTACAAAAAAAGAAACCTGAATGATTTTCAGGTTTCTTTCGGACAAAGCATATGTGAAGGGGGATGCCTTCTATGTATGCTTTGTTTTATACAAGCCCTAACCAATGTACCAATTGTGTAGAGAGGAATGTAACAACAATGGCGATAACGGTAGGGATTGCAAACGATAAGAATGTCCATTTTGCACTTTTTGTTTCTTTGTATATGTTAACCAGTGTTGTTCCGCACGGGAAATGAAGAAGTGAGAACAACATTGTGTTTAACGCTGTTAACCAAGTCCAACCATTTTCTAGGAATAGATTTTTAATTTGATTAAAATCATCTATTTCAGTTAAAGCCCCAGTTGATAAGTAAGACATTAATAAAATTGGGATTACAATTTCATTAGCAGGTAGTCCAAGAATGAATGCAGCTAGAATAAACCCGTCAAGTCCTAACATTTTAGCAAATGGATCTAGGAAATTTACAAAATACATAAGTAAGCTTGTGTCACCGATAAAAATGTTAGCAAGTAACCAAGTTAATGCAGCTGCAGGGGCAGCAACAACTATAGCTCGTTTTAAAACGTAGATTGATTTATCGAGTGTTGCGCGAACAATTGTATTCCAAACTTTTGGCTTGCGGTACGGAGGTAACTCAAGTGTGTAGTGAGTTGGAACCCCTTTTAAGGCTGTTTTTGATAGTACCCAAGAAACAGTTAATGTCATAATAACACCAAGTACAACCATTCCAACTACAACGCCAGCAGTAACCAATGTTTGCATACTGCCTGTATAACCAGCAGCCATAAATAGTGAAGCCATTAAAATTAACATAGGCCAGCGACCGTTACAAGGAACGAAGTTGTTCGTTAAAATTGCTAGCATACGTTCACGTGGTGATTCAATGATACGTGTTGACATAATGGCTGCTGCATTACAACCAAATCCCATTGCCATTGTTAAAGATTGTTTCCCGTGTGCACCGGATCGTTTGAATAAGCGGTCCATATTAAACGCGACACGTGGTAAGTATCCATAGTTTTCTAATAGCGCGAACATAGGGAAAAAGATTGCCATAGGTGGTAACATAACGCTAATAACAGCACCGATACCACGGAACAAACCAAGTATTAAAATGCCATGTAACCATTCAGGTGCATGCGCTGCTTGGAACCAAGATGTTAAATATCCTTCGGCCCATCCGAAGAATTCGGCAATCATATCAGATGGTACGTTAGCGCCTGCAATTGTAAGATAAAAAATAATAGATAAAATACCGAGCATAATTGGGAATCCCCAGATTGGAGATGTGAAAATTTTATCTAGTTTTTCGGAACGATATAATTTATCAGTATTTGTATATTGGACAGATTCTTTACATATGCTTGCAGATGTTCGGTAAATATCTCCGACTATATCATCTCGTATATCTTCTTTTGAAAGTGTTTGTGCATGTTGAATAATATAGTCTAATGGAAGAGCTTTACTGGCTGAGTGAGATTCCATTAATTACGACCTCCCTTACAAGTGGTTCATTATGGTGTTTTTGAAGTGTAGTTAAGAAATTTTTATCTCCATCTAATATACGTAACGCAATCCAACGTGCTGGATACGTATCACCGAACACTTTATAAATTTGTGGTTCTAATTCCTGAATCATATTTTCGATTTTTTCGCTGTAAGTAATTTTAATTGGTGTTAGAATTAGTTTTTTATTTGCTATTTTTGCAATAACATTTAGCAAATGACCAATACCTACTCGGTTACGTGCTGAAATTTTAACGACAGGTACACCAAGTGATTTTGCTAATTTCTTTTCATCGATAACAATCCCTTTTTTCTCGGCTTCATCAATTAAGTTAATGCAAATGACTACATTGTTTGTCATCTCCATCACTTGAAGTGCTAAATTTAAATTTCTTTCCATAGCAGTTGCGTCTATAACAACTACAGTTACTTCTGGTTTTTCAAATATAATATAATCCCTCGCTACTTCTTCGTCTGCGGAATTTGAGTATAGTGAGTAGGTTCCAGGTAAATCTATTAGTGTATAATTACTTCCGTTATGTTCATATTCTCCTTCAGCTTTTAAAACAGTTTTTCCCGTCCAGTTTCCAGTATGTTGTTTTAAGCCTGTTAAAGTATTAAATAATGTACTTTTCCCTGTATTCGGGTTACCAGCTAAAGCGATACGATGTTTGCTCATCTGAAATCATCTCCTATTAATACCCCGAAAATAAGGGAGCTTTCTTCTTTACGCAGTGCAATAGTTGTGTTACTCACTTGATAAGCGACCGGATCTCCAAGTGGACTGCGTTGCAATACTTTAATCGTCGCCCCCGGGATAAATCCCAAATCTAATAAGCGTCGTTTCATAGTTCCTTCTAATTGTATCTTCTCAATTTGTACAAACTCTCCTATTTTAAATTCGGAAAGTGGTTTTATATTAGCCGATACCATAAAAGTTACCTCATCTCTATATTTTTAGTTTGAGTTTAAAAAGTTTCCTAAGGTAAACTTTTTGTTAGTAATATAGTAGACTACATTGGATTATGTTGTCAATTAGTACTTTAAAAATATTCATTTATTTTTAGAATTGTTCCAATTTATTTAGTTGTACTAAAAAATATTACTGAAATTATTTTTAATGTGCATAAATTAGGTGTGTAAAAATTACAAAATACAGCGGAATTGTAAATGTAACTTTAACGAAAAGGGAAAAAGAGAGAAAAACATTTACATTGAATTTACATTGTTAAGAATATATTTACATTGCAGCGTAGTTAGTGTGGTTTTTGTTGGGTTATTTAACTATAAATGTTGGGATTTCTAGCTTTTAAGGATTATTATCGTCATTTACTTAAAATTAAAAATTGCTTAACACTCACATAATATTGTTGTCCTACAATGAATTTGTGTTCGAAAGAAAATGAATTCGAAAAGTGATAATCCAAATGGGGGTACAAGACATGGTTATGAAAAAAGGTATTAAATTTTCTTTAGCAGCTTTAGTGGTAGCAGGAGCATTAGTTGGTTGTGGGAAAGCAGAAGATACAACTAGTAAAGACACTGCTAAAGGAAGCGATAATACAAAACAAGAATTATCAGGTACGATTGCAGCGGCTGGTTCTACAGCTCTTCTACCTCTTGCGGAGGAAGCTGGAAAGAAATTCATGGAGAAAAATTCAAAAGTTTCTATTCAAGTTCAAGGTGGCGGTAGTGGAACTGGGATTAACCAAGTAGCATCTGGTGCAGTACAAATTGGTAATTCAGATGTTCCGTCCGGAGATAAAATAAAAGATGCTGAAAAGGCGAAAGAATTAGTAGATAACAAGGTAGCGGGTATTGCATTCGCTCTTGTCGTAAATAAAGATGTAAAAGTTGATAACTTAACAATGCAACAAGTACAAGATATCTTCACTGGAAAAGTAACAAACTGGAAAGAAGTAGGCGGAAAAGATGAAAAAATCAATGTAATTAATCGTCCAGCTTCATCTGGTACACGTGCTACATTTGAAAAAACGATTATGAAAGACGCGAAAATTAATGATGGAACTGGTACAACACAAGATTCTAACGGTGCAGTAGAGCAAGCGATTAACTCTACTCCTGGTTCGGTGAGCTATTTAGCAATGTCTTACATGGTGGGCGAGAAAAAAGGCGCACTACAAACAGTCAAAATTGATGGTGCTGAACCGAAAGTTGAAAACATCGCGTCTGGTAAATATCCATTCTGGTCTTACGAATATATGGTAACAAAAGGTGAAGCGAAGGAAGCGACGAAAGCTTACATCGATTATGTAAAAGGTAAAGATTTTGAAAAACAAGTAGAAGATATGGGCTACATTCCAATGTCTAAATTAAATAAGTAATAAAATTTTATGGGGCTGGCTGCAAGGCCAGTCCTGTTCATTTCAATCTGTGAAGTGGGGTCTGTCCTGTGATGAAGGGGAAAAAACAAATTAATTACGTGAAAAGTGAATATATAGGAAGATCACTTGTTACGTTTTGTGGTATTTTTATTGTTTTAATTACATTAGCTATTATTGCGTTTATTTGTGGGAAAGGTATTCAATCTTTTACACAAAGTGGTATCTCATTTACTGAGATGTTAACATCGACAAAATGGAATCCAAATGCTGAGCAAGGATCCTTCGGGGCTTTAATTTTCATTGTAGGTTCAACGGTGGTTTCGTTAGGTGCGGTTATTATTAGTGCACCAATTGCTATAGCTCTTGCTATATTCATGAATTTAATTTCGCCAAAGTTTGGAAATAAAGTATTGAAGCCTGTTCTAGAATTGTTAGTTGGTATTCCTTCGGTTGTATACGGATTATTAGGTGTTACGATTTTAGTACCACTATTACGTGATTCGTTTGGGGGAGTAGGCTTTAGTTTAATTGCAGGTATTGTTGTATTAAGTATTATGATTTTACCTACTATTGCTAGTATCGCTTCTGATGCAATACGTTCTGTTCCATTTGATTATTTAGAAGCTTCTTATGGTCTAGGATCAACGAAATGGCAAGCGATTAGCCGAGTGATTGTTCCTGCTGCGAAAAAAGGGATTTTAACAGGTGTTGTTTTAGGCTTAGCGCGTGCTTTCGGTGAAGCGTTAGCGGTTCAAATGGTAATCGGGAATACGATTAAATTACCAGAAGGAATATATAGTCCGACAGCGACGTTAACTGGTATTTTAACAATGGACATGACGAATACATTGAACGGAACTGCTTGGAACAATGCGCTATGGACTTTAGCGATGATTTTACTTGTTATTTCATTCCTGTTTATTTTAGTAATTCGAGCGATTGGGCAAAGAGGTGAGCGATAATAATGAATGCAAGAACGGTAAATAAAGTTTGGACGGGTATCTTTTATGCGGTTGCGGCTTTAGTTGTAGCTTTGCTAGTGTTCTTAGTATTTGAGATTTTACAAAAGGGATGGGGATTTTGGGATCCTAATTTCTTGTTTGGAGAACCAAGCAATACAAGAGCTGGTGGTGGGATTGGTCCGCAGTTATTCAATTCCTTCTACATGCTTGTTATAACGCTTATTATATCTATTCCTCTTGGATTAGGTGCTGGAATATATTTAGCGGAGTACGCAAAACAAGGACGTTTTTTAAATTTTGTTCGTCTATGTATAGAGACGATGGCGTCTTTACCTTCTATTGTTGTTGGTTTATTTGGTTTGTTAGTGTTCGTTACAATGACAGGTTGGGGATACACAGTAATGGGTGGTGCTCTTGCTTTAACTATTTTAAATTTACCAGGTTTAACGCGTGTTTGTGAAAATGCGATTTCAGAAGTTCCTCAGAATGTAAAAGAGGCAAGTCTTGGATTAGGTGCAACGAAGTGGCAAACAATCGCTCGTATTATTATCCCATCGTCATTACCACAAATTATTACAGGGATTATTTTAGCGGCGGGTCGTATATTTGGGGAAGCGGCAGCATTAATTTACACAGCGGGTTTAACATCCCCGATTTTAAATTCAGCAGCGGATTTCTCAAGTCCTGCGCATCCTTTAAATCCGTTTAGACCAGCTGAAACATTAGCGGTTCACATTTGGAAATTAAATTCTGAAGGAGTTATTCCAGATGCGAAGTTGATTGCGACAAAATCTGCAGCTGTATTAATTATTATGGTATTACTATTCAATGTTATTTCACGCTTGATAGCATCTATATTACACAAGCGCTTTACAGGAACGAAAAGAAAAAGTAAAACAACGAAAAAGGTAAAAGCGGCATAAATTATAAAGAAGAACTCTCTATTTATAGGTAGGGGGTTCTTTTGTATTTTAATATAGAAGGAATGGATGTAATGATTGTTGAATTTGTGATTAATTATAAAGAAGAACAGATGTAATTTAGAGAGGAGCTTTAATTTGTTTTTTCTGCAAATGTCAGGTTTTCCTGGGTCAGGAAAATCGACAGTTTCTAAGTATATAGCGAAATTAACAGGTGCTGTAATTATAGATCATGATGTTTTGAAATCCGCGTTGTTAAAATCATTAAAAGTAAAAGGAATTGAATCAACGATTGTTGGTGGGCTTGCGTATGATGCCGAATGGGTATTGATTGATTCTTATTTAGAACAAGGGCATAGTGTTATATTGGATAGTCCGTGTTTATATGAGGGAATGGTTGAAAAAGGGATTGAACTATCAAATAAACATGGTGTGAAATATAAATATATTGAGTGTTATCTTAATGATATGGAAGAGATTAATAGGAGACTGCAAACACGTAAGCGTATGATCAGTCAAATTGAAAAGGTGGAGTCGGAAGTAGGTTTTAAAAAGTGGTTAAATGGTAGTAAAAGACCTTCAAATAATGAATACCTTATTGTGGATTCTAGTAAACCTATAGAGCAATATGTGGAAAAAATGATGGATTATATGACTAAATAGAGAAAAGGCGTTATCTTCATTTGTGAAGATAACGCCTTTTGTTTTTAAATATCAGGTGTTTCTGTAGAAGTGCTTATTTTCCTACGGGAGCGTCTTTTTCTCCCGATTTTATCTAATAGTTCATACATAACTGGAACGACTACTAATGTAAGAGCAGTTGAGACTGCCAAACCGCCGATGACAACGACGGCTAAACTTTTTGATACCATACTTCCTGCTTGGGATTGGCCAAATAGGAGTGGGAGCATAGCAACGATTGTTGTAATAGCTGTCATAATAATTGGGCGTAGTCTAGTAGAACCTGCTTCAAGTAAGGCTTCTCTAGTTTCCATTCCATGTTCCCGATTTTGTTGGACTCTTTCTATTAATACAATAGCGTTTGTAACAACAATCCCGATTAACATTAATGCGCCGATCAAGGAATTTACATCAACAGGTGTTCGTGAAATGATTAATCCTAAAATACCACCGACAGCAGCTAATGGTAAGGAGAATAGGATTGCAAAAGGAGCACGTGCTTGCCCGAAGGTGATAACCATAATTAAATATACGATCCCGATTGCAATCCCCATAATTTTGAATAAATCTGTAAAATTCTCTTGCATAGATTCAGTAGCTCCTGCGATATTTACTTTTGCACCACCAGGTAAATCTAAGTCAGTCATCGCTTTATTTACTGCTGTGTTTACTTTACTCAAATCTTCATTTGAAGCTTCGGCTGTAATTTGGATTGTTTCTTTTCCGTCTTTATGGAAAATTTCTGTTTGTGTTTGTTTTTCTGAAATAGTTGCGATGTCTTTTAAAGGTATTGGTCCATTAATAGGTGATAGTATGTTTGTATTTAAAATATCTTCTTGTTTATTAATGTTTTCTTTTTTGTGTTCTATCATAATAGTAGCTTTTTCATTATTAATTGTAATTTCGCCAATAGGTGATTTCTTCATAAGGAATGCTACTTGTTGCGCAGCTATTTCTGGTGTTAAACCTAGTTGTTCAGCCTTTGTTTGATCAATATGAATTTGCCATTCTTTCTTAGAGTCTTCTAAATTTGTTTTTACTTTAGAAAGATCATCCATGCTTTTTAGTTTTGTTTCAACGATAGTAGCCGCCTCTTTTAAATCCGCTTCGTTAGTAGCTGTTACGTTAAATTGTAAGTTATTGCCGCCGCCAGAGCTTGAATAACTTGTTTTTATATAATCAAGTTCAGCAGGCTCAAAAGTTTTATTTTCCTTTTTTAACTCTTTAATATATTGATCAATATCAGAACCTTTTTTAAAGACTACGAATATACTAGCGAGGTTATTTTTAGTTGTTTGCCCCCATTGTGCATCTTCTGCGCTAGATCCCATTCGTAAAATAACGTCTGTTATATCTGAATTAGAAAGTAATTTTTTTTCAAAATCAAATGCTTTTTGTTTTTGAGATTCAGCATTATAATGGGCTGGAAATGTCATGTTAATAGATAACATTGTGTCGTCTTCAGATTTTATGTTTGCTTTCGGTAGTAATATATAAGCTGCAATTGATCCTACAAATAATAAAAATGCAGTAAGTAGAATAATGAATTTATGAGAAAGAGCCCACTTTAATGTAGCGACATATCGTGATGAAGAACTTGGCTTTCGATGCTTTGTTTTTTTGAGTAGTAAAAAAGCCATAAGTGGAACAACTGTTAGTGCAACGATTAAGGATGATAATATAGAATATACAACTGCTAATACCATAGGTAACATTAATTTTCCGATTGCTCCTGATACGAGGCCGATAGGTAAAAAAACAGCGACCGTTGTTAAAGTAGAAGAAGTAATTGCGACTGCGACTTCTTTCGTTGCATCGAGAATGATATCTTTAGAGAAAGAATCTTTTTGTAAACGGCGGAAAATATTCTCGATGACAACGATACTATCATCGACGAGACGTCCAACCGCAACAGCTAAACCACCGAGGGTTAAAATGTTAAGCGTAATGTTAGATTGATGTAGTAAAAAGAGTGTTAATAAAATGGATAATGGAATACTGACAACAGCGATGAGTGTTGTTCGGAAGTTACGTAAAAAGATTAAGATAATTAGAGTTGCAGCGATTGCTCCAAGTATTACTTCTTTTCCCATGCTAGTAACAGCATTTTCAACTTGTTCATGGGTTGAAGCCAAAAGTTTAATGGAAAATTGATCTTTATATTCCTTATCTATCTCTTTAACTTTTTTATCAATCTCTTTTCCAATGGCAACTGCATTTTTACTCGGTTCTTTCATGATGATTAATCCTGTGCCTTCTTCTCCGTTTATATGTGAGATTGTATCGTAGTGTTGTTTGATTTCAATTTGAGCAATGTCTTGCAATTTCACTTGGGGTGCCACAGTGATGTTTTTAATGTCATTTACATTTTTTATGTCCCCAATGACGCGGAGGTTGTATTCTTCCTGATTAACAGTAATTGCCCCAGCTGGAGTAGAAGTTTCTTTTCCTTGTAAAACAGTTAGTACCTGCTGTGATGTTACGTTTTTGTTTTTTTATTGGTTCGGATCAAGTACGATAGATAATTCAGAGGTGGATTTTCCGAAAAACATAACGTTGGCAACACCATCAATGTTTTCGAGTTGTGGTACGATTTCTTTTTCAATTTGTTTTTCATCTGCTTTTGAAAAACCGTTTTGTTTCTGGATAGTAATTTGAGCGAGTGGAATCATAGAAGTGTTTAATTGACTAACTACGGGCTTGGTTACATCTTTAGGTAATTTAATTGTATTGACGGCTTTTTCGACTTCGCGTGCTGCATCTTTCATGTTTGCTTTTGATGTATACGCAATGTCGATACGTGATAATCCCTCGTATGTAGAAGAAGTAATGGTGTCGACGTGTTCTAAATTGCGAAATTGTTTTTCGAGAGGATCAGTTACATCCTTTGTCATCGTTTCAGCGTCGAGTCCTTGAGATAAGGTTGTGACGGTAATTGCTGGATTGTCGATACTCGGTAAAAATTCCATAGGTAATTTAGAGCCGGAATAAACACCGAGTATGGAAATGAGAAAAATCATGATGATAATGGCAGCTCGGTTTTTTAATGAAAAATTTGTTAACCTATCCATAAAATAATTCCTCCATTGGTTTATTTATAGTTGAGTGCGTCCTTTCTTACTATATAACAAAAAATGGATATTTTTCATTAATTAAATGTAAAAAAATTCTAACAATATCCTTAAGTTTGTATTAGGATTGGAATGTTGTTAATTTGTAGGGGGTAAATTTTTGAATGAGAAGGAAGGGGATAATGCGCGCGAGTGGCTGTTTAATGTAGACGGGATTTTTTCTTAAGGCTAATTTGTATAGTTATTTTATAGAAGGATAATGATTATAAGCTTTAATATAGAAGAGAATGAAAATTTGGGAAGGTATTGTGAAATACAATTTGGTTGAACGGAGTGTATTAGCATACAATTAGAATAACTATTTTCAGTAGTAAGGATAATAGTTACTTCTATAGAAGAAAGTAGGGTAGATAATTTTTTTTATATTTTTATAAAAAAACACTTGTTATTTAAAAGTTGTGATGGTATATTAATAAACGTCGCTGATGCGGAAACGCAGAAAACGACAAAAAAGAAATTTTAAAACTTAGTTGACATCGAAAAATTAAGATGTTAATATGATTAAGTCGCTTCTGAAGCGGCGGACAAGTTCTTTGAAAACTGAACGAAACAAACAACGTGAAACGTCAATTTTTATTTTAGATGCTAGACAAACTAACTTTATTGGAGAGTTTGATCCTGGCTCAGGATGAACGCTG
>NZ_JAKUGK010000012.1:0-85522 GCF_022663885.1 Bacillus cereus group sp. BfR-BA-01330
TAATGATGGCAGAGAGGTCACACCCGTTCCCATACCGAACACGGAAGTTAAGCTCTCTAGCGCCGATGGTAGTTGGGACCTTGTCCCTGTGAGAGTAGGACGTTGCCAGGCTAATATTATTCCGCAGTAGCTCAGTGGTAGAGCTATCGGCTGTTAACCGATCGGTCGTAGGTTCGAGTCCTACCTGCGGAGCCATTATGCTTCCATAGCTCAGCTGGTAGAGCACTTCCATGGTAAGGAAGAGGTCACCGGTTCAAGCCCGGTTGGAAGCTTGGGAATAGGTTTAAAACTTTTTTGGCCCGTTGGTCAAGTGGTTAAGACACCGCCCTTTCACGGCGGTAACACGGGTTCGAATCCCGTACGGGTCACCACTTTTGGAGGATTAGCTCAGCTGGGAGAGCACCTGCCTTACAAGCAGGGGGTCGGCGGTTCGATCCCGTCATCCTCCACCATATATATTTAAAATGTCGGAGGGGTAGCGAAGTGGCTAAACGCGGCGGACTGTAAATCCGCTCCTTCGGGTTCGGCAGTTCGAATCTGCCCCCCTCCACCATTTTCTTTAAAATAACCTGAGAGGGTTTATTTTTTTGAAAAGATAACCATACTAGTAAATATTAATGGGCTATAGCCAAGCGGTAAGGCAACGGACTTTGACTCCGTCATGCGCTGGTTCGAATCCAGCTAGCCCAGCCATTTACGAGCCATTAGCTCAGTTGGTAGAGCATCTGACTTTTAATCAGAGGGTCGAAGGTTCGAGTCCTTCATGGCTCATCATTTTTGCGGAAGTAGTTCAGTGGTAGAATACAACCTTGCCAAGGTTGGGGTCGCGGGTTCGAATCCCGTCTTCCGCTTAATTAATAAGGGGCCTTAGCTCAGCTGGGAGAGCGCCTGCCTTGCACGCAGGAGGTCAGCGGTTCGATCCCGCTAGGCTCCATCTAAATAAAAAAGCTTACATCATACGATGTAAGCTTTTTTTGTGTTTAAAAAGACAACTTTTATACTTGTCGTTTAAAATGAAGAAAACGTAAAAATAAGGGATGGGGAGATAATTGTGAAAGTTGTTATTGCATCTGATTCATATAAAGAAAGCCTAAAAGCTATAGAAGTATGTGGAGCTATTGAAAGAGGTTTTAGAGCAATTTTTCCTAATGCAGAGTATGTGAAAATACCAATTGGAGATGGAGGAGAAGGGACGGTTGAATCACTTGTTGATGCTACAGGGGGGAGAATTATATCAATTAGTGTGACAGGACCGCTTAGAGAAGGTATACAAGCTTTTTATGGCATTTCTAAAGATAAAAAGACAGCGTTTATTGAAATGGCAGCAGCATCAGGATTACAGCACGTTCCAGTTGAAAAGCGCAACCCACTTATTACAACGACAAAAGGAACAGGAGAACTTATATTACATGCGCTAGATCAAGGAGTGGAGTACATAATTTTAGGACTTGGAGGAAGTGCTACAAATGATGGCGGGGCAGGTATGTTAGCGGCTTTAGGAGTAAGGTTTATAAATGGTAAGGGTGAAGTAATAGATCCATCTGGAGGCACATTACACTCGATTGTTACTATTGATTTTTCACGAATGGACCCACGCTTAAAGGGGGTAAAGATAGAAGCGGCATGTGATGTGGATAATCCATTAGTCGGAATGCAGGGAGCATCTTTCGTATTTGGGAGACAAAAGGGTGCAAATATAGAGATGATGAAAGAGCTAGATGAGAATTTACAACATTATGCGAATATGCTTAAACGATATGTATCTTTTGATGTATCTGAAATACCTGGTGCAGGGGCAGCGGGAGGAATGGGAGCGGCTGTTATTTCAGTGTTAAAGGGAGACTTGCGTAGGGGCATTGAAATTGTATTAGATTATACAAATTTCGATAAACATATAGAAGATGCACATCTTATTATAACTGGTGAAGGTAGAATAGATAAACAAACTGCATATGGAAAGGCTCCTGTGGGTGTTGCGGGGCGTGCAAAACGTTTTTCTGTGCCTGTAATTGCTATTGGAGGGTCTGTATCATCTGATTATTCAGCTGTGTACGAGAAAGGAATAGATGCGGTATTTAGTATCACAACGAGACCGATGACACTAGAAGAAGCATATAAAGTAGCAGAAGAAAATATTGAAATGACAACGAAGAATATTGCAACAGTATGGAAAATAGCATCAGAAAAACACTTCTAAATATAGGAGTGTTTTATTATTATTATTATTTAATAATAGTGATTGCGATTGTTTCATTAAGTTAACTTTATACATAGAATAGTCTTAAAATTTGGTTTTCAACGTGAATATAAGTGAATAAATTGTATATCCATACAGAAAAATGTCGAGTTGAGTCAGACTATATAAAAGATTTAAAATATTTAGTGAAGGCATAAAAGGGGGATACTATCTATGAAAAAAGAAATCTCAGTTATTGGAGTTCCAATGGATTTAGGACAGATGCGTCGTGGAGTTGATATGGGACCGAGCGCGATCCGTTATGCAGGGGTAATTGAAAGAATTGAAGAAATTGGATATGACGTTAAAGATATGGGAGATATATGTATAGAGAGAGAAAAAGAGATAGATGAAAATACAAAATTAAGAAACCTTACACAAGTTGCAACTGTATGTAATGAATTAGCAAGTAAGGTGGATCATATTATAGAAGAAGGTCGTTTTCCACTTGTATTAGGTGGTGACCATAGTATTGCTATCGGTACATTAGCTGGTGTAGCAAAACATTATAAAAACTTAGGCGTTATTTGGTATGATGCACACGGTGATTTAAATACAGAGGAAACTTCACCATCTGGAAATATTCATGGTATGTCACTTGCAGCAAGTTTAGGTTATGGACATTCTTCACTTGTAGATTTATACGGAGCATATCCAAAGGTGAAAAAAGAGAATGTCGTAATTATCGGTGCGCGTGCATTGGATGAAGGAGAAAAAGATTTCATTCGCAATGAAGGTATTAAAGTGTTCTCAATGCATGAAATTGATCGTATGGGGATGACGGCTGTGATGGAAGAAACAATCGCATATTTATCTCATACCGATGGTGTACACTTATCATTAGATTTAGATGGTCTTGATCCTCATGATGCACCAGGTGTTGGAACGCCTGTAATTGGCGGTCTATCTTATCGTGAAAGTCATTTGGCGATGGAAATGTTAGCAGAAGCTGATATTATCACATCTGCTGAATTTGTTGAGGTAAATACGATTTTAGATGAGAGAAATAGAACGGCAACAACAGCAGTTGCTTTAATGGGTTCTTTATTCGGTGAAAAACTAAAATAAATGTAAGAAAAGCAACTGAGAAGTTGCTTTTTTTATTTGAAAATAAGCGTATAATAATGATTTATATTATACTGTACAATAAAAATGTTTGACATCTTACCAATTTGAGCTAAAGGGGGTTGTTTGTAATTGTCGTTTGTTTCATGTATGGTATAATTAACTAGTTGTTGGAAATACATACAGATAGAGCATAAAACAATATTTCAATATATGGATAGAATTGCTCGTAAGTAGGAGGAAGGGATAGCATGCCTTTTGAAGATACGACCATTTTGAAATATCTTAGTACGGCATTAGATATTGCCATTGTATGGTTTATTATATATAAGCTAATTCTTATAATCCGAGGGACGAAAGCTGTTCAACTTTTAAAAGGGATTACAGTTATTATCGTCGTTAAGATGATCAGTATTTTCCTTGAATTGCGTACGCTATCTTGGCTAACTGAACAAGTATTAACGTGGGGATTTTTAGCCGTTATTATCATCTTTCAGCCAGAATTGCGAAGAGCACTTGAGCAGCTAGGGCGCGGGAGTTTATTTTCGCGTGTTGGAACGCATGAGGATGATGAACCTGAAATGGTTGCAACAGCGATAGCAAAAGCAACCGAATATATGGGGAAACGTAGAATTGGTGCATTAATTACTTTGTCAAAAGAGACCGGTATGGGTGATTATGTGGAAACGGGTATTCCGCTTAATGCAAACGTATCATCGGAATTACTTATTAATATTTTTATTCCAAATACACCTCTTCATGACGGAGCGGTAATTATGCAAGGAAGTACAATTAAAGCAGCAGCATGCTATCTTCCATTATCAGAAAGTCCGTTTATTTCTAAAGAATTAGGAACTAGACATCGTGCTGCAATGGGAGTTAGTGAAGTTACTGATAGTATTACAGTAGTTGTGTCTGAAGAAACTGGTCAAATTTCTTTAACGAAAAATGGTAAGTTGCATCGTGATTTGAAGACAGAACAGCTGAAAGATATGTTATTAGCTGAATTTAGTGGAAACGAAAAAACGACTTCTTCGTCTTTATGGAATTGGAGGAGAAAGCGTCATGGATAAGTTAATGGAGAATCATTGGTTTTTAAAAGGGATCTCATTACTATTGGCGTGTATGCTTTTTATGTCAGCGACGTTAACTGAAAAAAATACGACATCAGGTATATTACCTTTTGCAAATGATACGAAAGAAACATTAACTAATTATGCTATTAATCTTAAGTATGATGAGGAGAAATATATTGTAAGTGGTATTCCGGCAGAGGGCGTTAAAGTAAAATTAGAAGGCCCAAAAGCATCAGTTGCTACAGCAAAAGCAAAAAAACAATTTGACATACCGGTTGATTTGCGAGATAGTCCAAAAGGAACTTATGAGATTTCTTTAAAAACGAACGGGCTTCCAGATGATGTGAAAGGAACAGTTCAGCCATCAACAATTAAAGTTACTCTTCATGAAAAGGCGAGAAAATATGTTCATGTAGATCTGAAATTATCAAATGAGGATCAGATGCCAGCGGGGGCTACTCTAGAAAAATCAAGCCTTAAACCGGATACTGTTGAGGTAGTTGGGACGAAAGAAGAAATTGAAAGCATTTCATCTGCCAAAGCGTATGTTGATTTAAAAGGTGTTAATAAAACTGTTACAAAAACGCCCGAAGTTACATTATACAATAAAGAAGGAAAACGTTTAAATGTAAGAACAAGTCCATCTAAGATTAGTGTAACGTTGAATGTGGCAACGCAAACTACAGCCAATAATACTGAAAAAACTGTTCCTGTAACGTATACGAAGAAGGGGAGTTTAGCAGAAGGATTGGCGGTTACAAATATCAGTGTTGAACCGAGAGAAGTAACGATAGCTGGTCCAAAAGATATTTTGGATAATATACAATCGCTAGAGGGGGTCGAAGTAGATCTTAGTCAATTGACAGAGTCTACAACATTCGATGCCTCTGTTTTATTACCCAAGGGTGTAACAAGTGCAAAACCGAATCAAGTGAAGGTTTCGGTGGGAGTGCAAAAAACAAAACAAACGAAAACAAAAACGATTGATGGTATCCCAATCCAGAAAAATGGACTGTCTAAAGATGTTACTGCTCAGCTACTTTCGCCGCAAGATGGAAAGATAAGTGTTGATATTTCAGGAGAAGCAAGTATAGTAGATAAAATAACAGCTGCTCAAATAACAGCGGTAATTAATCTGCAAAATGTATCCTCAGGGACGAAAGATATTTCCATTCAAGTGAGCGGTCCTGGTAATATTTCAATAGAGCCAAAACAAAAAAGTGCTAAAGTTACTATTGTGAAGAAAGAAAAACCAGATAAAGAAGTACAGGGTAACGGTCAACAACCGGATTCAAATACGGATCAAGAAAATCAAAATGAGAAACCAAAAAATCCTGAACCTGATTCAGAAAAAGAACAGGAAAAGAATCAAAACCAAAATCAAAATCAAGATAAAGATAAAGAAACGAGTCAAGAACCAACAGTAGATAATCAAAAAGAGCAAGAAAAAGGAGCGAATCATAATGGGTAAATATTTTGGTACAGATGGAGTACGCGGAGTTGCAAATAAGGAGTTAACACCTGAATTAGCTTTCAAAATTGGACGTTTTGGTGGTTATGTATTAACAAAAGATACAGATCGTCCAAAAGTAATTATCGGTCGTGATACACGTGTATCTGGTCATATGTTAGAAGGAGCTTTAGTAGCAGGTCTATTATCAACTGGAGCAGAAGTAATGCGCCTTGGCGTTATTTCTACACCGGGCGTTGCTTATTTAACAAAAGCACTAGATGCACAAGCGGGTGTTATGATTTCTGCATCTCATAATCCAGTACAAGATAACGGTATTAAATTCTTTGGTTCAGACGGCTTTAAATTAACAGATGAGCAAGAAGCTGAGATTGAAGCTTTATTAGACAAAGAAGTTGATGAACTACCACGTCCGACAGGTACTAATCTTGGACAAGTGAGCGATTACTTTGAAGGTGGACAAAAATATTTACAGTACATTAAACAAACTGTTGAAGAAGATTTCTCTGGCCTACATATCGCTTTAGATTGTGCACATGGTGCAACTTCTTCTCTAGCTCCATACTTATTTGCAGACCTAGAAGCTGATATTTCAACAATGGGAACTTCTCCAAACGGTATGAATATTAATGAGGGTGTAGGATCTACACATCCAGAAGGCTTAGCTGAATTGGTAAAAGAAAAAGGTGCGGATATCGGACTTGCTTTTGATGGTGATGGCGACCGTTTAATTGCTGTAGACGAAAAAGGAAACATCGTTGACGGTGATCAAATTATGTTCATTTGTGCGAAATATATGAAAGAAACTGGTCAATTAAAACATAATACAGTTGTTTCAACTGTTATGAGTAACTTAGGTTTCTACAAGGCACTTGAAGCAAATAATATTACAAGTGATAAAACAGCAGTTGGTGACCGCTACGTAATGGAAGAAATGAAGCGTGGAGGTTACAACCTAGGTGGAGAACAATCAGGCCATATTATCTTACTTGATTACATTACAACTGGTGATGGAATGTTAAGTGCACTTCAACTTGTAAACATCATGAAAATGACGAAAAAGCCATTATCTGAGCTTGCAGGAGAAATGACGAAATTCCCACAATTGTTAGTAAACGTTCGTGTAACAGATAAAAAATTAGCATTAGAAAATGAAAAAATTAAAGAAATTATTCGTGTTGTAGAGGAAGAAATGAACGGTGATGGCCGTATTCTTGTTCGTCCATCTGGAACAGAGCCACTTATTCGTGTAATGGCAGAAGCACCAACACAAGAAGTTTGTGATGCATATGTACATCGCATTGTAGAAGTTGTGAAAGCTGAAGTTGGCGCTGAATAATTAGCTGAATTTATATGAAAAAGGAGCACAAAAAGTGCTCCTTTTTCATATGTTTTATAGACGATGAAAAAAATTTCATTGACGGTTTATCCATGTTTGTTATAAGATGGTCTTGTTCTTTTTCTCAAAGGAAATATTGTAAATTATAAAAGCGCCAGAACTACAAATAGTGTAGTTGACGAGGTGGGGTTTATCGAGATTTCGGCGGATGACTCCCGGTTGTTCATCACAACCGCAAGCTTTTACTTAAATCATTAAGGTGACTTAGTGGACAAAGGTGAAAGTGTGATGAGAGAAGAGGAACGGATGAAAACTAGCTGTATAAGTATATACGGACTTAAACCCAATCGAGAGGAAGGTGAAAGCCGTTACAAGCTTACAGGGCTAGCAATATGTAATCCGTTTTTTAGTATAAATAAAAATGGTATCGGACTATGTCGTTACATGTTCGCAGAGCAGTGTAAGCATTTGTAACGGCGACTAAACATGTGTGGAATCGTAGGATTTATTGGAGAGCAAGATGCAAAGGAAATTTTATTAAAAGGTTTAGAAAAGCTAGAATATCGTGGATATGATTCAGCAGGTATTGCAGTACAAGCAGAGAACGGTGTTGTTGTATACAAAGAAAAAGGCCGTATCGCAAAACTTCGTGAAATCGTAGATGAGAACGTAGCAGCAAGCGTGGGTATCGGACACACACGCTGGGCTACACACGGTGTTCCAAGTAAAGTAAACGCGCATCCGCATCAAAGTACATCAAAACGCTTTACATTAGTTCATAACGGTGTAATTGAAAACTATGAATTAGTGAAAAAGGAATATTTACAAGATGTAACGTTCGTAAGTGAAACAGATACAGAGGTTATCGTACAGCTTATGGAACAACAAGTGAGCACAGGATTAAGTGTAGAAGAAGCGTTCCGTAATACGCTATCTCTTTTACATGGCTCTTATGCAATCGGATTACTTGATGCTGAAAATCCAAACATGATTTATGTTGCTAAAAACAAAAGCCCGCTATTAGTAGGTGTTGGTGACAACTTTAATGTTGTGGCAAGCGACGCTATGGCGATGTTACAAGTTACAGATCAATTTATTGAGTTAATGGATAAAGAAATCGTAATCGTAACGAAAGAAAGTATTACAATTAAAAACTTACAAGGTGAAACGATTGAACGTGCACCGTTTACAGCGGAATTAGACGCAAGTGATATTGAAAAGGGAACATATCCTCATTTCATGCTTAAAGAAATCGATGAGCAACCACTTGTAATCCGTAATATAATTCAAAAGTATCAAGATGAAAATGGCGAAATTGAATTAAATCAAAACATCCGCAATGCGATCTTAGATAGCGATCGTATTTACATCATTGCATGTGGAACGAGTTATCATGCAGGTCTTGTTGGAAAACAATTTATCGAGAAGTTTGCAAAAATGCCAGTTGAAGTACACGTGGCAAGTGAATTCTCTTACAACATGCCATTATTAACAGAAAGACCATTCTTCATTTACATTTCACAAAGTGGTGAAACAGCTGATAGCCGTGCAGTACTTGTGCAAACAAATGAAATGGGCCATAAAGCATTAACAATTACAAACGTGCCTGGTTCTACGCTTTCTCGTGAAGCTGATTATACACTTCCGTTATACGCTGGACCAGAAATTGCAGTTGCATCAACGAAAGCTTACACAGCACAGCTTGCAGTACTTTCAATTTTAGCGGCTGATATTGCTAAAGCAAAAGGTGAAGTTCTTGATTTCGATTTAACACACGAACTAGGACTTGTAGCAAATGCAATGATAGAACTTTGTGATCAAAAAGAAGAAATGGACGCATTAGCAAAACAATTTTTAGCAACAACGCGTAACTGTTTCTTCATCGGCCGTAGCGTAGACTTCTACGTAGGATTAGAAGGTGCGTTAAAACTAAAAGAAATCTCTTACATCCAAGCAGAAGGATTCGCTGGAGGAGAGTTAAAACACGGTACAATCGCTTTAATTGAAAATGGTACACCAGTTATCGCACTTGCTACACAAGAGCACGTAAACCTTGGAATTCGTGGTAACGTGAAAGAAGTAGTAGCACGCGGGGCTAACCCATGTATCATCTCAATGAAAGGCTTAGAAATGGAAGGTGACAGCTTCGTATTACCAGCTGTACACGAAGCGCTAGCACCGCTAGTAGCAGTTATTCCATTACAACTTATCTCATACTACGCAGCGCTTCACCGCGAGTGTGACGTTGATAAGCCACGTAACTTAGCTAAGTCTGTTACTGTTGAGTAGGAGATTGGTAGGTTAATAAATATAGTTATACGTTTGAAATAAATTAAAACTAAGAAAAAACTCTGTAAAAATCATTTTACAGAGTTTTTTTAGTTATTTATTGTTTTACATAACAAATTGTTACTTGTTCGTCTATGTGGAAAATCTGTAACGCTTTACCATCTAAATTTTTAACCTCATATGATGAATAAATAGGTCTTTCCAATTTCACTTCTTGACCATTTTGAGTTCCTTTTTCCACCATTAGCGTTAACTGATGGGAAGAAACGTCTGCTTGGTATGTTCCTGTTAAGTAATTATCTTTATTTGGATAAGAACCATTTGCATATGTTTCAAATGTCTTATCTGCTTTTAGGACTAACGTAGTTTTGACTCCGTCTCCGTAATCAATACCCCAATTACCTACAAGCTCTGTACCGTCTTTATAGTTGTTCTGTACATTCTTAAGCTTAGCGGAATCCTCGTCTGGTGTATCAATTTTTCCTTTGAATATACCAGTTTTATCTTGGGTACTGTATGTTTTAACTGTATTACCACTAGATAAACTCGGTGAGTTAGAAGAACTAGTACCACTTGTTGTAGAAGTAGTTGTTGAACCACCCTTAGCTTCCGCTTTTAACTTATCAAATACAGGTTTCCAAATGCGTTTTGCTTCATCTAATTTATTGTTTGCTTTATCTATGATTGCATCATCCGTATCTTTAAGTGTTTTAGAGTAATCAAATAACTTGGATACTTCTTTGAAAGATTCTTTTAACTTTTGAACAGCTTTTACAATTTCCTTATGATCTTCCTTGTATTTTCCTGGTGCATCTATACGCTCTATTTTATTAAATACTTTATCTAAGTCTTTAATACTATCTCGTACCTCTTCATTTGACTTACTTCCCTTTTTATTATCCCTCACAGAAGCATCATAGTAATCTAGACGTCTTAATAAGTCTTCTTCAATGTCTACCATAAGTTGTGGGTAATCCTCAGGTAAAACCATAATCATCTTAACATCTTTACTTTCTTCTTTTGAGTTAGTTGATTTTTCCTTTGTTTCAGATGATTTACCTTCTGTCTTAGTTTCTTTACTTTCTTGTTTACCAGATTCAGCATTTGTTTTTTCTTTTTCTCCAAATAAATTTGTTACACTACAAGCTGACATAGAAACTACTAATCCAGATGCTAGTAAAATTTTACCTGTACTCTTTTTGAAATTCTTCATATGATTTTTCAATTCTCCCTTTAAAAACATAAAATAGATGTGCTTTAGCCCCTTTAAAACTAAAAAACATACCCCTTCTATATTTATTTTATAATACCTTTCTACGTATAATATTTTACAATTAATTACAGATACGGTCAAAATTTATCTTAGTTTAACGATGTTCACAAAAAAGATGCGAAGCTTTATTCCTTCAAGTAAAGATTCTAAGTGAGTTTTGATTAAAATTTTTTTATAAAAATCTCATACTTAGTTAAAAAGAGTGATTCTATTTTGATCAATCGTTTTTTCAAAATGAATTTTTTTGTTGTTAAATAAAGATTTGTGACTTCATTTTTATCAAATTTTATTCTAAACCAACATATAGTTATAGCTTTAAAATAAATTTACAAATTTGTATCAAAAAGGGGTGTTTTTGTGTCGGAAAAGAACATCTAGAATTGGTAAGTGGATAGAACTCCATAAATTAAAGTTTTACTTTATCGACTTCACTTTTATTTATCTGAATTTTCCGTTATCATTTTAAGTATTCGTGAACAATTTCCTTTATTACGATAAAAAGAGACGAGAGATTTATGGACATTTCAAGGGGGTATATTGATGAAAGTGAATGAAAAAACATATTTAAGTATAGAAGAGATTATTTCATTACCAACCGTATCAAGTACAAACATAAGTGATGATGGTAAAAATGTAGCATTTGTTAAGAAGACGGCTGATTGGAAAGACAATACATATAGGAATCATGTATGGATATATGAAAAAGATAAGAAGCAGAGTTACCCATTATCAAATGGTGATATAGATAGTACACACCCATTATGGTCTCCAGATGCTAGGTGTATCGCATATCTTAGTCCAGTTGGTGATGGGAAAAATCAGATATTTGTTAAGTCACTAGATGGTTATAGAGAGTTTCAAATTACCGATGAGAAAGAAGGAGTCAGTACATTCAAATGGGGTCCTACTGGCAAGGGTCTTTATTATGTTACGCAGTCAAAAGAATGTGAGGAGATAAAGAAACGTAAGGATCTATATGGAGATTTTCAACATATAGGTAAGGAACACCAGAATAATTGTTTATATTACATTGAAATAGAGAAGGTGATACAAAGTGATACAGATGAACACGAGAACAGAGTTGTTTATCAATTAACGGATGGTAAGGATTTTCATATCCATGAATTTGATATTTCAAATGATGGTAAAAAGGTTGTATTTATGGCGACACCAAGCTCAAATATGGCAGATTATATAAATGGAGATCTATACATACTCCATATTAAAGCTGGAGAGCTACAAAAGCTGAATGTGGATAAGTTGTTGGGAGGGAGTGTTTGCTTTTCTCCTGACGGCAGTGAAATATGTTACACAGCAAGCATAAGAGAGAAGGGTTACTATAGAAACCATATACAAGATAGTACGTTAGAGATATATGATATAAATACCGGAGAGCTAATTCAACCTTTAACAGATTTTGATAGTACGGTTATGCCATTACAGTGGACAGCTAAAGGGGTTTTAATTAGGTGGCAGAATAAAACGAATTATCTTATTGGATTGCTAGCCGAAGATGGCACTGTGGAAATATTAAGCGAAAAAGTAAATGGCTTTATAATGGATGCTTCTATAACAAAGGATGGCAAACATATATCCTACAATAAGGCTATAACAAATGAAACCTTTGAAATCTATTTAGACGATAAAAAAATAACGGATGAAAATAGCTTTTTCAAAGGGAAACTTAGAAGTAACAGGGAAATCATCTCATGGAAAAGTAGCGATGGTCTTGAAATAGAAGGTGTTTTATCAACGCCAGTAGAGTTGGACACTAATAAAAAATATCCTTTATTAGTAGTAATTCACGGCGGTCCGGCTTGGGCATCTTTTCCGATATTTTCAGATTGCTTCAATGAGAAATATCCGATTGAACAGTTTGTTGAAAAAGGCTTTATCGTTTTAGAACCAAATTACAGAGGAAGTTCAGGTTATGGTAATGAATTTTTAAAAGCTAACTATAGAAAACAGGGGATTGCTGACTACGATGATGTTATATCTGGAGTGGATGAACTAGTAGAAAAAGGGATGGTAGACAAGGATAGAGTAGGAGTTATGGGATGGAGCAACGGTGGATATGTATCAGCTTTCTGTTCTACGTTTAGTAGTCGGTTTAAAGCTATTTCAGTTGGCGGTGGAATAACTAACTGGAGTACCCATTATGTAAATACAGATATACCTTACTTTATTAGAATGTATTTAGGAAATACTCCATGGAATGATCCAGAGATATATACGAAGACATCACCTATGACGTATATTAAATCAGCTTGTACGCCTACCTTAATTCAACATGGGGAAAAGGATGCAAGAATTCCAATTACAAATGCATATGATCTATATCAAGGATTAATGGATATGGAAGTTGATACAGAATTAATTATATTTAAAGGAATGGCATATAGTTCTGACCAACCAGGAGTTCATGTGGCTATTATGAAGCAGAACTTGATGTGGTTTTCACACTATATTCTTGGAGAGAGTATGGAGGGTTTTAGGACTTTGTAAGGGATGTTTGTACAAGACATAAGGTTGAAACGGTCTTCATATTGAGATGATTTATTATAAAATATATACTTAAACTACTATCAGTACATACATCAGGGAGGACTAATATGACAGGAAATAAAAATGACTTACTAGTAGAAAAACGTGAAGAGTTATTGAAAGTATTGCAAGCTCGTTTTGAGAAAAACATGAACCGCCATGAAGGTCTTGAATGGGCTAAAGTTGAAGCGAAGCTGACTACTAATAATGAAAAAATGTGGTCACTTAACGAAATGGAAGTAACTGGTGGTGAACCGGATGTTGTTGGTTATGATGAAGAAAAGGACGAATATACTTTCTATGATTGTTCAAAGGAGAGTCCTAAAGGCCGCAGAAGTCTTTGTTATGATCTTGAAGCGTTAGAATCAAGAAAAAAACATAAACCAGAAAATAACGCTATTGATGTGGCGGCCGCTATGGGTATTGAGTTATTAACGGAAGAACAATATCGAGAGTTACAAAAACTTGGAGATTTTGATATGAAATCATCGAGTTGGGTACAAACACCTTCAGATATTAGAGAGCTTGGTGGTGCTCTATTTTGTGATTATCGCTTTGGCCATGTTTTCGTGTACCACAATGGAGCAGACTCTTACTATGCTGCCAGAGGTTTTCGTGGCTCGTTAAAAGTTTAAATTAGGATAAATAAGAAAAAGAGCCTATATTCAGGCTCTTTTTCTTATTTATATTTTAAAAGTAAACTGTTACTACGCAGTTTTACTTAATTTATATGTTCCGTGGTTGTTTTTACGGAAAAGTTTAGGGAAAACATAGCCATCTAATCCAATACGTCCAGCGTTCTGCCCTGCAACTAAAATGAACATAGTCCAAATAAGCAGGTTTGGGTTTACACTAACAGTTCCACTTAATAAAAATGAAAGATTCATTATGATTCCGAAAAATGCAGCTGTTTTTGTTAATCCGCCTAAAATTAAACCTAGACCTACTAAAATTTCTCCCCATTGAACTAAAAAGCTAAATAGGTCTGCGTTTGGAAGGACAAAATGTTGAAGAAAATCTGCCCACCAACTTTGTACTGCAGGGTGGTCACCTGATGCTTGAGCAATAGCACCCTTTAGAAAGCCACTTGCGTCAAAAGATTGTCCGAAGACTTTGCCTATCCCAGCAGCGAACCATGTATACCCTATGTAAAGCCGTAAAAGTAATAATATGAAAGTAGCACGTTTATCAGTTCTTAAAAAATTGATAACCATTGAAATCCCTCCAATATTGTATTTACATGTTTATTATATATCCATTGTGAATAAATTCACAATGGATATAATGTGAACAAGTTTATGATTTTTTATTTGTAAAATTGTACATAAAGCATTTTGAAATTTATTTTTGGAAGGTGAAGAATAAATGTGTTATGGGAGCTATCTATTTTAGTAGAGAGCTCCCATAGTAAACAGATTCATGTAGTTTTTTTAGTGTATCTGGGCATTACGTATTATTTCTCTGGCTTTATATAAGGAACAACTTGCGCAGTCACCCCTACAGAAGCACCGCGAATAAAATCTTGGTTTTCTAATGCTTTAAAGTTTTCCGTTTTTCCTGTTAGCATAACACCTAAAATTTTCACTTGATCAAATGGTTTGTTTTTGTTTGCTTTTAAAAACTTCTGTATATCTTCGTCATGTCCATCGTCATCGTATTGATTAAGTGAATCAATGAACTCTTTGTACGCTTCTTTAGGAGACTTGTCTGGATTGAATCCGTAAACAGGCATACCAGCAGGTCCTTTACTTTCATCTCTGATTGGTGAGGTCATATATAGCCATACGATATTTAAGTTATCTGGTATTTTTGTTTGAACCTCTTTTAATGTATAGGGTTGATTGAAAGAGATGGCAACTTCGGCAACATAGTTGTTCATTTGTGAAACTTCACCTAATTCATTTTGCACACCATCGTGATAATCTTTAATAGCCGGATTATAAAATGTCGCAAATTTATTCTTTGTTTGTTTATCATACTCATAGAAATTTGTATCTGACCAATAAAAGCCAGGTGTTAACTCATTGAAGTCAATATGAGTCAGGAACCAACCATAAGAACTTGTTAATGTGTTCCATGGGACTACATAACCGTTAATGTTTTTGGAACGGTTTGATATAATATTGCCGCCAAACATAGATGAATTACTTGTTACTTGAGAATCAATTTGTACATTCGGTTCTGCAATTGCGTTATGTAAAAAGAGATGTTCGTGAAGTTTCGTAGAGCTTTTCGCTGCGAAGTAATTGCCAACTTTATAAATGATAGGGATAAGCATCATGACAACGATAATAGAGGTAATGATGATTTTAAGCAACTGTTTCCTTTTAGCCTTTTTTAAAGCATCTTTTAAAGAAGTATCCATTAATTTTTTCCTCCTACTTTAGAATGAATTGTCTTACGTGCACGATGTAATTTTTGTTTGACGCTGTTTACTTGAATATCTAGTATTAGAGCGATTTCTTCGTATGTAAAATTGTAATAATATTTTAAAAAGAAGGCTTCTTTATATTCTAATTTTATATCTTTTAATAAATAGAAAATCTCATCTTTATTTAAAACTGTATCCAATTCTCGGTCTGTATATTGAAGTTTTGAATAGATTTCTTCAGTTAAGCAGATGTTTTGCTGTTCTTTTTTGCGTTTTAAATCAATGTATTCATTTAATGCGACTCTGAAAAACCATGGACGTATGTTACTCTCGGTTAGATTATCTAGCAATGTGTATACTTTATAGAAGGTATTTTGGATGATGTCTTCTGCATCTTCTTTTATAGCCCCTTTCGCTAGTAGTAGTTTGAACACTTCCTCCCCTAGATTGATAAGATAGGAGGTAAATATATTTTCTTTTCCCATCACTTTTCCTCCCTACACTTATACAACGAATAGGTAATGATAAATGTATACACTTAAATTTAAATTAGTTATTCACTATGGTTTATAGTACACGGTACTTTATAAATAGGAGTGGTTCTTTTATTTTTTGAAATATTAAATCTTTAGTGCTAAAATAAAATTTGGAGATATATGTAAAGGAGACAAAGACTCAATATGTGGATGAACTTGTAATGATTAGAAACTAGATAGATGAATTTTTCTCTCATAAGCGAGGGTTTATTTAGTTATCTGTAAATCATTCAAGGAATGCATATTTGGCTTGTACATCCCTTTTATAAGGATAGGTGCCTATTTTATGTATCTGTCTTTTTTGTGGGAAAGTTTATATCTCTTATATAAAATATGCGTCCTTTAAACTTGGAGGAGTATATGATGAACCAATTAAAAAATAAAGTAGCAGTTATTACAGGGGTAAGTCGTCTAGACGGTATAGGCGCAGCAATTTGCAAAGAATTGGCTGAATCAGGATACGATATATTTTTTACGTATTGGACGGATTATGATAAAGAGATGCCATGGGGCGTTGAGAAAAATGAACAAATACAATTAGAAGAAGAGCTATTACAAAACGGTGTTAGAGTATCAAGCATGGAGTTAGATTTAACTCGGAATGATGCACCGAAAGAGCTTATAAATAAAGTTACTGAACAATTAGGGTACCCTCATATATTAATTAATAATGCAGCATATTCTACGAATAATGATTTCTCTACGTTGACTGCTGAAGAATTAGATAAGCATTATATGGTGAATATTCGTGCGACTACATTGCTCAGTAGTCAATTTGCCCGTGGATTTGATAAAAAATCTGGTGGTAGAATTGTGAATATGACTTCGGGGCAATTTCAAGGTCCTATGGTAGGAGAACTAGCGTATGCAACAACGAAGGGAGCTATTGATGCTCTTACTAGTACGTTGTCAGCAGAGGTAGCTCATTTAGGAATAACAGTGAATGCAATTAATCCAGGACCAACTGATACAGGATGGATGACTGAAGAGATAAAACAAGGGTTAAAGCCGATGTTTCCTTTTGGCAGAATTGGTGAGCCAAAGGATGCAGCTAGACTCATTAAATTTCTAGTAAGTGAAGAAGCTGAGTGGATTACTGGGCAAGTTATTCATTCAGAAGGTGGATTTAAAAGATAAAAAAGAAGGTATCTCACCTTGGTGAGATACCTTCTTTTTTTAATCTTTCTTCAACCTTCGTGCAATACCATTCCCTAAAGACTGTAATCCTTGAACGAGGATAATTAAAATAAAGACAGTTGCATACATTACTTCAGGTTCATAGCGTAAATGTCCGAAGCGATATGCTAAGTCCCCTAGCCCACCAGCGCCTACAAGACCAGCCATTGCTGTTGCGCCGATTAAGCCAATCGTTGCAATTGTTAATCCAAGTACAAGGGAGGGACGAGCTTCTTTCACCATAACGTGCCAAATAATTTTTATAGTAGAAACGCCCATTGCTTGATAGGCTTCAATAACGCCGCGATCTACTTCTAATAAAGCAGTTTCCATTAATCGTGCAATATAAGGGGCCGTGAATACGACAAGCGGTACGATTACGCCTTGTACACCAATGGAGGTTCCCATTAGAAACTTTGTAAAAGGTAAAATGAAGAATAATAGAATGATAAATGGAAGAGAGCGAATGATATTAATAATTGTATTAAGAATTGGGTAAATGATTTTATTTTCGTGCTGCCCACCAGGTCTTGTTAAAACAAGTGTGACACCAAGTGGTAGTGCAATAAGGATAGAGATGAATAGTGAAATAGATGTCATTTGAAATGTTTGAATGGTTGCTTCCCATATGACTTTACCCCATTCATCCAAAAAGGACTTGTTTCCCATAATCTGTTCTACCCCCTTCTACGATGATTCCTTGCTCTTGTAAAAATGATAAAGCGTGGTTGATTTCATTTTGTTCCCCTTGCATATGAATGACAAGTTTCCCGTATGCCTCATGTTTTAACTGTGTAATATTACCGGATAAAATATTTGGATACACTTGGAAACGTTTTGTAGCGATAGCTAACGCTGGTTCACCAGAAGAATTTCCTATAAATGAAAGTGTTACGATTTCTCCGGTTCTTTGTAGTTCTTTTTGTACTTCAGCTGGGATTTTTGCTGCAAATGCACTATTTACAAATTTCTTCGTTGTTACATGTTGTGGGTTTGTGAAGATCTCCTTCACAGTCCCGCTTTCAATTACTGCTCCATGTTCCATAACAGCAACTCGGTCGCATATACGTTGGATGACATTCATTTCATGTGTAATTAATAAAATTGTAATCCCGATTTCCTCATTAATCTTTAATAATAGGTCAAGAATAGAATCAGTTGTTTCTGGATCTAAAGCACTCGTTGCTTCGTCGCTTAATAACACTTCCGGTTCATGTGATAGTGCACGTGCAATGGCAACACGTTGTTTCTGGCCACCAGAAAGTTCACTCGGATAGGCATCTTTTCGATTAAAAAGATCGACAATGCGTAAATACTTTTCTACTCTTTTTTCAATTTCTGCTTTTGGAATGCCAGCAAGCCGTAACGGTAATGCGATATTTTCATAAACGGTAACAGTTTTAAGTAAATTGAATCCTTGAAAGATCATTCCGATTTTTTGTCTCGCTTTTGCTAGTTCTTTTGTCGATAACGTTGTTAAGTCTTGTTCGTTTACAATGATATTTCCTGTCGTTGGTTTTTCTAATAAATTTACACATCGAATCAATGTACTTTTACCAGCGCCACTATACCCAATGATTCCAAATACCTCGCCTTTTTCTACTTTAAGGGAAGTAGACTTAAGAGCCTCAACATTCCCTTTTTTTGTTGTAAATACTTTGGATATGTTTTTTAATTCAATCATTATCGTCAGCTCCTACCAAGATGGTAAAACTGAACCATCAAATTTTTTCTCGATAAACTCTTTTACTTCTTTAGATTGATAAGCTTTCTTTAATTTATTTACAACGGCATCATCTTTATTTTCAGTACGAACAACAACCCAGTTCACATAGGGTGAATCTTTTCCTTCGCGGAAAATAGAATCTTTCGCTGGACTTAATTTTGCACCTAATGCAAAGTTTGTGTTAATTGCAGCTGCTTTCACTTCACTTAGTTGCGTTGGTAATTGAGATGCCTCTAATTCGACAATCTTTAATTTTTTTGGATTTTCAATTACATCTTTTGCAGTCGCTTTTTCTGTAGCCTTTGGATCAACTTTTAAAACCCCTGCTTTTTCAAATAATTTTAAAGCTCGAAGTTCATTCGTTGGGTCATTTGGTACAGCAATTGCATCGCCCTCTTTTAAGTCTTTTACATCTTTTATATCTTTAGAATATACACCCATAGGGAATGTTACTGTTGAAAATACTTCAGCTAATTTCATATTGCGTTCAGCTTTAAATACATCTAAATACGATTTCGTTTGGTAGCTATTTACATCAAGGCTTTTTTCATCTAATGATACGTTTGGCGCTACATAATCATTAAATACTTTTATATCAATTTCGAGGCCATCTTTTGCTGCAACTTCTTTTACCTTTTCAAAAATTTGTTCATGTGGTCCACCTGTTACACCGACAGTAATCTTTTTCTCGTCTAATTCTTTTACCTCTTTATCTGAACTCACACTACATGCGCCTAATAATAATACTGCTCCGCTTACAATGCTTAATAATACCTTTTTCATCTATAAATCCCCCTTCATATACGTTCCAAAATAAAAAGCACCTCCCAAAAAATAAGAGAGGTGCCGAATAGACGAAATAGATTCCTCTCTTATCTTCCAAAACGAAAACTCGTTTTGCAGGAATTAGCACCTTAGCTTATACGTCATAAGCTCGGTTGCCGGGCATCATCGGGCCAGTCCCTCCGCCACTCTTGATAAGAGTATGTGTATGTAGTTTTGAATATGGTACTAATAGTAAATCGTACAAAAAGAATTGTCAATGATATTTTCAGAATATATTTTATTTTAAGGTAATCGAAACGTTCCCCTTTTTATGTCCTTTTTCTACATATATATGAGCTTCAGCAATTTCTTCTAATCGGTAAGTTCTATCAATAACAGGCTTTAGCTTTTCTGTTTCAGCTAGTTGTTTTAGTAGGTTCATATCTTCTTTACTGACTTTTGCCATCATTCCGTTCACAGATACATATTTTCCATTAGGCATTAATGCATCTGTACAAAGAGACTTATTATATTTTCCAACTGCATCAAATATAATATCATAGTGCTCGCCCCGCTTAGTAAAATC
Organism: Bacillus cereus group sp. BfR-BA-01330; assembly: GCF_022663885.1. NCBI lineage: Bacteria > Bacillati > Bacillota > Bacilli > Caryophanales > Bacillaceae > Bacillus > Bacillus cereus group sp. BfR-BA-01330. The sequence continues at coordinate 20,454 of NZ_JAKUGK010000012.1, forward strand.
TTCTTTCATATAATCAATTACGTTGTCTGCCCCTAAAGCTGTTACTAAATCGAAATTCGAACTACTACAAATGGCTGTGACAGTCGCCCCGAAGTATTTCGCAAGTTGTACGGCAGCTGTCCCTACTGACCCAGAGGCGCCGTATATAAGTACTCGTTGCCCTTTTTTTATCTGTCCTTTTCTAAGGAAGTGCAATGCTGAAGTTCCGCCAAAAGGAATAACGGCAGCTTCTTCATATGTCACATTGGTAGGTTTTAATGCTATTAATCCACTTTCATGCACGCATGTGTATTCGGCATAACCACCAAGGTTTAGTTCTGTTAATGCAAAAACTTGATCTCCTTTTTTAAATTGTGTTACATCTGTTCCAATGTCTTCGATTTCACCGGATAACTCTACGCCAAGTATAGGTTTTCTCGGTTTTCTGAAACCTAATATGATCCGCATAGGAATCCAAAATAAGAGGGGGCTATTAAAGCCACGTATTCTACAATCTCCAGTCGATACACTTGTTGCGTGAATTTTAACTAATACTTCATTTTTTTTAGGTTTAGGCTTTTCTATATTTTGAAGTTGGAGAACATTAGGTGGTCCATACTTTGTGCAAATAATAGCTTTCATAATGACCTCCTGAAATGAGTTGTTATTATTTACATCATATTTAAACTTTTTCTCAAACATGTTGCTATATAGGAAATAAATTTAAAGAAGAATATTACGAATTATATAGATTTCATAGGAAAAGAGATGATATTATTTTTGGGAAGGAGGGGACGTTATGAAAAAAATTATTTTAATTTCAAGTTTAGTACTTGCAGTCGGTCTAGGAGTAGGGTGTAGTAATGAGAAAGCAAAAAAGACTGATGAACCGAAAAAAGAAGCTGTGCAGAAAGAAAAGGAATTAACAGCGAAGGATGTTTTTAATAAAGCGAATGAAGCTTTTAAAAACGAAGAAAATGTAACGATGACATATGATGTGGGAATAAAGGCTGAAGGAACAGAGATGAATGTAATAAAGGCCAAAATGCAATTAGAGCCGAAGAAAAAAAATTCTCGTTCTGAAATGAATGTTTCTGGTACAGAGGTTGTTGTTTATGATGTGGGTGGCAAAATTGCTGGTCAGTTGAAAAATCCTAATACGGGTGAAGTTATGTCTGTACCAGAGGAACAATTAAATGCTAACGGAATGAATGCGACTCAAGGAATGGTAGATAATTTAGAGATTCCATCGGAAATTTTAAATAAAGTGAAGATGGAGAAAAGTGGAGATAATTATAAGCTGAAGTTTGCATTAAAAGGGCAAGAGACAGAGAGTATGTTAGCTAGTATGGATGAAAAGCAGAAACAAATGCTACAAGGCCAAAATGCAAAGATAGAAGAAATAGATGGAGAATATATTATTACAAAAGATTTTAAATATGAATCAGCAAAGATAGATATGGTTATGAGTAGCAATGGTGAGGATAAAGCGCACATTATTACGGATGCGAAGTTTACATCGTATGATAAATTTGATCCAATACAATTGCCAGCAGCAAAGTAATCACTGTCAAGAGAGGTACCTGAAAGAACGGGTATCTCTTTTTGTTGCTAATAAGGAGAGTGTCCTTTGAAAAAAAGAAAGATAGTAGTGGTCATTGTCGCATATACGGTTTTGCTTGCAACGTCTGTACATATGTATAAAAAACAAATTGATCATCCTATTATGAGTGATGTAGGTAAATTGCTTCCGACAAAAATAAAACGTGTTGAAAGTGCTACGGAAGAGCACTCGTTAATAAAATTAGTGCGAGATGCAAAAGTTTCAGGAGAGAAAATTTCCATTGCAGGCATGCAACATAGCCAAGGAGGACAGACATATTATCCAAATGGCACGATGCTCGATATGAAAGGATATAATAAAATATTAGAATTTGATCCAGAGAAGAAGTGGATTACAGTTCAAAGTGGTGTCACGTGGAATGATATTCAGAAGAAAATAAATCCATATGGCCTTGCGGTACAGGTCATGCAGTCTCAAAATATTTTTACTGTTGGTGGTTCATTAAGTGTAAATGTACACGGGCGTGATATTCGTCATGAGGCACTAATTGATACAGTAGATTCATTTAGATTGTTAATGGCAGATGGCACGGTACGTAATGTAAGTAGAGAAGAAAATGCAGAGTTATTTCCATATGTCATTGGGGGTTACGGTTTATTTGGAGTTATTTTAGATGTGACGCTGAAGTTAACAGATGATGAATTATATGAAATGCACACGAGAATGATAGATTATAAAGAATACGCATCTTATTTCAAAGAGAAAGTGAAAAGAGATGAGAATGTTCGTATGCACTTAGCGCGTATTTCTGTTGCTCCAAATTCATTTTTAAAAGAGATGTATGTGACAGATTATACTTTGGCACAAAATCAAAATATGAGAGAAGAGTACAGTGAATTAAAGGAAGAAAATATTATAGCGGTACCGAAATTTTTACTTGGGTTATCACGTTATAGTGATTGGGGAAAGAATACGTTTTGGGATATACAAAGAGGTTATTTTGAACGTACAGATGGAAAGTATGAGACGCGTAATAATGTTATGAGATCAGATAGTGCTTTTATGGAATATGAAAATCCAAATAGGACCGAAGTGTTACAAGAATACTTTGTGCCTATAGATGCTTTCACGGAGTATATAGATGATTTACGTAACGTATTAAATGAAGAAGAGTTTAATTTACTCAACATTACGATTCGTTACGTGGAAAAGAATGAAAATGCAGTTTTGTCCTATGCGAAAGATGATATGTTTGCGCTGGTTCTTTTGATTAACCAGGGACGCTCAGAGAGTGAGATAAAGAAAACAGAGGATGTCATTCGGAAGATGATTGATGTTACTTTAAAGCATAACGGTAGTTACTATTTGCCGTACTATTCTTATCCAACGAAAGAGCAGTTAAAGAGGGCATATCCTCGTATTGAAGAATTTCTCAAGAAAAAGAAGGAAGTAGATTCAGAAGAGAGATTTGTGAATTTATTTTATAGGGAGTATACGAAATGACATATAGAAGATTTGTGGCTTCGCAAAGTATCATCATGATGGCAGGAAGTATGGTATTTCCTTTTTATATATTATTGCTTCGAAACATTGGAAATAGCTTCTCGCAATTTGGCTGGGCGTATGGCTTATTTGCTTTAACATCAGCACTTGTATATCCACTAGTGGGAAAGGTATCTGATCAAGTAGGTGATAAAAAATTATTAATCATATACGCTTGGTCCATGGCAATCTTAATGCTTTGCTTTCCGATTGCCACGGAAGTATGGCATGTGTATATTCTTCAAATTGTAATGGGAGTTTTAGGTGCTGTGCAGCGTAATACTGAGAAGACTTCATTAGCACGAAAGGTTGCGCAGGAAAAGGCTGGTTATGAGATTGGAAAATACCATGTGTGGACATCCATTGGCGGAGCAGTAGCGGTTATTGCCACGGGATATTTAGTAGATTTCTTTACGATTGGTACAATTTTTTATATTGCATCTATTCTATATGTAGTGAGCGGGATTGTATTAAGTAGTAAAAAAATATAACTATTCCTATTTTCACCTTAATACCCTTTATTTGTTATACTAAAAGGGAATACAAAAGAAAAGGGGACAGTGCCTTTGATGAAATTTGTAGTTTTAGCTATTCTTACTTTGTTTTTGATTCCATGGACAAGAAGTAGTAGTAAGCTTCGAGCAGTGGATAAGAAGGGAGATAAGAAGGTTGTAAAGGGTAAGAAATCATCTATTTTAGTTATTCCTGTTTTATTTTGGATAGGTATTGCAATCTATGAATACTTTTGGCTAATTGATGATCGGGTAGACTCGATTCTTACTCATTATTCTGTTGCAGTAGCAATTTTAATTGGGCTTGTTTTATTTTCACAAGATCAAATAGGGAAATTAGAAGGTACATTAAAAGGACTTCTAATGTTTATTTTACTCGCAAGTTACGGCTACTTTGGTTATTTGCACGATATAGTAATCTCGCAAAAGAAATATGATTCTGTTGTTAAGATAGAGAAAGATATTTCAGAGCCATTTACTGAAAATGACCAGCCGTTTACAGTGCCGCCAAAGACAGCGGAGAATAAGATGAAAAAAGTATTTGGTGATATTCCGAAAGTAGCTTATTTTGAGCTAGGAGAATTAACGCCACAAATGGTAAACGGCGAAGCTTTATATGTAGCGCCGATTGAAGTTTCAGGATTTTTTAAAGCGCGTAAAGCTGAGACAATTCCAGGGTATGTAACGATGTCAGGTACGAATCCTGATGCGGAAGCGAAACTGCACCTCGGTTATAAAATGAAATATGTGCCAAGCATGTTTTTTGGTAATAATTTAGAGCGTGTGGTAAGGCAAGCAGAACCAAATTTAATCTTTAAAGGAAAACCCAAATTTGAGGTTGATGATAAAGGAAAACCATATTATACAATGACGTATGGTGAATTTATTTCAGGAAGATCTGGATTTGAGGTAGAAGGTGTTGTCGTAGTAGATGCACAAACAGGTGAAGTGAAAAGATATGATAAAGGAAAGGCACCTAAATTTGTTGATGGTGTATTAAATCATGAGACTGCATCTACGTTAAATACGTACTTTGGTAAATATATTCACGGATTTTGGAATACGAAATTCTCACAAACAGATATGAAAATTCCGACTGAGTGGGGAACGAAAGAAGGCGTGACCCCGATCTTTGGTAAAGATGGAACACTGTATTATTTTACAGACTTTACTTCTCCAAAAGAAGGAGTAGATTCAGCCCTAGGCTATTCATTAGTAGATGCACGCACAGGCAAGCTATATTACTATAATGGAAAAGAAGTAAAGGGGATTATGGATGGTTCAGCAGCTACAGAAGTAGTAGATAATTCCTTTAAGAGAGAGAAATGGCATGGGACAATGCCTGTCATTTATAACGTATACGGTAAACCAGCTTGGATTATTCCGGTTGTTGATGACGGAGGCCTAGTACGTGCACATACAGTTGTATATGCTGCTAATGCAAAAATATTTGCGACAGGTTCTTCGCAGAAAGAAGCGCTTGAGAATTATAAAAACGTAATGAGCGGTAATGGTGATACATTTAGACCAACCTCAACAGGAAAAGAAGCGCAAAAAGAAGGTATTGTACAACGTGTATATAAAGAAAAATCAGGTGAAAATACAATCGTGTACGTACTTTTAGAGAATGAACAAAAGGTATTTATGATACCGGTGAAGAAATTCCCATATGCTATGTTTACAGAAGTAGGAGACCCAATTCAAATTACATATTTAGATACGGGAGAGATGATGTCCTCAGTATCTAAATTTACGAATAGCAATGTGAAAAAGTAAAGCGATAGAATTTCTATCGCTTTTTTTACATTATGAAAGAGGAAAATGCGCTGTACTTGACGTATGTTTATGATGTAACTATAATTGTTACGATTCAGTTTGTATAGGAAAGGGTGAATTGAAAAAGTGAATGAAGTTAATCACGAAATATATAAACCTGTAAAGGCAAACAGGTTATGGATGATTCTTGTATTAGGAACACTTACGGCGATTGGACCATTATCTATTGATATGTATTTGCCTTCATTACCGAAGTTAACGGATGATTTGCAAACAGGTGCATCCCTCGCGCAGCTTACATTAACAGCTTGTTTGCTTGGGCTGTCAGTAGGACAATTATTTGTTGGCTCAATTAGTGATATTTACGGAAGACGCAAACCTCTTATTATTGCTCTTATTATTTATGTTGCTTCTTCTTTACTTTGTGCTGTTGCGCCATCTATTTGGACATTAGTGTTATTGCGCTTCCTACAAGGAGCTTCAGGATCAGCCGGGATTGTTATATCACGTGCGATGGTACGTGATATGTATTCAGGTTCTGAAATGACGAAGTTTTTCTCACTGCTTATGTTAGTAAACGGAGCAGCACCTATTTTGGCACCGATTATTGGGGGGCAATTATTACAGTTTACAACGTGGCGCGGTGTTTTCATCGTTCTTGGAGCAATTAGTGTATTCATGTTAATCTCAGCTACTTTTGTATTGCGTGAAACATTACCTCCTGAAGAAAGAGAAACGGGTGGTTTGTCAGGGACTTTGGCGACGTACGGAAAATTGTTAAAGGACCGTCTGTTTATGGGATATGCATTGTCACAAGGATTAGTAACAGCGGCAATGTTTGCATACATTTCGGGCTCACCATTTGTGTTGCAGAACATATACGGAGCATCACCACAGCAATTTAGTTTATTCTTTGCGATTAACGGCATCGGTATTATTATTGCTAGTCAGGTAACGGGTCGTTTAGCGGGGAAAGTGAATGAGAAGACATTATTTGTTGCTGGTATTATTATCGCAGCTGTTGGTGGCCTATCTTTACTACTGACAATCGTACTAGGAATAGGTTTAATCGGTGTTTTATGTTCGTTATTCCTTGTCGTATCAAGTGTCGGGGTTGTATCAACAACTGGGTTTTCATTAGCGATGAGAAATCAGAAACAAGCTGCAGGAACAGCATCAGCTTTATTAGGCTTATTACAGTTCATTTCAGGAGCTCTTGTTGCGCCGCTAGTAGGTATCGGTGGAAGTAATACAGCATTACCGATGGGGGTTGTTATTGCGCTTTGTGAAGTAGGAGCAGTGTTATGTTATCTATTTATGGCCAGAAGAAGTGAGAAGCAGTTTGAACTGCAGCAAAAACAAAATTTAGAGGCTTAACAAAAAAGAACTGATTCAAAGGGAATGTTTGAATCAGTTCTTTTTTTCATTTCTTTGAAATACCTCATACATATTATTCATGATCGTATCATATAAAACAGCAAGTTTATCCCACACCCAGCGATTACTATCGACTTCTTTTTCCCCACAGTCGATAATATCGGTATGGTCAGTAATTTTATACGCTTTTTTAACGATAATAGGAGCAATCTTCGGTATACGTGGGATTTCCTTTAAGGTATCTGCAAAGTTTCCAATGTAGACATGACCGATGATTTCGATTGTTAATGATTTATCCGATATATTGAGCACGGTATGAAATTGATTTGTATGTTGTTGTTTTAAATATTGAGCTAACTTAAATGGAGCATGCTTCTTCTTTAATACGCGGCGAAGGCTCTCTGTATTTTCGATATGAAGTGATTTTTCGCGAATAAGGACACGAATATCTTCTCCCATAAAAGGTATTGTGTTGTACATAGATGATTCTCCTTAAAACCTTACATATGTTTGCGTTATGCATATGTAAGTCTAGCATGGTTTGTTCTTTATGTGTGCTTACAGTTTTGTAAGGTGAGTAGTAAAGCAGTGCAAAAGTTATTTGTATAAAGTGACGATACTGTGACAAACATGTTGGTATACATGTTACGATGTCGTCTTAAGTGTAAAAAGTAGGATGTTCTCGGTATAATAACAAGTGAAGATAAAAGAAACTATAATGAGTAGTAGCTGTAGATAAAAGGAGAAGAAGAGATGAAGAAGGTTTTGGGTATTGCTGTAATGGGAAGTATGATCCTTCTAGCAGGATGTAATGGAAATAAGGATACGAAAGAACCGAAAGAAAAGGTAGAGCAATCTACAGAACAAACAGAAGAAATGAAAGAATACCTTGCAGTACATGAAAAATACGATTTGAAAATGAATAAAGAAATTAATAACGCACTGCAGTTATTTGAAGTGGCAAAAGAAAAGGGCGGTAAGGAAATAACGACTGCTACATACAAAGAAGATGTGCAAAAGGTAACAACGAGCATGTTAGAAGATATTGATCATATACGAAAAGAAATTCGTGTTCCGAAGTCGAAAGAGCAAGAACATGAGGTATATGTCGGTTTCTTGAATGAATCGGAACAAGCAATGAAAAAATTACAGAAGTTAGCTAAAGAAGAAGATTCATCGTTGATTCGTGATATAGAAATTAATTTTGCAACAGCATCGACATACTATAAACGTTTTCAAGCAGAAACGAAAAAATAACCTTGCCTATGCAAGGTTATTTTTTCTTCTTACTACCGCCTACTTCTTTATTTTATTTCTCTTTTATATTCTTTTTTCGTTCCATCAGAGAAGACAACTTCTAAATCGAATTTTTGATAGTCTTTATCAAGTTTGAACACGTTCACTACTTGATCGATTACTTCTTGGTCAGGAGTATCTTTATCAAATTTTAATTCTTGTAGAAGTGGGCTTAATTTTGTGATAGCCTCGTCTCCTGTTAATTTTACATCTGCTTTATGATCTTCAATTTTTGCTTCCATTTTCTTGTCAGCTGCTACATTTTTATAGTCTGCTTCGTAGTCTTTCTTTGTATCTTGGTAGTCTGCCTTTAAATCAAATTCATTGAAGTTTAGTTTTAAATCTGCAGGAGCCTCATTTTTTGCTTCTTCAGTCGTCTTTTTATTAGAAGTTGTGTCTTCTTTGGCAGGAGCTTTACATCCTGTTAATGCAGGTACTAGCATAAGAGCTAATAAAACTGATAGTAGAATTCTCATTATAAATTCCTCCTTATGTAAATTCGTTCTATACAAGTTTTTCCAAAAAACATGTAATTATGTATGTGTTGAAAATAAATTATTATCCTGCAGTCACAAGGACTAATCCGCAATTTAAATCAAAAACGATTTGTATGTATATGGTAAATTGAAGTTGTGAGGGAGGGGCTAAAATGCATGAAGAATATAAAGAGATAATAAAAAAATCAATTGAATATATAGAGAATCACTTACATGAGGAGCTTACAACAGAAAGAGTGGCATCCCACAGTGCAGTATCGATGTACCATTTTCATCGCATCTTTCAAAGATATGTTGGGATGAGTGTAACAGATTATATTCGAAAGAGAAGGTTAACTCATGCTGCGCAAGTTTTAGTGTCAACGGAGAGAGCTGTTATTGATATTGCAGTGCAATACGGTTTTTCCTCACAAGAGGCATTTACGAGAGCTTTTAAAAGAATGTTTCAATTGCCACCAAAGAAATATCGAAAGTACTTTCAGTCATTTTATATAGAAAGAGAGGGTGTTTCAATGCAAAAAGGTATACCGAAAGGATGGATCTTAAGTGGAAGTCATCCTGCTGAATATGAGATGGGTTTAGATTATGAAGTTGTCCATCAAGGAAAAGTATCTGCATACATAAAAGCAAAAGAGAATGTTACGCATGGAGGATTTTCAACATTAATGCAAATGTTCCGAGCGGATAAATATGTAGGGAAGAGATTACGTTTTACAGCATTTATTAAGAGTGAAAATGTAAGAGATTGGGCAGGATTGTGGATGCGAGTAGATGGAAAAGATACAGAACCGCTCGCTATGGATAATATGCAAAATCGCCCCATTAAAAATACGAATAACTGGCAATCGTACTCGGTTGTATTAGATATAAAAGAAGAAGCACTTGGTATTGCATTTGGTGTTTTATTATCAGGAGAAGGCTGTGTGTGGCTAGATAGTATTCGATTTGATGAAGTAGATGAAAAAATCCCTTCAACAGATTTGGCAGAGAACTTTTATGAAACACTTTTAGAAGATCCGGTGAATCTACAGTTTGAAGAAGTAGAAAAATAAAAACAAGGAGAAAAGATATGCTCAAATATGTAAAACTAATAAGTATTAGTTTAGTAATATCGTCTTGTATTATGGGAATTAATTATTTAGTTAGCTATCTTTGGTCAGGGCATATACCTTCTTTGACGTGGAGAACATATTTGATGTTTGTGTTTATATTTATGATGAGTTTTGGTTCAATGCAAAAAGAAGGAAAAGAGGATTATTGACAATAGTCTTTTTCGCCTTTCTTTCATTAACACAAATGGTTGTAACTGTGCCACATGAAATGCTTTCTAAAACATATCAAACAATTAGTGAATTATTTCCTGCAACATATGCAGCGAATGGCTATTATACAATAATATTTGGAGGAGTTAGTTCAGAGAGAAATATTATTTCATTATTAGTTATTGTATTGGTTACACAATCAGTAGCAGTGATGACTTTAGCTATAAAAGGAATGGTAAAGGGAAGAAGAAGCTCTGTAGTTAAAGAAGTATAAAATAAAAAGGTATCCTCGGTGGGATACCTTTTTATTAGCACTTATTATTTTGTAACTTCTGTCCACTTGTAGTTAAACTCACCACCGAAGTCAGTTGTTACAAGTCCTTTAATGAAAGAGCGTTGTAAGTAAGAACGGCCTTGTTGGTATAAAGGAGCGACAGCGCCGTCTTGTAATAGAATTTTTTCAGCTTGCTTCATTGCTTCAAAGCGTGCTTTTTCATCGCCAGCTAAATCTGTTTTCACTTTATGAATTAGCTCATCGTACTCTTTGTTAGAGTATTTATCGAAGTTATAAGCACTATCTGTTGTAAATAAATCTAAGAATGTAATTGGATCAGCGAAGTCAGGGCCCCAGCCGTCAATACCAATTTCATAGTCACCACTTAATAGTAGTTTTAGCTGTTGTTTACGTGGTTGTGGTTTTAAATTCACTGTTAATCCATCTAGGTTCTTTTCTAATTCACCTTTTAAATATTCACCAGTCTTTTTAGCTAAAGCATTGTCACTTGTTAATAGTTCGATTGTTACTTTGTCAGTACCAAGTTCTTGTTTTGCTTTTTTCCAGTTTTCTTTAGCTGTTTTCACATCATCCTTGACTAGATTTCCATTTTCTTTACGGAAGTCATTGCCTTCTGGGCTCTTTGTAAATTTCGCAGGAACCATTCCTTCAGCTGGAACAGCGCCGTTATTTAAGATTGTTTCTACGTAAGCTTTTTTATTCATTGCGCCGTTAATAGCAAGGCGTGCATGTTGATTTTTTAATGTTTCATTTTTCTGATTTAATCGTAAGAATTGAATACCGACTTCAGCGCGTTCTTTGAAGTTTGGATCGCTCTTATATTTATCAACAAACTCTGCAGTTAAAGCAACACGATCAATTTGTCCTGAATCATATAAGTTCACTTCTGTAGACTTATCTTTAACGACATTGAAGTTGATTTCTTCTAATTTTACAGTTTTAGCATCCCAATAGTTAGGATTTTTCTTCAATTGGAAGCTTTGTTCATGTTTCCAGTTATCTAATGTGAAAGCACCGTTATAAATTAAATGATTTGTTTCTAAACCATATTTATCGCCTTGAGACTTTAAGTACTCTTCATTAATTGGTAAGAATGTTGAGAATGTAGTTAAGCTTAAGAAGTAGGGAACAGGACGGTCTAGTTGTACTTCTAACGTTTTATCATCAACAGCTTTGACCCCTAGTTGATCAATTGGCAATTGTTTTTGGTTTATTTGTTTCGCATTCTTTATATCGAAGAATAAGAATGCGTATTCAGCTGCTGTATCAGGATTTACGGCACGTTGCCAAGCGAAGGCAAAGTCCTTTGCTGTAACAGGAGTACCGTTTGACCATTTTGAATCACGGAGATGGAATGTATATTTTGTTTTATCGGGACTAATGTCAACCGACTCAGCGACACCAGGAACCGGTTTATTATCTTCTCCCATTGCATATAGCCCTTCAAAAACATTACGCATTACGTTCATGGATTCCCCATCCGTTGCTTTTGCAACATCCATTGTTGGAATTTCTGAAGCGAATGATAAGTTAATTGCCAGTTTATCAGGTGCTTTATCGTTTGCTTTCGCTCCGCTTGCATTATCTTTATTTCCCCCGCAAGCAGTTAGTAATAGACTTGCCCCTAAAACAGATGCAACAACAGGTACAACTTTTTTCTTCATTGTTCGTTCCTCCCTAAATGTGTTGTTCGTAACGTCATAATGTCCGTGTCTTGAAGTAGCTATAGAAGGAGATAAAACCTATTATAAATATTTGTTTATAGGTAATCAGGTGTTCTATATGTATATACATGTCGAACTATAATCTATCGTTATATGTTTCAACGTAGTAGACATTATATTTTGATGGTGAAATATTTTGTTTCTTTGATTATTTAGAATATTAACACTGAAAAGAACTATATGTCAATAATAAAAATAGATTGTTAATTTCTCAGAATAATATATTAAAAAAGCAGATTCTCATGTGTGAGAGAACCTATTTTTAATATATTTTGCTAAAAAAACAATTGGTGTGGGCTAATAATAAGTGGGGATGAAGAAACCCCCACTTATTAAAGTTTCACTTTATTTTTCAATTTTTGCCCACTTGAAGTTTAATTGACCTGCAAAGTCTACTTGCACAATTCCTTTCACATAAGAACGTTCTAAATAAGATTCGCCTTTTTGGTAAAGAGGAGCGATAACAGAGTCTTTAAATAATATTTTCTCGGATGCTAGTAATGCTTCCCAGCGAGCTTTTTCATCACCAGCTAAAGTTGTTTTCACTTTTGCTATTGTTTCATCGAATTCCTTATTAGAGTAATGATCTAAGTTATAAGGGTTATTCGTTGTAAATAGCTCAAGGAATGTAATTGGATCCGCAAAGTCAGGGCTCCAGCCATCAATTCCGATTTCGTAGTCACCTTTTAATAAAAGCGAAACTTGTTGCTTACGCGGCTGAGGTTTTATATTTACTGCTAATCCATCTAGATTCTTTTCTAGTTGTCCTTTTAAGAATTCACCAGTTTTCTTATCAAGGTCAGCATCACTCGTTAATAATTCTAATGTTATCTTTTCAGAACCAAGCTCTTGTTTAGCTTTTTTCCATAACTCTTGTGCAGATTTTGTATCAACTTTTGTTAAATCGCCGTTTGCAGTACGGAAGTCTTTTCCTTCAGGTCCTTTTGCAAAGTTTTTTGGAACGAGACCAAATGTTGGTGTAGAGCCATCATTTAATAACGTATTTACAAAGGATTTTCTATCAATTGTTTGATCAATTGCTTGGCGTGCAGAAACGTTTTGAAGTACTTTGTTTTGTTGATTCATACGTAAAAATTGTACGCCTACGTTTGGACGTTCTTTAAAGTTAGCATCCTTTTTATATTTATCGACGAAGTCAGATGTTAGTTTTATACGATCTAATTGTTTTGACTCGAATAAATTTACTTCTGTTGATTTTTCTTTTACGACATTAAAATTGATTTCTTCTAGTTTGACAGTATCTTTATCCCAATAGGTAGGGTTCTTCTTAAATTTAAAGCTTTGTTCGTGCTTCCAATCGCTTAGTGTAAAAGCTCCATTGTACAAGAGTGTATTATCTTCTAAAGCGTACTTATCACCTTGTACTTTAAAGAATTCCTCATTAATTGGTAGAAATGTTGGGAACGCTGTTAAGCTAATAAAATAAGGAACAGGACGCTCTAATTCTACCTCAAACGTATGGTCATCAACTGCTTTTACACCAAGTTGGTCGGCTGGAAGTTCTTTGTTGTTAATTTTTGTTGCGTTTTTAATATCAAAGAATAAAAATGCATATTCAGAGGCTGTTGCTGGATCTACGGCACGTTGCCAAGCGAACACAAAATCTTTAGCTGTAACAGGAGTGCCGTTTGACCATTTTGAATCTCGCAAATGGAATGTGTATTTCGTTTTATCGCCACTTACTTCATGAGATTTTGCAACACCAGGAACAGGTTTGTTACCTTCACCAAGATTATACAAACCTTCAAATACGTTTCTCATTACTTGACCAGAATCAGTATCTGTAGCACGAGCCGTATCCATTGTTCGTATTTCAGTAGGTGAAGATAAGTTTAAAACCTGTTTACTAGGTGCCTCGTCTTTTGCATTTGCTCCGCTTGCTTCGTTTTTATAACTACCGCAACCAGTTAATAAAATACTTACTCCTACAACTGATGCAATACCGGGTACAAACTTCTTTTTCATTTGATTTTCCTCCTAAATAATTAAGTTTGGATGATGATGAGGGAAATGAAAAATAAAAAATCCCTCTTTTCATATTGAGAAAGAGGGATTTTTACGTACAAGTTATGCACCCGTATATAAACGAAGTCCCTCATTCTATCTTTCAAGCATAAAGCTTGCAGGAAGTGGCACAGTATTCAAAATGAACCTGTTGCCGAGGTTTCAAAGGGCCAGTCCCTCCACCTCTCTTGATACAATGAGTAAACGAATAAATTTTATTAATTTTTGTGTTTCTTTGATAATTCAAAATCTTACACCTTGAATAATGAAGTGTCAACTAAATGGAATATAGTTTAAATTTTCAGTTTTCTTAAATGGAAAAACCACTGCATATGGCAGTGGTTTTTCTACTAGAAGTTAAAGTTATCTGGATCTGGACCAACGCGACGATCTTCATTTAAAGCTTGAATTGCTTTCATATCATCAGCACTTAATTCAAAGTCGAAGATGTTTGCATTTTCAATAATGCGATGTTCTTTAATTGATTTGGGAATTGTTACAACTTCGTTTTGTAAATCCCAACGTAAAATAATTTGCGCAGTTGATTTATTATATTTTGTCGCAATTTCTTGTAACGTTGGATTATCTAGTAGTTGTCCTTGCATTAATGGTGACCAAGCTTCAAGCTGGATATTATGTTCTTTACAGAATGCATGTAACTCTTCTTGTGCTAAACGTGGGTGGTATTCCACTTGGTTGACCATTGGCTTAATTTCAGCAATTTCAAATACGTCTTGTAAGTGGTGAATGTGGAAATTACTCACACCGATAGCGCGAACACGGCCATCTTTATAAAGTGTTTCTAATGCTTTCCATGATTCAGTATATTTCCCTTTTACAGGCCAATGTACTAAATATAAATCTAAATATTCTAGACCTAATTTCTCTAATGTAGTTTCAAATGCTTGAAGCGTTGTTTCATATCCTTGATCGCTATTCCATACTTTTGAGGTAATAAATAATTCTTCACGTGAAACACCGGATTCACGAATCGCTTGCCCAACGCCTTCTTCATTTTGATAGATTGCTGCAGTATCGATGCTGCGGTAGCCATTTTTAATTGCTGCTTTTACAGAATCAATTACTTCTGAACCATCTTCTACTTTAAAAACACCTAAACCAAACCAAGGCATTTTTACACCGTTATGTAATGTTGTATAGTCTTTTAAACTTGTTAAAATCATATTATTTCCCCCTAGCTTTTTTGTTTGTTGCTTCTACTGCTTTTTGAATTGCCTCTGAAAAATTATATTCGTATAAAGTTTTGAGACCTTCAGCTGTGGAACCACCTGGCGTTGTTACTTGTTCGCGAAGGTTAGCTGGATTTTGCGTTTGTTCAAGCATAGAAGCAGAGCCAGAAATCATTTGAATGACAAGATGTTTTGCGGTTTCTTCATCAACTCCATAACTTTTTGTTGCTTCAATTAAGCTTTCAGCAAAGTAATAAAGGAAGGCTGGTGCACTTCCAGTAACTGCAGTAAGCTGATGAATTTCTTCCTCAGTACAAAGTTGCGAAGTACCAATACCTTTTAAAAGTAGTTGCAGGGTTTCTTGATGTATCTCGTTTACTGATTGTCCCATTGTATATAAGGAGATAGACTTTCCAATTTCAGCAGCTGTATTAGGCATAATCCAAGCAACAGGCGTGCCTTTTGGGAGTCTAGCTTCTAAATAAGATGGTCCAATGCCAGCTGCTACTGTTACGACTAGTTGATTTGATATTAACGGAGATAGCTCAGCTAATAACTCTTCATGAGCCGAAGGTGGCATTGCTAAAACAACCGTATCAACAGATGTAACATGCTGTTTCCAATCTGTTGTAGTAGACACATTATATCGATGTTGTAACTGTTTTAGCTTTTCTATGTTGCTTCGGTTAGAGACGATAATTTCTTCGATGTACTCTTTGCTTGTTTTAAGTAATCCGGAAAATATAGCTTCTGCCATACGACCGGCACCAATAAATAAAATTCGATGTTTAGTTAGCATATCCTTTATTCCTTTCTAGTAGAGATATGTTATAAAAACGATATCATCTTTAAGAGAATTTTGTAAAAAGAAAAGACTTACCGTAGATGGAATGGATAATGAGAAGGAGGAAATTCATGGTAAAGGAAAGGGCTATTCCTTATACTGGTGATAGGGAATTTATTACACATCTGGGGAGAGATAAATATGGTTAGAAGTTCACTTTTTTTACTTGTTTCTAGTATTATTTGTGTATTAGTTGGATTGTATATTCAATCGAGTTATATTGAAATTTTCGCATCAATTATGGGGATCATTAATGTTTGGTTATTAGCGAGAGAAAAAGTATCCAACTTTTTATTTGGCATGATTACTGTTGCGGTATTTCTATACATTTTTATTACACAAGGTTTATATGCAATGGCAGTATTAGCCGCTTTTCAATTTATATTTAATGTATATGGTTGGTATTATTGGATTGCACGAAGTGGGGAGGGAGAGGTAAAAGCAACAGTTCGTTTAGATTTGAAAGGATGGACTTTTTATATAAGTTTTATTTTAGTTGCTTGGATTGGTTGGGGTTATTATCAAGTCCGTTATTTAGAGTCAACAAGTCCATATTTAGACGCTTTAAATGCCGTATTGGGACTAGTGGCTCAATTTATGTTAAGTCGAAAAATATTAGAAAACTGGCATTTATGGATTTTATATAACGTAGTTAGCATTGTAATTTATATTTCTACTGGTTTATACGTCATGCTAATATTAGCTATTATTAATCTCTTTATATGTGTAGCTGGTTTGCTAGAGTGGAAGAGCAATTATAAGGGGCAAGAACATACAAATAATTATATCTAGAAAATAATTAGAATTAAAAAACCCCTGAAGTACATATGCTTCAGGGGTTTACTAATAGAATATAAGATTATGCTTTTGTCATACCAAGTAATACAGCGCCGCCAATAATTAAAACACTACCGAGTGCAATAAAGATCAATTGACGTTTTGTTTTCTTTTCACCTAAGAATACAATCGCACCGAATGTTGAGATAACGATTCCAGTTTGAGATAATGGAAAGCTTGTTGCTACTCCAACACGTGGTAATGAAAGAAGTAAGAATAAGTTTCCAGTTCCCCATAGTAAACCAGACAAAGCATTACGGATTGCATATTTGTTAAATGGTTTATGTTTAGACGTCAGTACAACCGCACCAACAAACATACCAACTGCTTGTGGTAAAATAGCAGACCAACCATCGATATTATACCAACGAATAATAATTACATATACAAGATAGCCGAAAGTAGAAACAATTAAAGTAAGAAGTCCTTTTTTCAATTGTCCAGGTGGCTGAGCATTTTCTTTATCATCTAATGATGTGAATACAACACCAACTACGATTAATAGGATTGCAATCGTTCCCAGAATGATCGTTGTAGTAGTAGTCCACTCACGGAAAGCGATAACCCCAAAGATAGAAGTTGCAACAAGTTGCATACCAGTAGAAATCGTTACAGTAGTTGAAACACCTAGTTTTTCAACTGTTTTTAATTGGTTTACTTGTCCTAAAGCCCAGAATAAACCTGAAATAAAACCAACAATTAAGATTGTCATTGTTAAAGCTGGTTGAGTAAATACATACATAATTGTTGCGAAGAATAGAGCACCGATTGTCATACCTACCGTTTGGCTATATGCACCACCGCCCATTTTTACGCTTACTAATAAGATGTTTCCCCATGCAATTGCAGGAAGAAGCGCTAATAAAATGTCCATTACAAGACTCCCTTCGGTTTGCTATACCAATATAGTTACATATCGTTCTAACGATCGGTAATGCCCCACTAATAGAGTAGAAGATTACCGATCGCTAAAACAGGATGAAGAATTCACGATATAAATGCGTTTTCATTTCTTCATTTTTTGAAACACCTCCATATAATAACAGGAAATTGCCTATTTTAGAAAGTGAATTCAAATAAAATGTATATTTTAATAAGAGGTAAAATTCAGTTATTTCCCGGTGGTATATTTTATTTCCTAAGAAATAAAGAAGCAGCTTCGAAAAAAGCTGCTTTAAGAGTTAGTAATTCTTTTATTAATAAGTTGAATACATAGTAGAAATACGAGTGACATACCGATAGTAATAACTACAAGTGTCCATGCGAGTTGCATATTACTTGCATCAATAGCCATGTAAATTGCAGTTGGGATTGTCTGTGTTTTACCAGGAATGTTCCCGGCAAACATAAGTGTAGCGCCAAATTCACCGAGCGCGCGGACAAAGCTCAAAATCATCCCGCTTAGTAAGGCAGGAAATGCGAGCGGAAGTGTAACGTGCAGAAAAACTTGATATTCACTTGCGCCAAGGTCACGAGCACTTTCTTCAATTTGTACATTTGCGATAGAAAATCCCGTTTTCGCTGATTGGTACATAAGCGGAAATGCAACAACTGTAGAAGCAATGATCGCAGCAGTAGATGTGAACATAATAGACTGCTGAAATAATGATTCAACCCACTTTCCGATTGGGCTGTTGTTTCCAAAGATGATAATGAGAAAGAAGCCGATAACAGTTGGTGGAAGTACCATTGGTAATAAAAATATGGTTTCTAATAGTACTTTATATCGCCATGAGGAGCGAGCTAGTGCTCGCCCGACAATTGTCCCTAAAATTGTAACGAGAATAGTGGCGCATGCAGCTACTCTTAAAGATAGAAAGACAGGCGATAAAATAGCATCAATGCTCATAGTAATTACGACAGGACTGTAAATCCATATTTTTTAAAGATAGATTGTGCATCTTTTGACTGCAAATACTCATAAAATGAAGTCGCCTCTTTCTTATGTTTAGATTCCTTTATAACACCTAAAGGATAGTGGATTGGCTCATGAGAAGTAGCTGCTGCTGTCTCACCAATCTTTACTTTATCCGAAATGAGAGCATCTGTTTTGTATACGATACCAGCATCGACATTCCCTGTTTCTACATATGTTAACACTTGGCGAACATCTTTTGTAAATATGACTTTATTTTGAACATCATTCCAAAGGTTTTCGTGTGTTAGAGAAGCCTTTGCATATTTGCCAGCAGGTACAGATTCAGGTGTACCAAGTGCAATTTTTTTGATTTTCTCATCTTTTAAATCTTGAAATTTTGTAAGAGAACTATCTTTAGGGATGACTAGAACTAGTTCATTTCCAAGAAGATTTTTCCCTTCTTTTTCATTAATGAATCCTTTTTTTACAAGGGTTTGGAATTTATCTTCTGCTGCTGAGAAGAATAAATCAGCAGGTGCACCTTGTTCAATTTGTTGTTGAAGTGCTCCAGAAGCACCGAAGTTAAAAGAAAGTTTGATATTTGGCTCTTTTTCTTTATATTGTTTTTCGATTTCTTTTAATGCATCTTGTAAGCTTGCAGCAGCTGAGATAGTCAGTTCAACTGTTTTATCCTCTTTAGCAGCTGACTTTGTATGCTTTTCCCCACTTGTACAAGCAGCGCTAAATATAAGAAGGAAAGAAAGTATAAGTGCCCCGATGGAACGTAATATAAATTTATTCATAAAAAAATCCCCTTTCATTTTGACACATCTAATTATAACTAAATATAACTAAATATAACTAGTTATATTTGAATATAATTTGAACATAAGTCTATTTTTAAAAAATAGGAGAAATATTCTTTTCTTTGTTACAATGAAAGGAGAAAGTGAGGAATCGTCTATGGATCATCATTCCTACACAACGGAAGAAGTAGCAAAGCGATTAAAAGTATCAAAATTAACTGTATACGACTTAATTAAAAAAGGAGAACTTCCTTCTTATAGAGTTGGTAGACAGATGCGCATTGATGCAGCAGATTTAGATCAATATATAAAGCAAATGAAAACAGGGAAAGTACAAGTTAATCCTGTAAAAAACGATGGTAGTAGTATCTTGAACACGTGTATTATTAGTGGTCAAGAACTAACGTTAGATATGTTAGCTAAACGTATAGAAAATCGTTTGCCAAGTTCTAATGTTTTAAGAGCGTATCAAGGTAGCTTAACGAGTTTAGTGAAAATGTATCAAGGAGAAGGAAGTATCGTTAGTTTGCATTTGTTTGATGGTGAAACGGGTACATATAATATTCCTTACGTAAAACGTATTTTAGTAGGACAGCCATGTCTTATGATTAATTTATTGTCCAGAAATGTAGGGTTTTATGTTCAAAAAGGAAATCCGAAGAAAATAAAGACATGGGCTGACATATCCGGGTCCACTATAAAGTTTGTGAATCGAGAAAAGGGTTCTGGTATTAGAGTGTTAGTGGATGAACAATTACGAATCCGAAAATTAAATAAAGCTGATATTAGTGGATATGAATGGGAAGAATCGAATCATCTTGGTGTTGCCACGCAAGTTGCAAATGGAAAAGCTGATGTAGGAGTAGGTTCAGAAAAGTTTTCGCAAATTGTAAATGTGGACTTTATTCCAATCATGAAAGAACAGTATGATTTAGTAATTTTGAAGAATAAAGAAAATGAAGAGCTGATTGAAGTTGTGAAAGACATTCTGCAATCGGAAGAATTTCATAATGAATTAAATGCGATTGGCGGATATGATATTACGAAAACAGGTCAAATTGTATATGAAATAAAGTGAAACTTTAATCAGTGTGGGGGTTCTTCATCCCCCACTGATTATTAGTTGAACCAATCGGACTTTTATAGGCAGCCCGACCCCCACCTAACTTCTTTGCTTTCGCTGAATTTTGAGGTGGGGGTCTTACTGCCCATTAAAGCGGGACAAACTAAAAAGCTGCTTGTCTATAAGACGAGGAGCTTTTTCTATATATAAAGGGGTTTGGGGAAACAAAGTGTTAAATAAGACCTTGAGCAAGTGTATAAATGAAAGCCGTAAGAAGAGTAGCTCCACTTGCAAGTCCGATAAAGTCTGATTTGTTGAAAGTAATGTTGTTCATTATAATCTCTCCTTATTTGTTTAATGTAGTTGCAACAGCTTTTGCATCGACAAGTGCGGATAGCACCATGCCCATTGTATTTAAAAATTTATTTGATTTCATATTGTTCATCATGCGTATCCGCTCCTTTTCGAATAGTTGTTGCCCTGCTTATGTCTTAATTATAGGGAATATGGATACTTCCAACTATCGAATTAGCTTACGAAAGACTTACACTTTTGTAAGAAAAAAAGACATTCATGTAAGAATGTCTTTCACAGCATATTGATATGATGATGGTCTTCAATTGTTTTTAAAAAACTACGCATTGAATTCGTCATATAGCTATCTTTACGGCGTATGAAAACCGTTGAAATACTGCCGTATTTTTCAGGGATTGCATGACAATGTACCTTACCTGCTTTAGAAAGATGATGGACAGCAGACTGTGGTACGAGTGTAATTCCGAGACCGAGTGCAACACTGTTTAATATTGTCTCTAATATATTGAATTCCATAATTCTTTTTGGTAGCAAACCTTCGTCTTTAAGCCAACGTTCTAGTTTGGAGCGGTATCCACATCCTTGGTTAAAAACGAGTAGAGGCGTTGTTGTAAATTCTTCTATATGAAAGGCTTTATTTTGTGTTATAAGCATTAATTTCTCTGTACTAACATCGTATTGTTCGATTAGTGGATGTTTAATAGGACCTGATATAAAGGCGCCATCTAATTGATGATCAAGTACTTCTCTAATTAATTCTTCTGTTAGACCCGCTTGTAATGATAAATCGACATTCGGATAGCTTTTATAGTAAGAAGATAAAATGGTAGGCAGTGTACTTACTGTTTCGACTGTACCGATTTTTAATATACCAGAAGGTGTTTCGCTATCTAAAAATACTTGTTTTAGTTCGTCGACATCTTGCAAAATTTTACTAACATAAACGAGCATTTTTCTTCCTTCAGCTGTTAAAGTCATTCCTCGTTTATGGCGGTAAAAGAGTGGGGTTTTTAATTCGTTTTCTAGTTGTTTAATACGTGCAGTTACATTTGATTGTACATAATTTAATTCCTTTGCTGCGCTACTTACACTACCCTGATCGGCAACGCTTTTAAAGATTTGTAAGTCTCTTAATTCCATTTTGTAATCCCCCTTGATGTTAACTATCATTATAAATGATAGTTAACATCATTTTGAATCATTTTACGTGATATATTTTTTCTTTTACAATTCTCTTTGTGCAAATAGAAAGAAACGGGGGATTGCGGTGAGAAGAGGTCAAATGATAATAGGGGCTTTGGCGTGTTTAATTGCGAGTATGTCATGGGGAGCGATGTTTCCAGTTGCTGATCATGCGCTAGAATACATAGATCCATTTTATTTTTCGCTTATTCGCTATGGAGCAGTGGCGATAATGCTGATTGTATTGTTGTTAGTGAAAGAAGGAAAACAGGCATTTTGTTTAGAGGGAAGAGGAAAGTTACTCGTCTTTTTTGGAACGATGGCATTTACAGTATATAATGTCCTCATATTTTTAGGGCAAATGTTAATGGGTAAGTCGGGTGTAATGGTAGCTTCCATTATGGAAGCACTTATGCCGATGATTTCTATTTGTATTTTATGGGGATATAAGCATATAAAACCGAAGAAGTATATGATAACGAGTATGGTTATTGCTTTTGTAGGAGCTGTGTTTGTTATTACAAAAGGTGACATGAGTTTCTTTGTAACATTGAAAGATAATATGTTCCCATTAGCATTTATATTTATTGGTGTTGTAGGGTGGGTTATTTATACGATGGGTGGTCAAACTTGTAGTGATTGGTCAACGTTACGTTATTCTACGTTGACGTGTGTATTCGGTACGACTGTTACAGGAATTATAACGGTAATTATTACGTCGCTTGGATATATTTCAGTTCCGAGTATGGGAACGATTTCTATTGTGAAATATGATTTGTTATTCATGATGACATTGCCAGGTATTGTAGCGCTACTTGCTTGGAACTATGGTGTGAAAATTTTATCATCCATTAATGGGATTTTATTTATTAATTTTGTACCAATTACGACTTTAGCTATTATGATGATGCAAGGGTATCAAATCACAATGTTTGATATTATAGGGACTGTACTTGTTATTGCAGCGCTTATTCGCAATAACGTTTGCCAGAGAAAAGAAGAAAATATAAATAAGAGAGTTTTACAAGAAGAACAATTACGTCAAGCTGTTTAATAGGCAAATGGAGGATTTCACATGTTAGAAAGTTTATTGTTTTTCTTCGCCGTCGGAGTTGCCTGTGAGCTTGCAGCAATTAATCGAAATGGTCGTAAAAAGATAAAACAACAAGCTGAGCTGATACAGCTTTTAAAAGAATTGAAAGAAAGAAAAAATTAAAAAGACGACCGGGCATAGACGGTCGTCTTTTTCTATATAAAGGGGAAAGGGGACACAAAGTTATACAAGCGTAGCAGCGTAAATGAAAGCAGTAAGAAGAAGAGAGCCGCTAGCTAATCCTAAAAAATCTAATTTGTTAAAAGTAATGTTATTCATAATACATTCTCCTTACTTGTTTAATGCAGAAGCAACAGCTTTTGCATCGAAAAGAGCCGATAATACCATGCCCATTGTATTTAAGAAATTGTTCGTTTTCATTTTGTTCATCATATTGATCCACTCCTTTTCGAATAATTGTTGCCCTGTTTCTGACTTAATTGTATGAAATATAGTAAGAAGTAACTATCGAATTAGCTTACAAGAAAATTACACTTTTGTAAGAATTGAAATTTAACAATTCATCCTTAATTTTATTATCAACTCCTAAAACTTAGTGTTATAATTATTATAAGAATATGATTATACTTCGGATGTTTAGAAAGGAACGAAATAAATGTATAAACCAATTACATTTTTGTTGAAATATATATTTAAAACAGCTGGGAAAGTAGAAGTACAAGGAAGAGAAAAGCTACCAGAAGGTGGACCCTATGTTGTTGCATGTACACATACAAGTTTTATGGATGTATTAATGTTAGCTACAGGGATGTATCCAACTCAAATTCATTACATGGCCAAAAAAGAATTATTTGAAGGGAAATTCAAAAATTGGTTCTTTAAAAATGTAAATGCATTCCCTGTAGATCGTGCGAATCCAGGACCAAGTACACTTAAAATTCCATCACGTTTATTAAAAGAAGGAAAGGTAGTAGGGATTTTTCCGAGTGGAACAAGATCAGCGGAAGATGTTTCATTAAAAGCGGGTGCTGTGACAATTGCGATGCGTTCCAATGTTCCGTTAGTACCAGCAGCTTATGTTGGTCCATCAAGTGTAAAAGAATTAATAAAGGGGAAAAAGGCACAATTGATTTTTGGAGATCCAATTCAAATTGAGGCTGGAGAACAAATAGATCGAAAAACCGCTATGAAAATGATGACGGATCAATTAAATGAGAAGTTTGAGGAGTTAAAAGAAGCTTTGCAATCAAATCAAAAATAAGAAAAGACGACCGGGCATAGACGGTCGTCTTTTCTATTACTATTTATAATAAAGGGGAAAGGGGACACAAAGTTATACAAGCGTAGCGGCGTAAATAAAAGCAGTAAGAAGAATCGAGCCACTAGCTAGTCCTAAAAAATCTAATTTGTTAAAAGTGATGTTATTCATAATACATTCTCCTTACTTGTTTAATGTAGAAGCAACAGCTTTTGCGTCGATAAGAGCGGAAAATACCATGCCCATTGTATGTAAGAAATTGTTCGTTTTTATTTTGTTCATCATATTAATCCGCTCCTTTTCAAATAGTTGTTACCTTGTTTCTGACTTAATTGTATGAAATGTTGCGGAAAGTCACTATCGAATTAGCTTACAGAAAAATTACACTTTTGTAAGAGAAACGAATGAAGGTGTAATGATAAGAAGATTTGACATATGTTCATGAGATTCATTAAGTTAAAGGTAGAGGTGAGTGTATGGCTAATATTAAAGATATTGCAAAGATGGCGGGAGTTTCAGTTACGACTGTTTCGAGAGTGTTGAATGATCACCCATATGTAAGTGAAGAAAAAAGAAAAGCGGTTATAGAGATAGTTGAGAAATTGAATTACTCGCAAAACGCAAATGCTGTTCATTTATCAAAAGGAAAAACGAATATTGTTGGTGTGATTTTACCGTATATTAATCATCCGTGTTTTGATGCGATGGTGAGCGGAATGATGGAGACTGCGTTAGCGCATAATTACAGGGTGCTACTTTGCCAAACGAATTATAATAAAAAAGAAGAAATGAAAAGTTTACATATGTTAAAAACAAAACAATTGGATGGTCTTATTATTTGTTCACGTGCAAATGATTGGGAAACGATAGAACCGTATGCTTCTTACGGCGCAATAATTGCTTGTGAAGACAATGATATTTCAAACATCTCAAGTGTATATACGAATCATTCAGCGGCCTTTCAATTAGGAATGGATTATTTGATTGAGAAAGGTTATAAAAAAATTGGTTATTGTACGGGAAGAAAATTAGGGCCGAGTAGTCAAAAGCGTTTTGATGTTTATAAACAGCAATTGCAATCTATAGACGAAGAGGTTAATGAAGAATGGATTTTTACAGAATGTTTTACACTAGAAGATGGTGTAAAAGTGGCTCATAAGTTAAAAGAGATGCAGGATCTTCCTGAAGCATTAATAGTAGCAGGTGATGAAGTTGCGATTGGGGTTATGACAGAGGTTGAAAAATTAGGGATTCAAGTTCCTGAGGATTTAGCGATTATTGGCTTTGATAATCAACCTATCTCGCAAGTGTTACAATTGACAACTATTGATCAAAATTTAAAGGAGATAGGGAAAACTGCTTTTGAAATGTTGCATAGAAAAGTGAATGACGAGAGTTCTGAACAAGAAAAGCTGGAAATTCCATACGAACTTGTGGAACGCTCTACAGTTTAATCGTAATCCGTTATGTGTATAATCGCATAACGGATTATTTTTTTGAAATATCTTTGACAGGAAACGCGTTTCATACTTTATAAAGGAGTTAAACCGGTCTGTAATAATCCATGGATTCTTTTCAAGTGTTAATGCAGTGAATAGAATTTGGAGGAATATGCATGAATGAACTTTTATCGAGTATGAAAAAGTATGTAGATGATGATGAAAAGATTCTGGCTTTTGTGGTAGGGATATTTGAGAAGGATAATTTTATATTATCGTATCAACATGGGGTTTTTGTTGCCACTACTAGACGTCTCCTTTTTTACGGGAAATTTCCGTACTATTCTTCAACATTTAAAGAGTATTCATATTTGTATATAGATAGCATAGATTTTCATCCGTATTTTGAATTTACTTGTAGTCATGAAACCATTCGCGCTAAGTATATTCAGAAAGGGAATGTGGAGCGATTTGTCCGTGCAGTTAGAGCAAATATGAATAATTAATCAACCCTCTGTTTAAACATAATATTTCAATTTTCAAGAGGGAAAATGCGGAATAAAAACCACTTCTAAACCTCTAGGAGATAGTGATACAATGTCAAATGGGGGGAGGGTATGAACTATGGTTAATCAACGTATAAAGGAAATAACACTAATTACAATTGGTTCATTATTATTCGCAATTGGTATTAATTACTTTGCAATTCCAAACCGTTTATCGGAAGGTGGAATTATTGGTTTAACGGTTGTTACGTACTACTTATTTGATTGGTCACCAGGAATTGTGAACTTTGCTATAAATGCAATTTTACTAGCTGTTGGTTATAAATTTTTTGATAAGAAAACAATGATTTATACAATTTTAGGGATTGTAGAAACATCTTTGTTTTTATACGTTACAGAACATATTGAGTATCATGTAAATAGTGATACATTATTAGCAGCTTTATTTGCTGGTTTATTTGTGGGAATTGGATTAGGTTGTATGTTCAAAGCCGGAGGTACATCGGGAGGATCAGCAATCTTAGCTCAGTTAGCAAATCAATATTTAGGTTGGAGTGTAGGTAAAGGCGTACTAATTATTGATATTGTTGTAATTGCTGGTTCTGTATTTATAATAGGGCAAGAAAAGGCGATGTATACACTTGTGGCTGTGTTCATTGGAGCGAAGGTGATTGATTTCATTGTAGAAGGAATGGACACAAAAACGGCTGTTACGATTATTTCGAATCAACCAGATTTAATTCGTGAAGCTATTACGAAAAATATGACACGCGGTGTTACTGTATTAGAAGGGCGCGGCGGATATACTGGTAAAAATAAAGAAGTTTTATATGTTGTTATTAATAAACAAGAGCTTGTTAAGTTAAAACAAGTTATTAGCCGGGTAGATGAAGATGCTTTCGTTGTTATACATGATGTACGTGATGTACTTGGCGGTGGCTTTAAAGCAAGCTAAAAGGTGAACGAGTAAATTCGTTCACCTTTTTTAATTCTTACAAAAATGTAAGTGTAATGTAATGAGATTCAATAGTAGATTTTATTCCCCCTTTTTAAAATGGATGTATATATATCCTGCAGAGGAGGAATGTTTATTATGA
Organism: Bacillus cereus group sp. BfR-BA-01330; assembly: GCF_022663885.1. Lineage (NCBI taxonomy): Bacteria > Bacillati > Bacillota > Bacilli > Caryophanales > Bacillaceae > Bacillus > Bacillus cereus group sp. BfR-BA-01330. The sequence continues at coordinate 47,752 of NZ_JAKUGK010000012.1, forward strand.
AGAAAAAAATGATCACTACTATAATAGCGATGATAGTGATAGTAGTAATGTTACTGCCTACGAAACTTGGACCAGTTATCGATAAATATAATCCATTTTATAAGACGAAAGAATACTATACGGTTGTGAATACAATTGGTCAGCATATTGGTGATGAGTGGTATGAATATGAATTTATTGCATTCGATGAACGTGGTAGAGAGCAGAAAATAAAGAAAACGGTTAAGCATATGTTAAAGAGAGATGAAGCATTAAAGGTTTTTGCAAAAGGACGTTACGGTGAATCGATTGAAGAGATTGAGGTTGCAAATATTCCTATAAATGCGAAGAGCAAACTTTTAACGATGAGATAGTGAAATATACCCCCGGCTATTTTTTGTCGAAAATAAAAATACTGGGTAAGGGTATTTTTGAGATTAACAAAAAAGCCTTAGTCCATATAGACTAAGGCTTTTTTATTATATAAAGGGGAAGGGGGTACATTGTAGTAGCATGGGTGAAAGGTATAAGAAGAGTAGCTACTAGCAATGTAATTTGGTTATGTGAGTGTTCTTCTTATTTGGCTTACTTTCTAACTTTATTGTACGAAATATAAGTAAGGGGAACTATCGAATTACATTACACATAACTTACAAACATGTAAGCCTTCTGTAATGTAATTCGATAGTTAAAAGATAGTAATTTTCATATAGTGTAACTAGAAAGTCTCAATGTATTACTTTCTGTTTGTAATGAAGAATGAAAAACCAACTAATTTTTAATAATCCTCATCTGAATAAAGATGGGGATCCTTTTTTAAACCTTACAACATTGTAAGGTTTACGTAAGTTAATTCGATAGTAAATTTGTCATATTTTTTGCATAATAGATACAGATAGAAAAATAATTAGGGATCTAGTAAGAAGGGAGAAGAATGGGATGCGTAAAGAAGAAGTAGTGAAGTTACCAATTAAAGATTTCTGTAGCTACTTTACTGTTGCCGTAGTGTGTATTGGATTATTTGATATCATAACAAACTTAATTGTTAAATAATATAGATGCTAAAACAAGAAAGGAAGTCCTTTCTTGTTTTTTTTATGGGGGCATAAAGATGAAATGGATTGATAGTCATATACATGTTGATCAATATAAGGATGAAGAGAAGAGCAGATTGCTGAAAGAGGTGGAAAATAGTAAGGAAATAAAGGGGCTTATTGCAGTATCTATGAATTATCAATCTTGTAAGGAAACGTTATCTTTAGCGAAGAAGTATCCCTTTATATATCCAGCGATAGGGTTTCATCCAGAGCAACAGATTCATAAAGGAGAGTGTGAACAGATTTATCAACTTATTGAACAGAACGCAGAGGAAATTGTTGCGATTGGTGAAGTAGGTTTGCCCTATTATTTGAGAAAAGAAGATGAAAGAATTGCTGCAGATCCATACATAGCTGTATTGAAAAAATTTATAGAACTAGCTAGTAAGTATAATTTGCCGATTGTATTACACGCAGTTTATGAAGATGTTGACATTGTATGTGATTTGCTAGAGAAATATAAAGTTTCACGTGCACACTTTCATTGGTTTAAAGGAAGCGATGAAACAATGAAACGGATGATGAGAAATGGTTATTATATTTCGATTACACCGGATGTTTTACATAAGGAGAAGATTAGAAAAATCGTTTCGTATTATCCGCTTGAATATATGATGGTAGAAACAGATGGTCCGTGGGAATTTCAAGAAGATGTTATAACGCACCCAAGAATGATTCGAGAGGTATTAAAGGAAATTAGTTCTATAAAAAACATATCCATTGATAAGGTCGCAGAAACAATATATGAAAATACAAGTCGATTTTATTTGAAAGGATAAGAGAATTATAGTTTTAATCATGTAACGGAAAAAGTAAAAGTTGAATTTATTTAATAAAATGCCACGGTTTGATATAGGACAAAAAACCACCAAGCGTTCCGCTCGGTGGTTTTGTATTAGGATTCTAATTTTTTCGCACGTTTTAATAATAAAAGAAAGACAATGATAACGAACCCTAGCATAAGGAAGAAGCCATATTGCTTTATATAATCAATTATGTCATTCGCACTGGTTGGTTTTTCAACGTGAATGCCGTCTTTATTCGTCGTAATATGAATATCTTTCATTTTTACTTCATTCTTTTCCTTTTGTAAATCAATCCATTCTATATTTGGAATACTTTCTAGATCCTTTAACACTTCTTTTAATGGTTTCGCACCTAAGTAAGGATGATAGAATGCACCAATAACTCCATCGGATAATTTAGAAACAGATAGAGCACGCTCTTTCATTTTAGCAGTAGTTTGTGGCGTATCTTCTTCAATAAATCCGACTGTTTCAGGCAATAGTTTCATTTCATGTAAAAATGATGGAGTACTTGTATAGTATGGTGAGTGCATGGATTTCCAAGTTGTATCATTTAACTGTAGCTGTCCTACATAAGTTGAAAAGTACCTTGATAATATTTCATATCCTTTTTGAGACATCGTGTAATGAGGTGCTTCAAAGGCAACAGGATATAGTTTAGCATCTACAAGTTCTTGAATTCCTTTTTCGATATGATCTTTCGTATATTTTTCCTCGAATTCTTCCCCTTTTTTTACATATTGGTTATATGACTCTATATTTGGAAAGTCATCTTTTGTCTTCGGTTTTTCATGCTTCGGTTGGCGAATTGGTTGATCTGTTTTTACATCCCAAAATTCAAAGCCTTCACCTGTTTCACTGTCATAAAATTGGTGAGTATAACCATGCATAATAATTGCTGCACCATCATCTTGCATAGAGCGTAAAAGATTAACTAGTTCTGGTTTATCTTTTAAATGTATTATCTTTCCTGTATCTGGATCTTTATATACCGGAATAACAGTAATCATGTAAGGCATCTTTTTCTCTTTTAGTAATTCAGCAATTTCTTTCAATTGATTTATATCTGCTGCGGGGTGAACATCCTCAAGGCGTAAATAAGCTTCAACTTTATTTTTCGTTGGTTTTTGGCTGAAATAAGAAAATAACATTTCACCGACGTAATGAGACATCCAGTCAAAGAGGTTAGGTGTTGCAACATAATAAGATGTTTCATGCTGAACGATTAGTGGGTTAGTGTTATTTGAGCTTAAGGCGTTAGCAAGCACAGTTCCATTCGTATCAAATGATTGAATTAATCGTTCCTCCTCTAAGGTATTTTTTAGCTTCTTGTCTGGATATTCAATTTTATTAACTCGTATATCATCACTATTCAAAGTAATGAAAGAAAAACGCTTAGATAATTGTTCAACATTTTGTCCTAATACTAATACAGGGCCGGAGAAGTTTTCTAGAAATTGTTTCGTTTCATCAGAAAACGCTTCTTTTGTTTCACCGATATAAACAATATGTGTATAGGAGGATACGTTATTAATTGAAGTTGCTTCTTTTAAGTTTTTTACGGTTATATCATTTGTAAAATGTCCTAATTGAGTATTAAGGATTTGGACATTATTTGAAAATTTATCGTCTTGTGTACTATACAAAACAAGTACTTTTGGTTTTGATGATGTTTGTGCAGAGGTGTAGGTAGGGATGAGTAGTAAAATGCTGAACAAGAGTGTTAGGCATTTTTTCATTTTGTATGCTCCTATTCTATATATAGAGTTCAGTTTACAATTATATACAATAAATGCGTTATAGTCTATGAAAGTTACATTTTTGCACGTATTTACCAGCTGTTTTTTCACAAAATCGGTCTAAAGCATGATGATAATATGTATAGTTATTTGCTATGATAAAAGAGTAATAGAATGTAGGTAATTGTAAAGGGAAGGCTGAAAGGGGACAAATTTCAGCGGAGAAAGAGGTAGAGGTAGTGAAGAAATTCTTTGTAGGATTTTTAGTTGTTCTTGGAGTATATTTATATTTCCAAGGAAAGTCTGAAGGAATGGATAAGCTAGTGAATGGAACAAGCTATGTTGATTCAGAAGAAGCAAAACAGATGAAACAAATCATTATAGAGGAAGCGAAGAAAGTAAATCTTCCAGAATGGATACCTCTTGCAATTGCCGAGCATGAAAGTCGATTAAATCCAAGAAGTGTTGGAGATAATGGAACTTCATTCGGATTGTTTCAACTACACCGCGGCGGCGGGCTTGCACCAGAGCATTTAACTGATGATGAGCTGAAAGATCCACGTACAAATGCGCAAATTGCAATGCCGCATTTAATGAAAGGATATAAGCGTGGGGTGCAAAAAGGTTTGACTGATTTTGCATTACTGAAATATATAGCGAATACATCTGGATGGCCAGGGAATTTAGGGCCAGAGTGGACGGATAATAACATGAAGTATAACATCGGATTAGAAGATGTGTACTATCGAAATAAAGGTGTAATAAAAGAGTAGGTTTTCTATACCTACTCTGTTTTTTTATGAATAATTTCATTCTTTTCTTTCGTGAAATACTGCGTGAGTTGTATTTTCACCTCTTCTAGTTTTGTAGAAACTTGCGGTATTTTATATCCTACATACAATGGTGAAACGACAAATCTAGGTACAACTTTACAAATAATTTTTCCATTTAAGTAATAGAAGAATAAGTTATAACTACTGCATCCTTTATGGAAATCTGTCAGTATGTAACGTACAGTTTGCTGAATGTAATTTGCCATTTCATCTATATATGAAATATTATCAATGATTATATTGAATTCAGTGAAGCCAATAATGGGACGCTCTGAAATATTAAGCTCAATGCGTTCATTTTTTTGAACAATTAACCCTTGGAAATTTTCTTCTTCAATATTTTCAAGATAATCTACATATTTCATTCCGATAATTTGCATGTGTGCATGATGCAAACTTCCACCTGAAAATGGACCGTGATTTTTATATAAAATCACAGATGCGAACTCTTCGTTCTTCTGTAAGTGTAACCAATGTTGAATAGAAAATTGCAGTAATTTTCTCATATGTTCTTTTGTATATGTTGCGATATGATCTTCGCAATTATCGGTTTCGATTAACACTGTTTGAAATGTATCTTGTAATGTAGGAAATTTATTTTTTAACCAAATAATAGAACCATCAGTTGCTAAAATATCCGTTAATTGTTCTTTATCGCAAAATGGACATGCAGCGCTTCTATTCCGAATACTTTCTGGTTTTTGTTTACCGATATCGTTTAAAAAATATAGTTGTTGTGTATCCATTTGTATATATGCCCCTTTAAAATATGTGTAAAAATCCCGCTTAATACATTCGGGAAAAGGAGAAGGAAATCCTCTAAAGGAATAGGGGAAAAATAAAAGACAAGATATCCTCATTACGATAGGGTACCTTGTCTTTTATTTTTTCTCTAATAGCGTGTATGGATAATATAGAACATTTTCATTATTTTTCTTTTTTCTCTTTTTTATTGTGTATAAGGTAATTGCTGTGCTTGCAATTATAATAATGGCTTTCTTCATATTCATATACCCCTTTTTATTGTTGGTTTAATTCTTGGCTAACTGCTTTTGCATCGACTAAAGCGTGTAAAATCATTTTCACCATGTTCATCATATTTCTTCACTCCTTTTTATAGTTCATTTAGTTCTTTTACAACTGCTTGTCCGTTCACTAATACCTCAAAGATTGCTTTTACGATTTCTTTTATCATGTTTGTTTCCTCCTTTTGTTTGTCTCGCTTGTTTACATCTTTATTGTATAGGGAGGCATCTTTTTGTACTATCGCTTTCCATTACGTGAACATAACAGTTTTGTAAGATTTGATGTCACTTATTGAAATGTTTAGTCTATCTTCATTATTTTCAGAAAAATGACTATTCAAACATGAAATTGGAAAGTATAATAAAGAAGTAAGTATTAAATTCCGTACGAAAGGGGTGAATGAGATGAAACGTTCTTTAGCTGCGCGTGCCAAATTTTTAGATTTTATCTATTTTTGTCGTGCGATTTTTCATGATGTAGTTGTTAACGGGATACGTATGCCCTTTTTTAACAATTGCATAGTGACTATTGAACGATAGAAATCTCTTCACCCATTTTTAATAAACGTGTGAAAAGGGAGCTATTTGGCTTCCTTTTTCTATGCCGAAAACCATGGGGAATGTTTCTTTCTCATGGTTTTTTATATTGAAAGGAGTACGGAAAATGACTATTTGTAGTGTAAATAATGTAACGAAATCTTTTGGTGGAAACATCATATTTGAAAATATATCGCTTGAAATAAAGAATGGTGAACGTGTTGGGTTAGTTGGTCGTAACGGTAGTGGGAAGACAACAATCTTTGGGCTTCTGACGGGAATGGAGAGTTTGGATGCAGGAGCCATCCATATGAAGAAAGGTACACGTATTGGTCATGTCGCACAAATTCCGAAGTTTGATGAGTTCATGACTGTATATGATGTATTGAGTTCCGCTTTTAAAGTAGAAAAGGAATTAGAAAAAGAAATGCATGCTCTAGAAAAAAATATGGCGGAGGAGCAGGAACAATCTTCTTTGCAAAAGCTAATGGAGAGGTACGGAATAATTCAAGAAAAATTTGCATTTCTCGGTGGTTATGAAATAGAGGCAAATATAATGAAGGTAGCAAATGGCTTACAAGTAACAGACTTATTTCCAAGAGTATTTACGGAATTAAGTGGAGGAGAACAGACGAAAGTAAGCCTTGCATATATGCTATTGCAGAAACCAGATTTACTTCTATTAGATGAACCAACAAATCATTTAGATTTGTTTGCAGTTGAATGGTTAGAGAAATTTTTAAAAGAATATAATGGAACAGTTATGGTTATTTCACACGATCGCTATTTCCTTGATGAAGTTGTAACGAAAATTTTTGATCTGGAAGATGGAGAGATTCACGTGTACCATACGAATTATTCTCAGTTCGTTGAGGAGAAGGAAGAAAGATTACTTCAAGAGTTTCAAGCTTATCAAGAGCAGCAAAAGAAAATAAAGAAAATGAAAGAAGCAATTAAGCGCCTACGTGAATGGGCAAATCAAGCGAATCCTCCGAATGAAGGATTGCATAAAAGAGCGAGGAATATGGAACGTGCGTTAGAGCGTATAGAGAAATTAAAGAGGCCGATTTTAGAAAGAAAACAGATGGGTCTTCAGTTTGAAGGGCAAGAGAGAAGCGGAAAAGATGTTGTTGTAATGAAAGAAGTGAGTAAAGGTTTTGCTGGCCGATCTTTATTTGAACAAGCGAATTTACATGTTCGTTTTCAAGAGCGTGCTGCTATCGTTGGTCGTAATGGTACAGGAAAGACTACATTATTAAAACTACTATTAGAAGAAATAAATCCAGACGTTGGTGAAATTCGAATTGGTAGTAGTGTCAAAATTGGTTATTTATCACAACATGCATATGAAAATATGAAGAGTAATGTATTGGAAGCATTCAGAGAGAATGTGGCTGTAACAGAGGGAGAAGCAAGACATATATTAGCTAAGTTTTTGTTTTATGGTCCAGCAGTATTTAAGAAAGTAACGCAACTTAGTGGTGGAGAAAAAATGAGATTAAGACTTGCGCAACTTATGTATCAAGACATCAATTTTCTAATTTTAGATGAGCCGACAAACCATCTTGATATTGAATCAAGGGAAGTTTTAGAGGAAGCCCTTGAGCAATATAATGGAACAATCCTAGCTGTTTCACATGATCGTTATTTTTTAAATAAGTTATTTGAAAAGACGTACTGGATTGATGAATGTAAATTATTTGAGTTTGCAGGAAACTATGCATGGGCTCGTCAAAAATGGGAAGAAAAGCTTGAGAAGCAAGTAATAAAGCAAAAACGCCAAGGGAGAAAGAGTGTTGAAATGGTTCCAGTAAAAGAGAAAAAAGCTAGGAATCTTGAAGAGATTGAAAATGAGTTAATGCATGTAGAAGAAGATATATATGCAATAGAATGTGAAATGGAACATGTAGCTGATGTTGAAAGACTTAAAAAATTATATGAGGAAAAAACGATGAAAGAGTTGTTACGAGCGAAGTTATATAGTGAGTTAGAGAATATTGTGGAGTAAAGAGTAGAAAGCCACTTCCTTTCAGTTTTGTTGGAGGAAGTGGCTTTTTTCATAATGATATTTTGCTTTAAAGATTAAATGAAGCGGTGTGTTTCACGTGAAACAGTAACTTAGATAAATCCGTGTTCCTCAATTTGCATAGTTTGTGAAACATATGAAAATGATAAGGTGAAAAAGAAATGTCATTAGTGGCTTTTCGATAGGAGTAATTACAAAAACAAAGGCTAATTATTTCCCGAGAGATAAAGTGAAACTTTAATCAGTGGGGGTTTTACTGCCCGGCAAATAGCGGAATAAATATGTGTAACAGAGACTAGTGAATGAAAACAAAAAGAGAGCAAAGTTACAGCTTTACGCGCTGAACTCTGCTCTCTTTTTGCGTGGCATCTTCTCTCGTTGAAATTATAATAGCGATCCCGAGCATGATAAAAAAAGCTAAAAAGAGGACGAACTTTGGGAAGAACGGGAATAGTAATAGCGCTCCGACTATCATAATTGTTAATAATACGTAGTGCAGGACGTATTGGAATAGGTTGTCCATATTTTCGCCCCCTTTTTGGTAATTGGTTATTAGTATTCTATGTTTCATGCTGAAGGAATAGAAGTAGATTTTTAAGTTTTAATACGAATTATAGCTGAGTTTTCTTAAAGTATAAATGTAGAGTGATAATTTTGGAAAAATTCTCAAAATATTTATTTAGAAAGAATTGACAAAACATAATGAACGATATAAGCTAATAACCATAAAGTCTACCGGAAAGGTCGGAATAAGATTGTTACCCCTCAAAAACATCTATTTTTTTACGATTAAAACCGACTTTTCCGATTGGCTATAAATGTTGCTGTGGGAGGCATACATAAGGTAATTCGTTCAGAGGGTATAATCATAAAAAGTTAGGGTGGGGACAATGAAGAAAAAGACAAAAAAATGGGCTGGTGTATTTTCGGTATTAATGAGTAGTTCGCTTGTGTTGTCTGCTTGTGGGGGACAGGAGGACGCGGCTTCTACAGAGCCGGTTAAACAGCAGGATTTAAAAAATGTGAAAATTGAAAAGATCGCTGCGACAGATAAAACGAAAGTGCCAGACAAAGCGAAGAATAGAAAAGATACGTTAGTAGTTGGTATTAGTAAGCCAGGCGGCGTATTTTTGCCATACTTCCAACAAAATGGTTGGGATGGAAACGTAACTTCAGTTATTTTTGCATCTCTCGTATCAACCGATAAACAAGGGAAACCAATTCCAGAATTAGCTGAGAAGTGGGACGTTTCTTCTGATCAGTTAACATATACATTCCATTTACGTAAAGATTTGAAATTTAGTGATGGATCGCCATTAACGGCGGATGATGTAGCTTTCACATTGACGCTTTTACATGATAAGGCATATGAAGGTGAAGTAGATATCTCTCAATATGCGGTTAAAGGTGGTAAAGAATATAAGGAAGGAAAAGCAACTTCAATTGAAGGTATTCAAGTTGTTGATCCACAAACAATTAAAATTACAACTGAAAAAGTGAATTCACAAGCTATATTTGTTTTAGGAGGTACAGTACTATCAAAAGCTTATTATGGAAAAGATTATAAGCAAAATACAAGCTTAGATTACTTAAAAGATTTATATGGAAAGCCATTAGCTGCGGGTCCATATAAATTTGAAAAGTATATTCCAGGTCAAGAAGTTCGTTTTGTAGCAAACGAAAATTATTATGCGGGTAAACCAAAAATTCAAAACTTCATTTATAAAATTACTTCTGGTGATACGAAGCTTCAGTTATTCCAAACAGGAGAAGTTGACCATACTGGCTTAGGTACTGGTGATGAGGTTCTTGAACAGGCTAAGGCTTTAGAATTCGCCAATATCCAAATCGAAACAGCACCGTCATTTAGTTATATTTATATGAATAATAATAAGCCTTACTTAAAGGATAAAAAGGTTCGCCAAGCACTTATTTACGGATTAGACCGCAAAAAATATGTTGATACAGCGTTAAAAGGATACGGTACAGTAGCCAATGTACCAATTCATCCAACTTCTTGGGCTTATACGGAAGAAGGAGTTAATAAATACGAATACGATAAAGAAAAAGCGAAAAAATTATTAGATGAAGCAGGGTGGAAAGTTGGTTCGGATGGAATTCGTGAAAAAGATGGTCAAAAATTAAAACTTTCTTATTTCGGTCCAAGTTCGGCTAAAGATAGTGATTTATTAATTCCGATTGCGAAAGAGAATTATAAAGAAATAGGTGTAGAGTTTAATCCTGAATTTATGGACTTTAATACGATGCTTTCTAAGGTAAACAAAGGGGATTATGATTTAGCTTCTGTTTCGACACCGATTACAAGTGATCCGAGTGAAACAGCTGGTGAATATTTGTCTACTGCAAATGAAACTAGTCTTGGTTATAAGAATGCAAAAGTAGATGAGCTAATTCAAAAAGGTATTGAAACTGTAGATATCGAAAAGCGTAAACCTATTTATAAAGAATTGTATAAAGAATTAAGTGATGATCCACCAGTAATTCTATTAAACTACCGTAGAACAATTACTGGTTATAACGGGAATATAAAAGGAATTGATCCTGAAAAGTACAACAGTATTAGTGCAAACTTACCAGTATTATCATTTGAAAAATAACGATAAGAATGTATAAGTAGAAGACATTTTTTCATTCGGTTAGTAATGTGCCGCTTTGAAAAAATGTTCTTCTATTTTAAGCATAAGATTGGAGAGAAAAAGGGTGAAAACATATATTGTTCGTAGGTTGTTACAAATGATTCCTACACTGCTTGGTACATCAATTATTATCTTCGTCCTGTTCGCACTTCTTCCTGGGGATTATATTGATTCAAACCCGAAAATTACACCGGAAAGAGCAGCTGAACTGAGGGAGTTATATGGGTTGAACAAACCAATTGTTGAGCGTTATTTTCATTGGTTAGGTAATGCATTGCAAGGGGACTTTGGCTTCTCACTTCAATATCAAGAGCCTGTAACGTCATTATTAAATAAATTTATTTGGAATTCCTTTAGTGTAGCAATTATTGCATTGTTTTTTATTTGGCTAATTGCACTTATTATCGGTGTATTCTCGGCGACGAAGCAACATTCTTTATTCGATAAACTTGTAACAATCGGTGTTTTTGCAGCAATGTCATTCCCTTCATTCTTTATCGGTTTGTTTTTAATTAAGGTGTTTGCGGTTGACTTTAAGTTATTACCGATAGGTGGAATGATTGATGTTGGCAGTAATTCAACAGGATTTGCTTACGTGATAGAAGTTGCAAAACATATGATTTTACCAGTATTTATTTTGACACTTCTTGGGGTCGGCTCGCTAACTCGTTATTTTAGAACAAGTATGTTAGAGGTTGTAAGACAAGATTACATACGAACAGCAAGAGCGAAAGGTTTGAAGGAGAAGACGGTTATTTATAAGCATGCATTAAAAAATGCAATTTTACCGGCAATTACGTTATTAGCATTTGAATTACCTGGATTGTTTTCTGGGGCAATTATTATTGAACAAATTTTTAACTGGCCAGGGATTGGTAATATTCAATTAGAAGCATTAAATTTCCGTGACTATACAGTATTGATGGCATTTACGATGTTTCTTTCTTGTTTAACAATCGTTTCAAACTTTTTAGCAGATATCGTATATGCAGTTGTTGATCCAAGAATTCGGTTGAAGTAAGGGGGGGAAAGAAATGGAGACTGTTACAGTAATTACAGAAAAAAAAGAAAAAAAGAGAAGAAATGAATCATCACCATGGCGACAAGCTTTTAAAAAGATAAAGAAAAATAAGATGGCACTTGTAGGGTTTTATGCATTAATTTTTATGTTTTTATTTTGTTTTATCGGTCCGTTCTTTTCTCCATATGCATCAGGAAAAATACAAGTTGCGCTCATTAACAAACCACCTAGTTTTTCTCATTGGCTTGGTACAGATCAATTAGGAAGAGATATTTTAACAAGGCTTATGCAAGCGGGACGTATTTCATTAACCATTGGTTTAGCTTCAATGGTTTTATCGGTTATACTTGGAGCTTTATTAGGAGCGATTGCAGGTTTTTATCGTGGTATTGTGGACAATATTATTATGCGACTTGCAGATATTTTAATGTCGATGCCAGGATTACCGTTACTTATTATAATGGGTGCGATTTTATCAGAGTGGAAAGTACCGTCTGATTATCGTTTGTATGTCATTATGATTATTTTAAGTTTAGTAGGTTGGCCAGGGCTTGCACGCCTTGTAAGAGGGCAAATTTTATCACTTAGGGAGCAAGCATTTATGCAAGCTGCGGATGTGTTAGGAATAAAAGATTACCGGAAAATTATATATCACTTAATACCTAATGTTTTACCCATTTTAATTGTCGTATCTACATTAGGTGTTGCAGGTTCTATTTTGGGAGAATCCGCACTAAGTTACTTAGGTCTCGGAGTCGTTCCACCTACACCATCATGGGGGAACATGATTAGCGCAGCTAACTCATTAATCGATTTCCAAAAGCGTCCATGGTTATGGATTCCGCCTGGTTTTGCAATCTTTATAACAGTTGTATCAATTAATTTACTTGGTGATGCACTTCGTGATGCATTAGATCCAAAGATGAGACGGTAGGTGAGGAGATATGAGTAAAGCGGTAATAGAGCTGAAAGATTTACAAACACACTTTCAGACAGAAGAAGGGACAGTAAAAGCTGTGAATCATGTTAGTTTTTCTGTTCGAGAAGGTGAAACTGTTTGTGTTGTAGGTGAATCTGGTTGCGGAAAAAGTGTAACGGCGTTATCTGTTATGGGACTTATTGCTGAATCAGGCAGTGTAGTAGGTGGAGATATTTTATATGAAGGAAAAAGTCTTTTAGGAATGAAAGAGAAAGAGCTTCGTAGTTTACGAGGGAATGATATTGCGATGATTTTCCAAGAACCGATGACATCGCTAAACCCCGTCTTCACTGTAGGAGAGCAAATTGTAGAAACGTTAAGGGAGCATGAATTACTTAGTAAAAATGAAGCATATAAGAAGGCAATTGAGTTAATTCGTAAAGTTGGCATAGCCCGCGCTGATGAAATCGTCCATTCTTATCCGCATGAACTGAGTGGCGGGATGTTACAACGTATTATGATTGCTGTTGCACTTAGTTGTAATCCTAAGTTATTAATTGCGGATGAACCAACAACAGCTCTTGATGTTACTATTCAGGCTCAAATATTGGATCTACTAAGACAAGTGAAAGAAGAATTTAAAACGTCGATTTTATTAATTACACATGACTTAGGTGTCGTAGCGGAAATGGCTGATTATGTTGTCGTTATGTATGGCGGGAAAGTTATTGAAGAAGCCCCAGTACTAGAGATATTCCAAAATCCAAAACATCCTTATACGAAAGGATTATTGAAATCAAAACCAGTAATGGGAAAACGAATAGATAAACTATATTCTATTCCAGGGCAAGTTCCGAATTTAGTTGGTTTAGGTGAGTTTTGCTACTTTAGTGGGCGTTGTGAGCATTGTATGGAAATATGTGGAAAAGAAGCCCCAAATCTAAATGTAAATGATGAAAATCATAAAGTAGCTTGCTGGCTATATGAGGAGCGTGCGGAACAATGAGTGAACCATTATTAGAGGTGAAAAATCTAAAGACATATTTTCCAATTAAGGGTGGCGTATTTAGTAGAACAATTGGGCATGTAAAAGCGGTTGATGGAGTAAGTTTTACTATTAATAAAGGTGAAGTGTTTGGTCTCGTTGGCGAATCAGGGAGCGGAAAAACAACAATAGGAAAAACAATTTTACGCCTCGTTCAAAAAACGGAGGGAGAAGTGAAGTTTAAAGGGAAAGATGTTCATTCTTTATCCAAGGATGAATTAAGAAAACATCGCCCTAATATGCAGCTCGTTTTCCAAGATCCATTTAGCTCATTAAATCCGAGAATGAGAATTGGAGAAGCGCTTGGAGAGCCAATGTTGGCCCACGGATTAGCGACGAAAGAAAATGTTCGTGAAAAGGTAATTGAAGTATTGGAGTTATGTGGGTTAGCTCCTTATCATATTGACCGGTATCCCCATGAGTTTTCTGGTGGACAACGTCAGCGTATCGTAATCGCAAGAGCTATGGTATTAAATCCGGAATTTATTGTAGCTGATGAACCTGTGGCGGCACTAGATGTATCTATCCAAGCACAAATTATTAATTTATTTAGTGAGTTACAAGAGAAAAAGGGATTATCTTATTTATTCATTTCGCATGATTTAAGTGTAGTAGAACATTTATGTACGAAAATCGGAATTATGTATTTAGGTACGATTGTGGAGACAGCACCGCGTGATGAGTTATTTACCAATCCGCTACATCCTTATACGAAAGCATTGTTATCAGCTGTTCCAATACCAGATCCAACAGTGAAGCGAGAGCGAATTATACTAGAAGGGGATATTCCAAGTCCAGCAAATCCACCTTCGGGCTGTCGTTTTCATACACGTTGCCCATTTGCGACGGATGTTTGTAAAAAAATAGTACCAGAATTCCATAATGTTGGTGCAGAGCATTTTGTTGCTTGTCATCACGTATAAAAAAGGACTCTTTCAAATTGAAAGAGTCCTTTTTTTATTTAATAGATGAAGTTTGTTTCAATACAAATTGCTCGATTGCGTGAGCAACACCATGTTCATTGTTTGTTAGTGTTACAACATCACATAGCTTTTTTACATCTTCTTCAGCGTTGCCCATTGCAACAGATAAGCCTGCTACTTCTAACATCGGTACATCATTAAAATTATCACCAATAGCAACTGTATCTTCAATAGGGATATTAAAATGAGCTGCCATCTGCTGTATCCCGTTTCCTTTATGTCCATTCTTATCCATAATTTCTAAGTTAGTAGGAGCCGATGCTGTAACCATAATATCAGCATCTTCTTGTAATATACTTAATAGTTGTGCGCGATGCGCTGCATTAAACGTTAAAATGAAGAATTTAGATATTTCTAGTTCTTGGTTATTTACAACATCTTCTATTTTTTTGAAATCAGTAATTAGGTTCGATTTCTTTTGCTTTTCTGTAATTCGTTCAAGTTCCTCTAATGTAACATCAAGCGCATGCTTATTTTCTTCGAATGCTTGCATCACTTGATCTTGCCATGTATATGGAGAATAAACTCCTTTATTCGTATATAGCTTATATGGGAAACCTTCAGATTCTAGTAATTTTGCAAGTTTGTACACTTTGTCGTTTTGTATACAACGCGAGTTAATTACTTTTCCATCCACATAAACAATAGCCCCATTGCTTGCTCCGACTGGAAGAGATAATTTATATTCTTCCAATAGCTTTAAAGCATCCTCTTTCGCACGACCAGAACAGATCATTACAATATGACCAGCTTCTTGTGCAGTTTGGATTGCTTGTAGGTTTTCTTTGGAGATTTCAAGATTAGATGATAGTAGTGTACCATCCATATCTAATGCGATTAATTTCAAAATGACCACCTCTTTGTTTTTATTATACATAGTTATATAGAGGAAACATATAAACTTATCTTGGAAAGACGGTATTTTATCTCATATTAAAAGTAAGTAAAGATTAGATAGGTTTAGTGTCACTAAATAAACGATTTGTAACAAAAATAGAGAGGGATATGACGACATTTCACTTTATGACTGTAATGTTACACGAATGTTACAAACGTGAACTAAGTGAAAAACGCATTAAATAAAGGTTTTTGAGGGTTATTATAAAAAAACGTAAAAAAAGTGTAATAAATTTTACGTAATTATATTGCAACGTAATAATAGTTATGTTACATTAATGTTACAAACGTTACGTTATCAAATTTAATGTAACGTTAACATGAAAACTATGAAATAAACATTTCTTAGAAATTACATATAGATAACTTATAAAAAGGGAGGATAAATGATATGAAAGAGCAAGTATTACAAGTAACAAAAGGTGATTTCGTAGGATCAGCAAGTGGAGCGGTAGTATTAACAGCATTAATCGTATTTCTATCAAGCGTATTAGTATAATAGAAGCTTTGTAACAAAAGAAAAGGAAGGGAGAATGAAAGATATGAAAGAGCAAGTATTACAAGTAACAAAAGGTGACTTCGTAGGATCAGCAAGTGGAGCAGTAGTATTAACAGCGTTAATCGTATTTCTATCAAGCGTATTAGTATAATAGAAGCTTTGTAACAAAAGAAAAGGAAGGGAGAATGAAAGATATGAAAGAGCAAGTATTACAAGTAACAAAAGGTGACTTCGTAGGATCAGCAAGTGGAGCGGTAGTATTAACAGCATTAATCGTATTTTTATCAAGTGTATTAGTATAATAGAAGTTTTAAATCAAACAAAAAAGGAAGGAGAATGAGGGATATGAACAGTGAACAAGTGTTTCAAGTAACAAAAATAGATTTATTAGGATCCTTAGGTGGAGCGGTAATATTAACATCATTTATTCTATTCCTTGCAAATGTATTAGTATGAGATATATAAATACAATCATTCAAAAAAAATAAAGACTCTAACGTATTAGTAAGTAGTTAATATGTTGGAGTCTTTTTTATATTCTTCTTATATCCCCTCAAGTATTAAAGTTACCTCATTATCCAGCATGCATGGCTAATTAAACGTTGCGGTTGAAACTTGATTCAACGAATAATCAAAAATCCACTGAATAAAATCCCGCTTTATTTCAAAGAGAAAAAAGTCGAATTTTATATGTAAGAAAAAAAGAGGAATTTGACAGAAAAGATAGAAAATTTTAAAGGTCAGAATTTGTTAGCTTGCTAACTAATTTCTATTAATTAACGTTGGAAGCGTTTTCGGTTGGTTTTAAGTATGGACCATTTAATCTATTTACAGGGGGATGAAGATATTATGAAACAAAAATCTATGGATACGCTAGCTGCACAAATGGAGGACTTTTTTCCAGTACGTGATGTAGATCATTTGGAATTTTACGTAGGGAATGCAAAGCAATCGAGTTATTATCTTGCGAGAGCGTTCGGATTCAAAATTGTGGCTTACTCTGGATTAGAAACTGGAAACCGTGAAAAGGTATCTTATGTTCTTGTGCAAAAAAATATGCGTTTCGTTGTGTCTGGAGCTTTAAGTAGTGAAAATCGTATTGCAGAGTTTGTAAAGACTCATGGTGATGGCGTGAAGGATGTGGCACTACTTGTTGATGATGTTGATAAAGCATACTCAGAAGCAGTGAAACGTGGTGCCGTCGCAATTGC
Source organism: Bacillus cereus group sp. BfR-BA-01330 (assembly GCF_022663885.1). Taxonomy (NCBI): domain Bacteria; kingdom Bacillati; phylum Bacillota; class Bacilli; order Caryophanales; family Bacillaceae; genus Bacillus; species Bacillus cereus group sp. BfR-BA-01330. The sequence continues at coordinate 65,026 of NZ_JAKUGK010000012.1, forward strand.
TCCACCGCAGGAATTAACAGATGAGGACGGTACATTGAAAAAAGCAGTTATTGGTACGTATGGTGATACAATTCATACGCTTGTAGAGCGTAAAAATTATAAAGGGGCATTTATGCCAGGATTCCAAAAGGTAGAATTTAATATTCCATTTGAAGAGTCTGGTTTAATTGCTGTTGATCATGTAGTTGGTAATGTTGAAAAAATGGAAGAGTGGGTTAGTTATTACGAGAATGTTATGGGCTTTAAACAAATGATTCATTTTGATGATGACGATATTAGTACAGAGTATTCGGCGTTAATGTCGAAAGTTATGACGAATGGAAGTCGTATTAAGTTTCCTATTAACGAACCAGCAGACGGAAAGAGAAAGTCACAAATTCAAGAGTATCTAGAATTCTATAATGGAGCTGGTGTACAACATCTTGCTTTATTAACAAGTGATATTGTTAAAACAGTTGAAGCGCTTCGTGCAAATGGGGTGGAGTTTTTAGATACACCTGATACTTATTATGATGAGTTAACTGCACGAGTTGGAAAAATCGATGAAGAAATTGATAAGTTAAAAGAATTAAAGATTTTAGTAGATCGTGATGATGAAGGTTACTTACTACAAATCTTTACGAAACCAATTGTAGATCGCCCGACTTTATTTATTGAAATCATTCAACGTAAAGGTTCTCGTGGATTTGGTGAAGGAAACTTTAAAGCGTTATTCGAATCAATTGAAAGAGAACAAGAGCGTCGCGGAAACTTATAAGATTTATATCCACCAGCAAAAGTCCCTTTGCTGGTGGAAATTTCATTTTTATAAGGAGGAATCAGGATGAAATTTGTTACATTTTGTCTTCCTTCAAAAGAACTACGGGCTGGATGGCTTGAAGGTGACAAAGTAATAGATATGAATCTTGCTAGTGAAGGGAAAATCCCTTCTTCTATGATGGCTTTTTTAGAGAAAGCGGATGAGTATGTAGAAGTAGTGCGGAATATTAAGAATCCAAATAAGGGTATATATGCTTTAGAAGAAGTACAATTGACAGCTGCTCTTCCTAATCCGAGTAGTATTCGAGATTTTTACGCATTTGAACAACATGTAAAAACAGCTCGCGGACGAAGAGGATTAGATGTTGTGCCCGAATGGTATGATATTCCGGTTTTTTATTTTACTAATCATCGTGCTGTAATTGGTTCCGGTGATTTTGTAATTGGTCCGAAAAAGTCTAAAAAGCTTGATTATGAGTTGGAGATTGCTTGCGTAATGGGAAAAGAAGGGCGAAATATTTCTCGTGAGCAAGCAGAGGAATATATTTTTGGTTATTGTATTATGAACGACTGGAGTGCGAGAGACTTACAAGCAACAGAAATGAAAGTAGGTCTCGGTCCAGCGAAAGGAAAAGACTTTGCAACTTCTTTAGGAGCACATCTTGTTACGAAAGAGGAATTAGACGTTTATCGTAATGGTGATCGATATAATTTAGAAATGACTGCTCATGTAAATGGAAAACTATTATCAAAAGGAAACTTCCAAGATATTTATTATACATTTGCTGAAATGATTGAACGTGCTTCAGAGGACGTTACGTTATATCCAGGAGATGTGATTGGTTCTGGGACAGTAGGAACAGGATGTATTTTAGAACTGGGTACAGAAGAGTGGCTACAAGATGGAGATGTTGTAGAACTGTCGATTACTGGTTTAGGTACACTACGTAATACGATCAAAAAAGAAAAGGAAGCGGGTGATGGGCATGTTTTATCGTCACATGGGAGAACTACCTCATAAACGACATGTACAATTTCGTAAAAAAGATGGATCGCTTTATCGTGAACAGGTAATGGGAACAAAAGGTTTTTCTGGTACGCAGTCTATTTTGTATCATCATTATATGCCAACAGAAGTAGGTCATTCTGCATTATCGCATTCTTGTCAGTTGCAGTATGAAGAGGATGTTGCTCTTTCTCATCGCCACTTTCGAACGAAAGAAAGTAAAAAAAGTGGTGATGCAATAAGTGGACGGAATTTCATACTTGGAAATGAAGATTTATTAATTGGAGTAGTGAGTCCAACAGAAAAAATGGATTATTTCTATCGTAATGGTGATGGCGACGAAATGTTATTTGTTCATTATGGAACAGGGAAAATTGAAACGATGTTTGGAACGATTCACTATAGAAAAGGCGACTATGTAACGATCCCAATTGGAACGATTTATCGTGTTATTCCAGATGAAGGAGAGACTAAGTTTCTTGTTGTAGAGGCGAATAGCCAAATTACAACGCCGCGTCGTTATCGAAATGAATACGGACAATTGTTAGAACATAGTCCGTTTTGTGAAAGAGATCTTCGTGGTCCAGAAAAATTAGAGACATATGATGAAAAAGGCGAGTTTGTCGTAATGACAAAATCAAGAGGCTATATGCATAAACATGTTTTAGGACACCACCCGTTAGATGTTGTGGGATGGGATGGCTATTTATATCCGTGGGTATTTAATGTAGAGGATTTTGAACCAATTACAGGGCGCATTCATCAGCCACCGCCAGTACATCAAACATTTGAAGGACATAATTTTGTTATTTGCTCTTTCGTACCACGTTTATACGATTATCATCCAGAGTCAATTCCGGCACCATATTATCATAGTAATGTTAATAGTGATGAAGTTCTTTACTATGTAGAAGGAAACTTTATGAGTCGCAAAGGTGTGGAAGAAGGTTCTATTACACTTCATCCGAGCGGGATTCCCCATGGACCGCATCCGGGGAAAACAGAGGCAAGTATAGGGAAGAAAGAGACGCTTGAATTAGCTGTTATGATAGACACATTCCGTCCGCTTCGTATTGTAAAACAAGCACATGAAACAGAAGATGAAAAGTATATGTATAGCTGGATTGAACAAGGTTCATATACTGTGAAATAAGTAAAAAAGGCATGCTCTCAATAAGGGGGCATGCCTTTTTCACGGAATCGACATGTATAATAATACCAAAAAAATAATGGGAAGATATATAGAAAGAATAATAAGGATTGTGCATATTCAGAAGAATTTCTACTTGTTTCGACAAAAGTATTGACTAGGAAAAGCGTAATGAGTAAAATAAAAAAGCGAATTAAAAATTTTCAGAAAATTTAAAACTTGGAGGAGTGAAAGATGAAGCAAATTTTTCAAAAGAAGCCAATTGCAAAGTTAATGCAAGAAAGTAAGCAAAAAACGTTAGCAAGAACATTGGGCGCGCTAGATTTAACTATGCTTGGAATCGGAGCAATTGTTGGAACTGGTATTTTTGTTCTAACGGGTGTTGTGGCAGCGAAACATTCTGGGCCAGCTATTATATTATCATTTGCGATTGCCGCTCTAGCTTGTGCCTTTGCTGCATTTTGTTATGCTGAATTTGCTTCTTCAGTTCCTGTCTCGGGCAGTGTGTATACGTATACATACGCGACGATGGGGGAAGTATTCGCATTTTTAATTGGCTGGGACTTAATGCTGGAATATTTACTTGCTACATCTGCTGTAGCGAACGGTTGGTCTGCATATTTTCAATCTTTATTAAAGGGGTTTGGAATTCATATTCCGACTATTCTCTCCTCGGCTCCTGGTACAGGTAAGGGTGGAATAATTGATCTACCTGCAGTTCTAATTATTTTAGTGATGACAGTTCTTTTATCTAGGGGTGTTCGTGAAAGTGCACGAGTAAATAACATTATGGTATTTATTAAAATAGCAGTTGTTCTTATTTTTATCTTTGCTGGTTTTAATTATGTGAAACCTGAAAACTGGACGCCTTTTATGCCATTTGGTTTAGATGGTGTAATGGCTGGAGCGGCTACAGTATTCTTCGCATTTATAGGATTTGATGCAGTTTCAACAGCGGCAGAAGAAGTGAAACGTCCGCAACGTGATTTACCAATTGGTATTATTGCATCGTTATTAATTTGTACAGTTCTTTATATCGTTGTTTCGCTTATTTTGACAGGAATTGTTCCATACGGACAGCTAAATATATCAGATCCAGTTGCTTTTGCACTTCAATTTATTGGACAAGATGGTTTAGCGGGGGTAATTTCAGTAGGAGCAATTACAGGGATTACAACAGTAATGCTAGTTATGATGTATGGGCAAGTTCGTGTTTCTTATGCGATGAGCCGAGATGGTTTACTGCCGAAACGTCTTGCTAAAGTTCATCCGAAATTTAAAACGCCATTTTTAAATACATGGACAACGGGAATTATTGCGGCACTGATTTCAGGATTAATAGATTTAAATGTTTTAGCACATCTTGTAAATATGGGGACATTGTCAGCATTTGCACTCGTAGCTGTTGCGGTAATCGTAATGAGAAGAACACATCCAGACTTACCAAGGGCATTTAAGGCTCCGCTTGTACCATTTTTACCAGCATTAACAGTGATCTTCTGTTTATACTTAATGCTTCAATTATCGGGGACAGCATGGATTAGTTTTGGGATATGGATGGTTATTGGTATAGCGGTTTACTTCTTATATAGCCGAAAACATAGTGCTTTAAATAATAGTAAAAAAGAAGAAGATGTTGCAAATTTATAAGTGAAAAAATCCATTCTAATTCTGTTAGAATGGATTTTTTTATTTGAAAATTTACATTTTTCTGAACTTATTATAAGATAATTGTTGGCTAACTAAAGGGGTGAAATGATGAAAAATACGTGGCGTGAGTTAAGGGAGATGGACCGTAACGTATGGATTCGATTTATTGGAGAGACGTTAAATGGAATTGCAATGATGATGTTAATGCCTTTTTTTGCATTATATTTAAAAGATAAGGTAGATTCGTTGTTGGAAGTTGGGGTTATTATGGCGCTTTCTCCAATTGCTGCAAGTTTTGGATCACTTATAGGAGGGAGAATTGCTGACATATATGGAAGAAAGCCTATTATGATATTTTCTATGGCAAGTAATGCATTATTAATGCTCGGTTTTCTATTTATAGAAGGGTTTATTCCATATGCAATTTTATCTATTTTTTTAGGGTTGAGTAATTCTTTATTTCACCCAGCTGCATCAGCTATGGTCGCGGATGTAACGGCACCAGAAAAAAGAACAGAGGCATATGGTTTATTACGAATGGGACACAATATAGGTGCTGCGATTGGTCCGATAATGGGAGCATCAGTAGTTGTGTTGTCAAAGAACCTTGTGTTTATTATTGCCTCTTCTACAATGCTATTTTATGCGTTACTTGTATTACTTCTTATTCAAGAGACGATGCCAAAGAGGACAGATAAGGAAGAACATAAAGAAAAGGAATCTGGGGCAGTTTGGAAAATTGTAATGCGAGATAAGGCATTAATGATTTACTTATTAGCAGGTATTATCATTTCGATGGGGTTTTCTCAAACGGAAGGCATGTTGCCACTACATTTTGATAATGAAATGAAGCGTATTTTTGGAACGAACAATCCATATCCATATTTAATGGCGTTAAACGGACTATTAGTTGTTTTATTCCAGTTTCAAATTTCAAAATGGGCTACGGATAAACCAGTTGGGAAGACGATGTTATATGGTGCATGTTTATTCGGGATTGGATTATTTTTTATAGGGTGGTTACCGAAGTGGTTTGGAGAATTTAATACAAATGCTACAATTATTTTAATAACACTACTGTTCGTTTATGCTTTATATACGTTAGGTGAAATGATTATGTCGCCTGTACAGATGACATTTGTAGCAAATTTGGCCCCTGAGCATTTGAGAGGGACTTATATGGGAGCTGCAAGTTTGCAGTGGATTACAGGAAGCGCATTTGGTCCACTTTTGGGCGGTTTTTTATTAGATCGATTACTTGGTCACTTTCTATTTACAATTTTAGCTGTAGGATGTGTAGTTGCAGGTATTGTATATGTTTCTTTAGATCGCCTTGTTGAGCAAAGGCAAAAAGACACACTAACCAAACAATCTTCTTAGTGAATAGATGACATACACAAAAAAGGGGATTTCTACATATTTTAGGTACATAACTAGATTAGATTGCCATTTTATTTTGTGTTGCTATATAGAAAATGAAATGAAAAACCAATAAGTGATGTTATTTAATTATTTATGGAAGTTACATTTTATTTCAAATAGGAACTACCTATTTTTATAAAAAGTGCTAAAATAGAAAAATGAAAACAATTGGTTAGGGTGATTTCATTGACGAAAATTAAATTAGGTTTATTATATGGTGGAAAATCAGCTGAGCATCAAGTTTCGCTACAGACGGCTCTTGCTGCTATTAAAGCGTTAAATCAAGATAAATTCGAGATTCATCCAATTTATATTACAGAACAAGGTCAATGGGTACGCGGTGAGCGTATTGAAGGCGAAGTAACAGATGTTGAAGCTTTAAAAATGAGCGGTGCAGAAAATGCGATTTCTCCGTTATCATTAAGTACAGAAATTATCCCATCTGCAGCTTCTGAGGAGAACGCTATTGACGTTATTTTCCCATTACTACATGGACCAAACGGTGAAGATGGAACGGTTCAAGGACTATTAGAATTAATGAATATCCCTTATGTAGGAAATGGTGTTCTAGCATCATCTGCTGGTATGGATAAAGTTGTTATGAAAAACATCTTTGCAGAGGCTGGTTTAAAACAAGCAAAATATGCATCCTTCATTCGTAGTGCATGGGAAAAAAATCGTGAGGAAGCTTATTCTAAAGTAGAAGATAAGTTAGGATATCCTTGCTTCGTAAAACCAGCGAACCTTGGTTCAAGTGTTGGTATTAATAAGTGTAAAAATCGTGAAGAACTTGAGGATGCATTTGTAGAGGCATTCCAATTTGATCGCAAAATTATTGTAGAAGAAAATATTGTAGGTCGTGAAGTAGAAGTTGGGGTACTAGGTAATGATGAGCCGAAATGTTCAGTTGTAGGTGAAATCGTTCCGAAAAAGGACTTCTATGATTATAAGTCGAAATATATCGATGGTGATACGGCGCTAATTATTCCAGCTGAAATGACAGAAGAAGAATCTAATGTAATTAAGCGTGATGCGATTATTGCATTCCAATCATTAGACGGTGCAGGTTTAACGCGAGCTGATTTCTTCTTAACGAAAGATGGAGAAGTGTATATTAACGAAGTAAACACAATGCCAGGATTTACACCGTTCAGTATGTTCCCTCTATTATGGCAACATACTGGGTTACCGTATCCAGAATTAATCGAAGAGCTAATTCGTTTAGCGATTGAACGTCACGAAGAAAAACAAAAAATTAAATATACAATCTAACAAAAAAGGAGGAAGCACTATTCATAGGAATAGTGCTTCCTCTATGTAAGGAGCGTTTATATATGATAAAGCGAATGTTAAAGCAAGTGGAACAGATGGTAAATGGTACTGAATTAGCAGAGCAATATGAGGGAATTACTATTCAAGGCGTGTCTATTGATACGAGAAAAATTGAAAAAGGAAACTTGTATGTTCCGATTCAAGGGGAGCGCTTCGATGGACATGCTTTTGTAGATAAAGCTGTTGAAAATGGAGCGGTGGCTACATTATGGATGAAAGATGTAGCGAATCCACCTGAGAATCTTCCGGTTATTTTTGTAGAAGACACGCTATCGGCATTGCAAATGTTAGCGAAAAACTATCGCGATCAATTGGATGTTAAAGTTGTAGGTGTAACGGGTAGTAACGGTAAAACATCTACGAAAGATATTGTAACAAGTCTTCTTGCGACTAAATTCAAAGTGCAAAAAACAGAAGGGAACTTCAATAACCATATCGGATTACCTCTTACCATTTTAAACTTAGAAGAAAATACAGAAGTAGCAGTATTAGAGATGGGTATGTCAAGCCGAGGCGAAATTGAATTCTTATCTAAGTTAGCTCGTCCTAATGCAGCTATCATTACAAATATTGGTGAGGCACATTTAATGGATTTAGGATCTCGTGAGGCAATTGCTGAAGCGAAATTAGAAATTGTTACAGGATTACAAGAAGGTGGCGTGTTCGTATATAACGGAGATGAGCCTTTATTAACGAATCGTGTTCCTGGAATGAATTTAGCAGCAGAAACGGTTACGTTTGGTGATGCAAGAGCAAACGATTATTATCCAACGACTGTAACATTACAAGCAACTGGGACACATTTCAAAATGAATAGAGATGAAAATATTTCATTCTACTTACCGGTGTTAGGAAAACATAATGTGTATAATACACTTGCTTCAATGGCAATTGCGAAACATTTTGGTGTAACGTGGGAAGAGATGAAAGAAGGTTTAGTAACACTTCAAATGACGGGCATGCGTATGGAAATTGTGAAAACAAATAGTGGTTTAACAATTATCAACGATGCTTATAATGCAAGCCCGACGGCTATGGAAGCAGCATTCCATTTAATGAATGGTTTAGATGGTTTTGCTAAAAAAATCGTTGTGCTCGGTGATATGTTAGAACTTGGAGATCAAGAAGTACAGTTCCATTATGAGGTAGGAAAATTAATCGATCCAGCAAAAATCTCACATGTATTCACATACGGTAGATTAGGGGCTCAAATTGCTGAAGGAGCAAAAATTAATTTCCCTAATGAACGTGTAAAGGCGTATGATAATAAAGAAGAGTTAGTAAAAGATTTACAAGCAGTAGTCGATGTGAAAGATGTTGTATTAATAAAAGCATCTCGCGGTATGAAATTAGAAGAAGTAATTACGATGTTGAAATAATTGGTGTATATAAATAGGGATGATAGTTACGAAAATAGAAGAAACTTATAATAAGCGCTTACAGTAAATATAAAAAAATAAAAGTGAAGAAAAAAACTCTGAATATGAAAATAAGGTAACAGTTGGGTTTGCTTTTTACACATACAAAACTTATAATTGATAAAGTGTAATAACGTTTAGAAGTATTTTCGTGAAGAATATACGCCCGTTTATATACGTGAGCATTCAGGAAAAGGGCTTTTCCGCAAATTCGGAAAACGCCTTTTTTTAAATGATAAGTATAGGATAGAAAAGGAGAAGTAACATTGACAACATTTCGAGAATTAGGATTAAGTGATTCTTTACTGCAATCTGTTGAAAGTATGGGCTTTGAAGAGGCTACACCAATTCAAGCTGAAACAATTCCACATGCATTGCAAGGTAAAGATATTATTGGGCAAGCGCAAACAGGTACAGGGAAAACAGCAGCATTCGGATTACCACTATTAGATAAAGTGGATACACATAAAGAATCGGTTCAAGGTATTGTTATCGCGCCAACGCGTGAATTAGCAATTCAAGTTGGAGAAGAATTATACAAAATTGGTAAGCATAAACGCGTTCGTATTTTACCGATTTATGGTGGTCAAGATATTAACCGCCAAATTCGTGCTCTAAAAAAACACCCACACATTATTGTTGGTACGCCGGGTCGTATTTTAGATCATATTAACCGTAAAACACTTCGTCTGCAAAACGTAGAGACAGTTGTTCTTGACGAAGCGGATGAAATGTTAAACATGGGCTTCATTGAAGACATTGAAGCAATTTTAACAGATGTGCCAGAAACACATCAAACATTACTATTCTCAGCGACAATGCCGGATCCAATCCGCCGTATTGCTGAGCGTTTCATGACTGAGCCTCAACACATTAAAGTAAAAGCAAAAGAAGTAACAATGCCAAACATTCAGCAGTTCTATTTAGAAGTGCAAGAAAAGAAAAAGTTTGACGTGTTAACACGCTTATTAGATATTCAATCTCCAGAGCTTGCAATCGTATTTGGTCGTACAAAGCGTCGTGTTGATGAATTATCAGAAGCATTAAACTTACGTGGTTATGCTGCAGAAGGTATTCACGGTGATTTAACTCAGGCGAAACGTATGTCTGTATTACGTAAATTTAAAGAAGGTTCTATTGAAGTTCTTGTTGCAACAGACGTTGCTGCGCGTGGTCTTGATATTTCAGGCGTAACGCACGTATATAACTTCGATATTCCACAAGATCCAGAATCATACGTTCACCGTATCGGTCGTACTGGTCGTGCAGGTAAAAAAGGTATTGCAATGCTATTTGTAACACCACGTGAATCAGGACAATTAAAAAATATCGAGCGTACAACAAAACGTAAAATGGACCGTATGGATGCACCGACACTTGACGAGGCATTAGAAGGTCAACAACGTTTAATCGCTGAAAAGCTTCAAAGCACAATTGAAAATGAAAACTTAGCATACTACAAGCGTATTGCAGAAGAAATGTTAGAAGAAAATGACTCTGTAACAGTAGTAGCTGCTGCTTTAAAAATGATGACTAAAGAGCCGGATACAACTCCGATCGCTTTAACATCAGAACCACCTGTTGTTTCAAGAGGCGGCGGTTCTAAAAAACGCGGCGGTAACGGAGGCGGATACCGTGATGGTAACCGTAATCGTAGTCGTGATGGACGCGGCGGTGGCGATGGACGTAATCGTGACCGTAACCGTGATGGACGTAATCGTGACGGAAACCGTGATCGCAATCGTGATGGTAACCGCGATCGTAATCGTGATGGTGGTAGTCGTGGTCGTAGAGGTGAAGGTCAAGGTCGCCCTGGTTCTTCAAATGGACGCGGCGAAAGAAAACATCATAGCCGTCCACAAGCTTAATAAAAAAAAGAGAATGCCCTTTGCGGGCATTCTCTTTTTTTATTTCTATAATTGTGCATACTACATAATAGTTATGATAGAAAAGGGGCTGTTATATGCTTGTAAGGCTTGGTTACGTTGCGATGAGTGTGCATTTGAAGAATGCATCTCCATCTCAAACGATGACGTATGCACAGTTTCAGAAATTAGATGATCGTGATGCTGCAATTCGTAAGCTTGAAAGAATTGCTAATTCCAATTTAGAAAATTGTTTACGTTTATTAAAGCATAATAAAGGGCATGACATATCTTTCTTTCGGCTCAGTTCAAAGCTCATTCCTTTAGCGAATCATGAGGAATTGCTAGAGTGGAACTATATTCGTCCGTTAAAAGAAAATTTAAAAAAACTAGGTGAATATGCAGTTCATATGAATATGAGAATTGATTTCCATCCAGATCATTTTGTTGTACTAAATTCACCTGAAGAGAGTGTTTTTAAACAATCTGTAAAAACATTGCAGATGCACAAAAAATTATTAAAAGGCATGGGGATTGAACATAAGCAACGATGTGTACTGCATGTTGGAGGAGGATATAAAGATAAAGAACTTGCATTAGAGCGCTTTATAGAGAATTGGTCGAATGTCCCAAGGGGTATTCAAGAAATGATTATATTAGAAAATGATGATACAACCTTTACGTTAGAGGAAACATTATATTTAGGAGAAAAATTAGATATTCCCGTCGTATTTGACTTGCATCACCATATGATGAATAATGAGCAAGAAGATTGGTATGAAGATTGGGCACGTGTTGTTCATACGTGGGAAACGTCTTTGTTGCCGATTAAAATGCATATCTCTAGCCCTAGAGAGGGAAAAGATCCAAGAGCTCATGCAGATTATATTAATGTAGACGCATTTTTATCTTTTTTAAGAAGGATAAAGGGAAGTGTTCCGCAAATTGATTGTATGATTGAGGCGAAGATGAAGGATGAGTCTTTATTTCAATTAATGAGAGATTTAAGTGAACAAGTAGATGTAGAAATTATCGATGGTGCAAGCTTTTATATTAAATAAGCTTTGCACCATCGTTTTTTTTTGTTAAAAAAGGGGTTAAAATGCCACCGGTTATTAAACCTGTTAAATGACTGATCGGATTGGCAGAAGGGTTAAAGAAAGTAAATAGCAGTAATAGAAGTATCATAATTGAGAAAATGGCAATTTCTTTTGGTTTTGAAGAGCGGTATCGATTGTACAATAAAAATAACTGTGCACCTAATAGTCCGAAAATACCACCTGATGCACCTGCGTGAATATATTCAAGCGGCATAATAATATAAGAAGAAATATTTCCAGAAATTCCAGAGAGAAAAAATAGAATAAAAAAAGAAAAGTGTCCGAGTTGCTTTTCGATAGAAGAACCAAGAGCAAACAAAAAAATACTATTAGAAAGAAAATGTTGTAAGTCTACGTGTACGAGAAGAGAAGTTATGACACGCCACCATTCTCCTTTCGCGATATATTCATTAGAGGCTGCCAGTGGTAAGAGAAAAAAGTCGCCTAATATCATCATGACTAAATGAATAAGCAGTAAGGTAAGAATAGTCGGTTGTAAAGAAATATGAGTGGATCTTATTAGCATACGGTTACTATCACCCCTTTTGCATCAGAAAGATTCTCTGTTATTCTTATCAATATGAAAGAAGAAAGTTAAATAGAAGAAGGGGATTTTGAAATGATTATAGGGATTGGTATCGATATTATTGAATTAAATCGTATTGAAAAAATGCTAGATGGAAAGCTTAAATTTATGGAACGTATTTTAACGGAAAATGAACGTAATGTTGCTATGGAGCTGAAAGGAAGTCGCCTTACAGAGTTTGTAGCTGGAAGGTTTGCAGCGAAAGAGGCGTATTCAAAAGCTGTAGGTACTGGTATCGGAAAAGAAGTGAGTTTTTTAGATATTGAAGTGAAAAATGATGAAAGAGGTAAGCCAATTCTGATTACAAGTACAGAGTATATTGTTCATTTATCAATTAGTCATAGTAAGGAATTTGCTGTTGCTCAAGTTGTTTTAGAAAGCTTGTCACGCTAGTCTGCATATTTTATATCTTTGTCTCATATATTTGAGGTAGCGATAAGGAAGGTACATCTTCCATTCATTTATAGGGGCAAAGGGGCTGAATTGATGAAAAGGCGTCTGTTTTTAGTTCTTGTCGGTTTGTTGACCGTTTTTGTGTTGGCGGGTTGTATGGAAAAGAAGCAAGATGATGTCGTGAGAGATTTAGAATCAAAAGTAAAAGGGATGAAAAGTTATCAAGCTGAGGCAAAATTATCTATTAAAACAGGCAATGAGCCTCAAGAGTATAACGTAGAGATTTGGCATAAGGAACCGTCTTTTTATCGTGTGAATTTAAAAAATGCAAAAAAAGATCAGAGCCAAATTATTTTGAGAAATGAAGAAGGTGTATTTGTATTAACGCCAGCACTTAATAAGAGCTTCCGTTTTCAAAGTGATTGGCCGCAAAATAGTAGCCAGGCTTATTTATATGAATCACTTGTAAGAGATATTTTGCAGGACAAGAAAAACCTTACTTTTGAGAAAACAGATAAGTATTATATTTTTAAAACAAAAACAAACTATCAACATCAAAATATGTTGCCGAGACAAGAGATTACATTGAATAAGAGCGACTTGACTCCAGTTTCAGTGAAGTTAATGGATAATGATCAAAATGTTCTTGTGAAAGTAGATTTCTCTAAAGTGAAATTCGATGCGAAATTTGATAAAGGTGCATTTGATACGAAACAAAATATGTCTAGAGCGCAGGTAGATGTTCAAACAACAGCGAAAGAAGACAAACCGTTTGCTATTTTGTATCCACTTGATACACCACAAGGTATGACTCTGCAAGATGAAAAAGAGTTGAAGACAGACAGTGGCAAGCGTGCGATACTCACATACACTGGAAATAAGAAATCCTTTACTTTAATACAAGAAAAGGCAAAAGTTGCAGAGGCATCATCAGCGGTAAGTGTAAGTGGAGAACCAGTTGATCTTGGGTTTACGATTGGTGCATTAACGAAAGACTCTGTAACGTGGTCGCATAACGGAGTAGAATATATGCTCGTGTCTAAAGGTTTAGAGCCGAAGGAGCTGTTAATGGTTGCTCGTTCAGTTACAGCGAAGCAGGTGAAGTAAACTTCTTAGACGTGGTGATATATGTGCACCACGTCTTTTCTTAGTTTGAAGGTGGATTTCATAAAAAAAGCATATAAAAGAATAAGCTTCGCATATCGTGTATAAGGAAGTGTATTTATGGAAGAAGCACCATTTTACCGTGACACTTGGGTGGAAGTGGATTTAGATGCCATTTATAACAACGTTACACATATTAAAGAGTTCATCCCAAGTAATGTAGAGATTTTTGCTGTAGTTAAAGCAAACGCATATGGGCACGATTATGTACCGGTGGCTAAAACGGCATTAGAAGCAGGTGCAACAAGGTTAGCTGTTGCTTTTTTAGATGAAGCTTTAGTGCTTCGGAGGGCTGGTATTACTGAGCCGATTTTAGTGTTAGGTCCCTCGCCGCCGCGTGATGTAAATGTAGCTGCTGAAAATGATGTAGCGCTAACTGTTTTTCAAAAAGAATGGGTGGACGAAGCAATTAAACTTTGGGATGGTTCATCTGTAATGAAATTCCATATTAACTTTGATAGTGGTATGGGGAGAATTGGAATACGTGAAAGAAAAGAGCTAAAAGAATTTTTAAAGAGTTTAGAGGGTGCACCGTTTTTAGAGTTAGAAGGAGTATACACGCATTTTGCAACGGCAGATGAGGTTGAGACTTCGTATTTTGATAAGCAATATAACACGTTCTTAGAGCAGTTAAGTTGGTTGAAAGAATTCGGAGTGGATCCTAAGTTTGTTCATACAGCTAATAGTGCTGCGACGTTACGTTTTCAAGGGATTACATTTAATGCAGTGCGAATTGGGATTGCAATGTATGGATTATCTCCTTCTGTAGAAATACGTCCTTTTTTACCATTTGAATTAGAACCGGCGCTATCACTTCATACGAAAGTCGCTCATATTAAACAGGTAATTAAAGGGGATGGAATTAGTTATAACGTCACCTACCGAACGAAAACTGAAGAATGGATTGCGACTGTAGCGATTGGCTATGCAGATGGGTGGCTTAGGAGGTTACAAGGATTTGAAGTGCTTATAAATGGTAAAAGGGTACCGATTGTAGGGCGAGTAACAATGGATCAGTTCATGATTCATCTTCCTTGTGAAGTGCCACTTGGTACGAAAGTTACGCTTATTGGAAGGCAAGGAGATGAGTATATTAGCGCTACAGAGGTTGCGGAATACTCAGGGACTATTAATTATGAAATTATTGCAACGATCAGTTTCCGTGTGCCAAGAATATTTATACGGAATGGTAAGGTTGTAGAGATAATTAATTACTTGAACAATATATAGAAGGTAGTATGATTGCTTCTTGTCATTGGAGTGACTGTTCATTGCTGGATAATAAGCTCTTTTTGATGAGAAGCTTTTTACTTATAATCATTTTTTATATAAGTTGCACGTAAGTTTTGAAGAGGAGTTCTATTGTTTTTAGTTAGTTATGAGATAAAAAATTTAAGAAGATGAATGTTTTGTTTGTGAATTGGAAAACATAAGCAAGGAATAAGGAAGTCTTTGCAACAGGCTCCATACAATGGTATTATTACAATAGGTGTCATATATATATTTGGGTGTGTAGTTGACGGTGGAGGTGTATTTTTGTGTCCGAATCAAGTGTAACTACTGAAATCGTGGTTCGGTTGCCAAAGCAAATGGTAACGGAATTGGACGGAATTGGAAAACAAGAGAATAAGAATCGCCATGAACTAATTTGCCAGGCAACACAATTGTTATTGCGTCAACATAAGACGAAGAAACGCTACCAACATGAATCAATGCGACGTGGGTACATTGAAATGGGAAAAATTAATCTTGGTATTGCATCTGAAGCTTTCTTAGCAGAGTATGAAGCAGCTCATACAGTAGAACGCTTAGTTAGCGGGGGGTAATATTTTGATTGTAAAACGCGGCGACGTGTATTTTGCAGACCTTTCCCCAGTTGTTGGTTCTGAGCAAGGAGGCGTTCGTCCGGTTCTTGTCATTCAAAATGACATCGGAAATCGTTTTAGTCCAACGGTGATTGTAGCGGCTATTACTGCACAGATTCAAAAAGCGAAATTACCCACTCATGTGGAAATTGATGCGAAAAAGTACGGTTTTGAGAGAGATTCTGTTATTTTACTTGAGCAGATTCGAACAATCGATAAGCAGCGCTTAACGGACAAAATCACTCACTTAGATGAAGTGATGATGATTCGTGTAGATGAAGCGCTACAAATTAGTTTAGGACTAATAGATTTTTAAATCGGCAGTTTAAGTTGCTCTCTTTGAAGGGCAACTTTTTTTATTATAGAGGAGGTTACGGTTGTATATGGAAATGGTAGATAATCGACAAGCGTTAATGAAAATGTTAGTGAAAGAATTAGGCTTTACCGAAAAGCAAGTTCGTCATGTTATTCAATTAACAGAAGAAGGTAACACAGTTCCATTTATTGCTCGTTACCGAAAAGAATGGACAGGCTCTTTAGATGAGGTGCAAATTCGTACGATTTTAGAGAGATGGCAATATATGATGCAACTTGAAGATAGGAAGGAAGAAGTTCTTCGTCTTATTGATGAGAAGGGGAAACTGACAGAAGAGCTACGACAGCAAATTGTTAAAGCTACAAAGTTGCAAGAAGTAGAAGATCTATATCGTCCATATAAAGAGAAAAGAAGAACGAAAGCGACAGTTGCTAAAGAAAAAGGATTAGAACCATTAGCTGAATGGTTATTGTTATATAAGAAAGAAGATCCGGCTAAAAAGGCAGTGGAATTTATTAATGTAGAGAAAGAAGTGCAATCTGCAGAAGAAGCTTTACAAGGTGCACAAGACATTATTGCAGAAATGGTTTCAGATGAAGCTGCGTATCGTAGTTGGATTCGAAATGTTACTTTTAGAAAAGGTGTTATGTCTTCTTCCGTGAAAGATGAAGAAAAAGATGAAAAGAATATATATGAAATGTATTACAGTTATGAAGAACCATTGCAAAAAGTAGTACCACATCGTGTATTAGCAATGAATCGTGGCGAGAAAGAAGATATATTGAGAGTTGCTGTTGTTCCGCCAGTAGATGAGATAGTAACCTTCTTAAATAAGAAGGTAATTCGTGATAACGATTCGAAAAGTGCACATTATGTACAATTAGCGATTGAAGATGGTTATAAACGATTAATTCAATCTTCAATCGAAAGAGAGATTCGTAAAGAATTAACAGAAACAGCTGAAGAACAAGCAATACATATTTTCTCTGAGAACTTACGTAACTTATTATTACAACCTCCGATGAAAGGGAAAGTCGTGCTAGCGGTAGATCCGGCATATAGAACTGGTTGTAAATTGTCTGTAGTAGATGATACGGGGAAAGTACTACATATCGATGTTATTTATCCGCATCCACCTGTTCGTAAATATGATGATGCAAAAACGAAAGTTCTTTCTATTATAGATAAATATCAAGTTGAAATGATTGCAATTGGTAATGGGACAGCATCTAGAGAAACAGAAGAGTTTATAGTAGATGTATTACAAAGTGTGAACCGAGATGTCTTTTATATTATTGTAAATGAAGCGGGTGCTAGTGTATATTCAGCTTCTGATTTAGCCCGTGAGGAATTCCCAAATTTACAAGTTGAAGAGAGAAGTGCCGTTTCTATTGGGAGACGTCTGCAAGATCCACTTGCTGAACTTGTGAAAATTGATCCTAAATCAGTTGGGGTTGGACAATACCAACATGATGTATCTCAAAAGAGACTGAATGAGTCATTAACATTTGTAGTAGAAACAGCTGTTAACCAAGTTGGGGTTAATGTAAATACGGCTTCGGTTGCATTGTTACAATATGTTTCAGGTTTATCGAAAACTGTTGCGAAAAATATTGTAGCAAAGAGAGAAGAAGATGGGAAATTCACGAAGCGCACGGAATTAAAGAAAATCCCACGTTTAGGTGCAAAGACTTATGAACAATGTATAGGTTTCTTACGTATACTAGAAGGAGCGAATCCATTAGATCGAACAGGTATTCATCCAGAGCAATATAAAAATGTTGAATTGTTATTGAAGAGTCTAGGGTTATCGATAGATGACGTAGGACAACCGCAATTACAAAAGAGATTGGAAGAAGTAGAGATTTCTAAGTTATCTCAAGAAACAGGAGTTGGGGAGCCGACGTTAGTTGATATTATAGATGCGCTTATTAGTCCTGAACGAGATATGAGGGATGAGTTGCCTAAACCACTTTTGAAAAAAGGGATTTTGAAATTAGAAGATTTAAAACGTGGTATGGAACTAGAAGGAACAGTTCGTAACGTTGTTGATTTTGGTGCTTTTGTTGATGTTGGTGTAAAGCAAGATGGTTTAGTACATATTTCTAAACTTAGCAAACAGTTTGTAAAGCATCCGTTAGATGTTGTATCAGTAGGGCAAATTGTAAAAGTATGGGTAGATGATATTGATACAAAAAAAGGACGCGTTGCACTATCTATGTTGCCGATTGAATAGTAAGAGAAGAGAGCAGATGAAACTGCTCTTTTTTTATGAAATAAAAAGTGTAATGGATTATGAGCTTTGATGTATTTTGCTATAATAAAACCAGCATTCATTTAATAACTTAATTTGATACCGGTTTTTTTCGAAATATGCACGTTGCATTTGTTTTTTTAGCCACGTAGGCATAGGAATCCCTCCTTGTTTAATCCTGCTCTCAAAAATCTAAAATGCTATTGATGAGAGGTTGGTGAGTGGATTTCTATTCATGTTTTGTTTTTAGAAACCACGCTTCTTACATGAGGATGGGTATATGTACTATTTAATATATGTATAAGAAGGGAGAAAAGTGTAAAAATATTTTTTTGTTTAGGAGGAATGAGAGTGGATGAGCAAGAAATTCAGCGACTAGTGGAAGAAGTGTCACTACAATACTTTGAGATACCGTTCTTACATAAAGCGGTGTTTAATAATAGATTACGTACAACTGGTGGGCGTTATTTATTGAAGAGTCATAATATCGAACTGAATTATCGATATTACGAATTGTATGGTGAAGAAGAGTTAGTCGGGATTATTAAACATGAGCTTTGTCATTATCACTTACATATTGCAGGAAGAGGGTATAAGCACAGGGACAGGGATTTTCGTGAGTTGTTAAAGAAAGTTGATGCACCACGTTTTTGTAAACGAATGATTAATGAAGAGAAGGAAAAAAAGATTTATAAGTATGAATGTATGGAGTGTTCACTTCAATATGTAAGAAGGCGTCAAATAAATATAAAAAGATATGTCTGTGGAAAGTGTAAAGGGAAACTCAAACCGATATCGAAAACATCTTGACAGTAAAAACGCAATCCAGTATATTATAAACATGTCACGTTTGAACAAGATGTTGTTAAAAACTTCTTGACTTACAGAGAGAATTTTTATAAGATACAAATTGTCTTCATTATTCCGCAGTAGCTCAGTGGTAGAGCTATCGGCTGTTAACCGATCGGTCGTAGGTTCGAGTCCTACCTGCGGAGCCATACAGAGAAGTACCCAAGTGGCTCAAGGGGCTCCCCTGCTAAGGGAGTAGATCGCTAACGCGGTGCGAGGGTTCGAATCCCTTCTTCTCTGCCATACATATTGGCCCGTTGGTCAAGTGGTTAAGACACCGCCCTTTCACGGCGGTAACACGGGTTCGAATCCCGTACGGGTCACCACTTCGGAGGATTAGCTCAGCTGGGAGAGCACCTGCCTTACAAGCAGGGGGTCGGCGGTTCGATCCCGTCATCCTCCACCATATAATTTTATATGAATAGTATTGTCGCGGGGTGGAGCAGCACGGTAGCTCGTCGGGCTCATAACCCGAAGGTCGCAGGTTCAAATCCTGTCCCCGCAACCAAATGGTCCCGTGGTGTAGTGGTTAACATGCCTGCCTGTCACGCAGGAGATCGCCGGTTCGACCCCGGTCGGGACCGCCATTTTAACTTCTGCTATACAGCAGTTGTTTTTTATTGGACATTATGTTACAATAACATTTGTCTTTGGAAAGAAGATAATTATTTCGATGGGCTATAGCCAAGCGGTAAGGCAACGGACTTTGACTCCGTCATGCGCTGGTTCGAATCCAGCTAGCCCAGCCATTTACGAGCCATTAGCTCAGTTGGTAGAGCATCTGACTTTTAATCAGAGGGTCGAAGGTTCGAGTCCTTCATGGCTCACTTTTGTTTTTTTTTTCGCGCGGTCGTGGCGGAACGGCAGACGCGCTAGGTTGAGGGCCTAGTGGGGGAAACCCCGTGGAGGTTCAAGTCCTCTCGGCCGCATCAAAAAAATCTTAAAAAAGTGCTTGCATTTGAAAATGTAGTATGATAAGATAATTGAGTCGCCAAATTACAACGACGAAAAAACATCATGAATAAGCGCCCGTAGCTCAATTGGATAGAGCGTTTGACTACGGATCAAGAGGTTAGGGGTTCGACTCCTCTCGGGCGCGCCAATTACGGGAAGTGGCTCAGCTTGGTAGAGCACCTGGTTTGGGACCAGGGGGTCGCAGGTTCAAATCCTGTCTTCCCGACCACGCGGGTGTAGTTTAGTGGTAAAACAAGAGCCTTCCAAGCTCTGGTCGAGAGTTCGATTCTCTTCACCCGCTTTTAGTTCTTTGAAAACTGAACGAAACAAACAACGTGAAACGTCAATTTTTATTTTAGATGCTAGACAAACTAACTTTATTGGAGAGTTTGATCCTGGCTCAGGATGAACGCT
>NZ_JAKUGK010000013.1:0-73112 GCF_022663885.1 Bacillus cereus group sp. BfR-BA-01330
AGCATAGATATCAGTGGAATTTAAAGAAGATGACTCCTGTCGAATACAGAAATCATCTTCTTGATGCCGCCTAACTTTTTTTAAAATGTCCTTTACAAAGGGTACAGATTAGTTCGCGTCCTCTTTTTTATAAATCTTTCACTCGTAATACACGCATTGCATTTAACACTGCAAGTAGTGTCACACCAACATCTGAGAAAACAGCTTCCCACATTGTTGCAATACCAAAGGCACCAAGTAATAAAACGATCCCTTTTACACCTAGAGCAAAGATGATATTTTGCCACACTATACTTCTTGTGCGTTTTGCAATTTTTACAGCTGTCGCAATTTTTGAAGGCTCATCAGTCATAATAACGATGTCTGCCGCTTCAATTGCTGCATCTGACCCTAAACCACCCATCGCAATACCAACGTCTGCACGGGCTAATACTGGTGTATCGTTAATACCGTCACCAACGAAGGCAATTTTTTCTTTTCCGTGCTTCGCTGCATCAATTTTTTCAATCTCTTCTACTTTTTGTTGCGGTAGTAATTCCGCATGAACTTCATCTAAGCCTAATTCTTTACCAACAGCTTCACCAACTGGTTTTGCATCACCAGTTAACATTACTGTCTTTTTAATACCTAGTTCTTTTAACTTTTGAATCGCTTGTTTCGAATCCTCTTTTACCTCATCAGAGATAACAATATAACCTGCATATCTTCCATCTACAGCAACGTGAACTAATGTACCTACTGTTTCTGGTTGCTTAAATTCAATATTTTCTTTTCTCATTAATTTTGCATTACCTGCAAAAATTTCTTTTCCTTGTACTTTTACGACTGTACCGTGACCAGAAATTTCGTTATAATCATCGATTATTTTTTCATCAATTGATTTTCCATATGCCTTTCGAATAGATTGGGCAATTGGATGGTTAGAATATACTTCAGCAAATGCCGCATACTCTAATAACTCTTCACTTGTAGTACCTTCGCTCGGTTCCATTTTTGTAACTTTGAAAACACCTTTTGTTAATGTTCCTGTTTTGTCAAAAACAATATATTTCACATCATTTAAAGCTTCTAAATAGTTACTACCTTTTACTAACACACCACTTTTAGATGCACCACCAATACCTCCAAAGAATCCAAGAGGAATGGATACAACTAACGCACATGGACAAGAGATTACTAAGAACACTAAAGCTCTATAAATCCACTCAGAGAATGTAGCTCCTTCTAAAATAAGTGGTGGAATAAACGCCATGATTGCCGCTGTAATAACTACAACTGGAGTGTAGTAACGTGCAAACTTCGTAATAAAGTTTTCCGTTGGTGCTTTTTTACTGCTTGCATTTTGAACTAAATCTAAAATTTTCGATACAGTTGATTCACCGAATTCTTTTGTAACTTCAATTGTCAACACACCGTTTTGGTTCACAAAGCCACTTAATACATCATTTCCAACTTCAACTTCACGTGGTACAGATTCACCTGTTAATGCTGAAGTATCTACCATTGATGTTCCTTCAATTACTTTTCCGTCTAACGGCACTTTCTCACCTGGCTTAACGATAATATAATCGCCAATTTGTACATCTTCTGGTGATACTTGTTTCGTTTCATTTCCAACCTTTACATTCGCATAATCAGGACGAATATCCATTAATGAAGTAATTGATTTTCGAGAGCGGTTTACCGCAATGCTTTGGAATAGTTCTCCTACTTGATAAAATAGCATTACTGCTACAGCTTCTGAGTATTGTTGAATTGCAAAAGCTCCTACAGTTGCAATTGCCATTAAGAAGTTTTCATCAAATACTTGGCCACGAGTTATGTTTCTTACCGCTCTCCAAACGATATCTCCACCTATTAATAAATAAGCAAGGACGAATAACGGAATTGTTACCATTTGTGGTAAGCCCGCTAATGCAGCAATTGCTGTCAAAATTCCGCCGACCACTAATCTCCCTACCATCTTTTTCACATTTGCTTCACCATGATCATGACTATGCCCGTGGTCATGACCGTTCTTCTCTTCACGAACAACTTTCACGTCTGGCTCTAACTTTTGAACGACATTTGTTATATTTGCTACAGTCGCTTCTAGTTCTCTTTTATTCGCAACTTCTACTCGTAGTTTCTTCGATACGAAATCAACAGTTGCTTCTGAGACAGCTGGCATTTCCTTAACTTTATTTTCAATTTTCATTGCACAGTTCGCGCAATCTAAACCTTCTAATATAAATACTTCTTTAGCAATTTTATTTTTTTGTTCTTCTTGCACTTTAATATGCGGTTCTAATTTTGTAACGAGTTGTTTTGCTTCCATAACAACTTCGTTTTCTTTATTTTGTGCCGTTTCTAAAATCATTGTCTTTGTTGCAAAGTTTACAGAGCAAGAATTTACTCCTTCTATATTCCCAACACCTTTTTCAATTTTCATTGCACAATTCGCACAATCTAAACCTTCTAACATCAGTTTCTTTTTCACTAACGCTTCAGCCATCGTTCTCCCTCCTCGCGTTCTTTTTATTCTTCTTCGTTTACGTGTTCAAACGCTTGCTCGAAGATATGAATTACGTGCTGGTCAGCTAACGAATAATAAACAACCTTTCCTTCTTTACGATTCTTCACAAGTTTCGCTTGCTTTAACACACGAAGCTGATGCGAAATAGATGATTGTGTCATTCCTAATAAATAAGCTAAATCACAAACGCACATTTCAGCTTCAAATAGCGCATGTAATATTCTCGTACGTGTACGGTCACCTAATACTTTAAATAGTTCTGCTACTTTACTTAAACTTTCATCAGTTGGAATTGTTTGTTTTACTTGCTCTACAACTTCTTCATGAATTATCGTTTGAGAACATGTCTCTTGTGGTGTTTCTACTTTATTTCCAGCCATTATAGCTCACCTCTTTAATTGAACATATGAACAATCATTCATATATCTTATACTCTTATTATATGAGCGCCTACTCATATGTGTCAATGAAATCTGATTTTTTTTTATGAACTTTCCGTTCACATTTTAATAAGTCATATACATATTTTTCGCATCCTCTATATTCTCATACAAAAAAGGATGCACAATTCGCACACCCCTTTTTACTTACTTTTCATTTTCACCGCATCCACAATTAAAGAAACAAATCCTAACTGATTATCCCGATTTCTATGGTCAAAACGTTTCGAACGATAAATAAATCCATCTTTCTCATTCCAATCATTATAGTGAAACTTACCATTCTCATCACAGTATTCTAAGAGCCTCACTTGAAAACCTGCTGATTCAAATATGGACGTGATTGTTTTATAGTTATGAACAATTTTATGGCTTGCTGCAGGATGATCTAATGGACCAGGTCCACCTACTTGTACCCCTTGCTGATATTCTTCATCTGGAAAAAATGCATCTGGTACTGCACAACGAATATATCCATTATCCATTAAAAACTCATAACAAATTTTTGCAGCTTCAATTCCTTCTTCATATGATAAATGCTCCCATACATGTTCTGCCAAAATTACTGATAAAGAATTAGGTTGAAATTTATCAAGCCAAGTTTCTCTCCGTAATAAATTTAATTCTTCTTCATTCGTATGTAACCAACCAGGGTTATTATTATAACCCTCTGCTCCAACTACAACTTTTGTTTCTTCCATTTTGCTCCCACCCTTTTTTCATATTCCGACATAAAAATTCAACAAAGTAATATATATTCCCTTTATTTCAACAAAAGAAAAAGCCTTGCGCGCTCCCTAGACGCACAAGGCTTACTATACTTATATCCCTTTTAATTAAGCTTTTAATTAGCTTGTTCTAAATTATCCTGCGAACTTCCATCGTCTTTTAAATGACTATGTTTTTTCGAATAAACAAAGTATACAACTACTCCAATTGCTAACCAAGCACCGAAGTACATCCATGTTTTTAATGGTAGATTTACCATTAAGAATAGACAACATGCAATCGAAATAATCGGCAAGATCGGTACAAGTGGTACCATAAATCCACGTTGTAATTTTGGATGTGTTTTACGAAGAATAATAACTGACACACCAACCATCGCAAATGTTAACAACGCTCCAATATTCGCTAAATTCGACAATTCTTTTAAATCGATAAATCCAGCAATTAAAGCACTACCAATTCCTGTTAACCAAACTGTAAATGTTGGCGCTTCTGTCTTTTTATTAATTTTCGCGAAAGATTCTGGCAATAAACCGTCACGGCTCATCGCAAAGAATACACGTGTCGTTGCATAAATGTAAGCAAAAATTACTGCCATAATACCAATTACAGCTCCAATTGCGATTACACCTGCTACTTTATCTTGTCCTACAACTTCTAACACATATGCCATAGCTTCTGGTACATCTAATTCTTTATAAGAAACCATACCCGTCATAACGAGACAAACTACAACATAAATGATTGTACAAATGACTAACGAAGCGATAATACCAATCGGTAGATCACGTTGCGGATTTTTTACCTCTTCAGCAGAAGTTGCTAATGCATCAAATCCTAAGAAAGCAAAGAATACTGCTGCTCCCCCCGCGAAAACTCCACTTAAACCGTACGGTGCAAATGGTATCCAGTTTTCTGGTTTCACGTAGAATACACCAACTGCAATGAATAAAACAACGATACCAATTTTAATTAATACCATTATGTTATTCACGCGTTTACTTTCTTTCGTACCTCTTGATAATAACCAAGTTATAACTAATGTAACGATAACTGCTGGTAAATTCACCATACCACCTTGAGACGGAATCGTTAGCAGTGCTTTTGGAATTTCAAGCCCTAATCCACTCACTAAGTTATGGAAGTAACCAGTCCATCCGCCAGCTACTGCGGCAGTCGTTACAACATATACGGATAGTAATGTCCATCCCATTAAATGAGCTACAAACTCACCAATTGTTGCATATGAGTATGTGTACACACTACCTGAAACAGGAAGTGTAGAAGCCACCTCTGCGTAACATAATGCTGCAAATCCACAAACGATGGCTGCAATCATGAATGAAAAAATAACTGCTGGACCAGCATCTCTTGCTGCTACTAATCCAGTTAATACTAGAACTCCTGTACCAATTATCGCACCAATCCCTAGCATTGTTAGGTCAAATGCCCCTAGCGTTTTCGTCAAAGTTTTACTTTTACTTTCCCCTAACAATTGCGTAACGGATTTCTTTTTAAATAGGTTGGCCACGATGTATGCCCCCTTTTGCCAAGAAGAGCTAAGAGATCTTCACTCTTAGCTCTTATCATGTTGTTTTATATATTGTTCGATTTTGTTTTGTATAATGCTTCTATTAGCAAGATACTGTTTCTGCTTCTAATAATTCTTTAGCACCTTTGTACTCTACACCGTGAGCTTCTGCAACTGCTTCGAATGTTACATAGCCATCTAATGTGTTAATACCTTTTAGTAATGCAGAGTTGCCTAGGCAAGCTTCTTTGTAGCCTTTGTTAGCAATTTGTACTGCATATGGTACTGTTACGTTTGTTAATGCAAGAGTTGATGTACGTGGAACCGCACCTGGCATGTTTGCAACTGCATAATGAACAACGCCGTGTTTTTCGTAAGTTGGGTTATCATGAGTTGTAATACGGTCAGTTGTTTCGAAAATACCACCTTGGTCAATCGCGATATCTACAACAACAGAACCTGGTTCCATTGATTTAATCATTTCTTCTGTTACAAGTTTTGGAGCTTTTGCACCTGGGATTAATACTGCACCGATTACAAGATCAGACTCTTTAACAGCTTCTGCAATATTGTAAGGATTAGACATTAAAGTTTTTACTTGGTTTCCGAAAATGTCATCTAATTGACGAAGACGTTCTGCACTTAAGTCGATGATTGTTACATCCGCACCTAGTCCAACTGCAATTTTAGCAGCATTTGTACCAGCTTGTCCACCACCGATGATTGTTACTTTACCACGTTTAACCCCTGGAACACCTGCAAGTAAGATACCTTTACCGCCTTTGTTTTTCTCAAGGAATTGTGCACCAATTTGTGCAGCCATACGACCAGCTACTTCACTCATAGGTGCAAGTAATGGTAATGAACGGTTTTCTAATTGTACTGTTTCATATGCGATAGAAACAACTTTTTTCTCGATTAAAGCTTTTGTTAATTCTGGCTCTGGAGCTAAGTGTAAGTATGTGAACAAGATTAAGCCTTCACTGAAGTGTTTGTATTCGCTTTCAATTGGTTCCTTAACTTTCATAACCATTTCCATATTCCAAGCTTCTTCAGCTGTATCAACAATTTTTGCTCCCGCTTCAACATACTGAGCATCTGTGAAACCAGACCCTAAACCTGCACCCTTTTGAATGAATACTTCGTGATTGTTACGAATTAAATGTACAACACCTGCTGGTGTCATTGCCACACGGTTTTCGTTGTTTTTAATTTCTGCTGGTACCCCAATACGCATAATGAAATGCCCCCTTATAATTAACAGAAAAAAGAGATTCTTTTTTCTTTTTGTAATAATTAATAACTTATGTCCTTATTCTAGCATAACTTAAAAGTTATGAAAACGCTAACATATCATTTTCCTAAAGTTTTTATATTTAGAATAGTGTAAATATATAAAACATTGATTCTATTAGGGGTTTCGTGTCATTCCATTATCTTTCACTCTATTTTTATTATACTGCTTCAAAATAAACAGCAATCATTTATTATTTGACAATAATTTAACAATGTAAGAAACCTAAGCGATAACGTATACATATACAGTTATTACTTTACTCAATACTTTAGAGATATATTCTTTTCACAAAAAAACAGCTGCTAGCATTTAGCTAGCAGCTGGGTAACTTATAAATAACTTAGAAAATAAATCATCTGTCGTTTCAGTAATTTTATCAAACAGATCACTTTCTTCCGCTTCTTGCTCTTTTAACATCTTAATTGTTTCACGTGCATCTTCAGGGTAATCGGTTATAATACCATCTACGTTTAACTTATAATATGCCTTTAAATTTTCCATATCATTTACTGTCCATACGTAAATTGGTTTGTTTAACTTCCTTGCTTCTTTTACTAATTTCTTATTTAACATATATTCTTCTGCTACGTAAAAGTCAGCCTTCACATTCTTTAAGTTAGCTCTACTTGCATACAGTATATACCCTACTTTTATATCTGGATTTGCACGCTTAAACTCTTTAATAAGTGGATAGTGTAACGTTTGAATTACACATTGCTTCTCAAATTCATTATCTTTAATCGTTTTTAAGACTTTGTTTACAAAATCTTTTTCGCCCCCATGAAGCTTCACTTCTATATTAAGTTTGATTTTGCCATTTGCTAGCTTAATGATTTCATCAAGTGTACTTATTTGTCCTGAAAGTCCATCTTGACTAAGGGTAAGCTGCCTTAACTCCGCCATCGTTAAATCTGACACATGCACATTAGCATTTGCGAGACGTTTCAGCTTCAAATCATGTATAACCGCTAGCTCACCGTCTTTCGTTTGTAATACATCTATTTCAGCGTAGTCTGCTTTTGCATCAATAGCACCTTGCACAGCTTCTTTCGTATTTTCTACGCCTTTTGATATATACCCGCGGTGCGCCATAATAATCGGTTCTTTATACGAATTTGAAATAAACGTTACAATGAAGGCAACGACCATTCCCGCAGTAATAATCCCTACAATGTATACGCCAATGAATTTCCAACGATGTTTTTGGAAGAAACATTTATCTGCTTTCGTTTTCGAATAATCTAATCCTTCTTCTAATAAAACATCCTCAACTGGAACCTTTTGTAAGTATAATCGCGTAATCGCCATAATATAAAATGGCGTCACGATAAAGCTGAATAAATACAATGTACTCGTTAAAAATACAGAAATCGTTGATTCAGCTAATAATGCAAATGTTCCTTTCGGGTTTGTAAATTCATAAACACCCCATAGGCACAATAAATACATTCCCAAAAACATGACATATACAATTCCAATTGAAATAAAAAATCCTACTAAAAAGAATAGTACTTTAAAAAAGCTTTCCTTTACTAAAGTTGCACTTTTACGTGCTGCCACGCGAAATGGTTTTTGCTCTAAAACAACAATAGGTAGAACGAAAATCCATCTAAGATTCAAATACGCGACTACAGCAAAGAACGTGTAATAACCAACTTGTCCCATCGTTGTCTTAAACAGCTCTCCTGTAATAAAGTTAGGAATTTGAATTTGCGGGATTAATGCCGTTTCATATCCCATATTTAAAAGAGGCAACAATACGACAGCATATAAAATAAATCCTGGTAAGCAATATGTGAAAAGAGTAGGTAAATACGTTACCGTTTTATATAAAATCGGACGTAATTTCACCTTCTGTCTTTTATGAGCGAAATACGAAATAATAATAAGCACCGCAAATTCTGTAAAGATAAGAAACAGTGCTAACAATGATAAAATTACGATTGCTAAGATGCCATAAGGCGTCTTTAAAAACGCTAATAATTCATCATTTGTCGCATTTGCATAACCACCAAAATACAATAACTTATTAAAAATGATTCCAAATAGCGGAACAAACACAATCGCTGCTAATAATTTATAAGCAAGTTGAAAAGTTAATACATTCCAAAAGGCAAATTTAACTGTTTGAAAGGAATGTCTCATTACTCCTGGTATAGATAGTTTTTTACGGTGTTGCATATATTCCTCCAAATTCTAAAACGGTATTTGAGATGGATTCCATATTTCCAGTTCTAATCCATCTTTTTAATAATAATATATTCCGCTTAACATGAACACACTTATACATATAATGAAAAAAGTGATGGCTACTTCCCATCACTTTTTCATTTATTCTATTTTTTCTCTAGCCCTTGTCCAAATGCTTTCAAGAAGCTAAAACCGAATGTAATAGCTCTATTGATATCTGGATCTTTTAATACTTTAAAGAAATCCATCACTTTTGTTTTTTTACCACTATTTAATTCATCTGTTGCAAATTGCAATCCTGTAACTAAACTTGACGTAATTTGCTTCGTTATTTCTGGGTCAACTGAAGATAACGCTTCTCCTGCCCCCATCATATTATTTAACGCATTTTTAACGGGTTCACGATTTAATTGCTCCACAGCGATTTTTGAAACATCTTCCTTCGCAGCAAGTAAACTAATTGCCGCATCTAATATACCAGCCTTCTGCAACTGTGCTAAAAGCTGCATCGTTTCTTCTACTGCTTCACGATTATTAGATAGCTCATTTAGAAGTTCATCTGCTACTTGCTGTTTCTGTTCTTCCTCTGTTACAACTTTCTTTTTAATTACAGTAATTTCTTTCGCCACTATCTCCGCCCCCTAGTCCACAAGTGATACGTATTGTTTTCTTTGCCATTTTTGCTGGATTTCAACACCGTTTTGCGGATTACGCTTTTTATCTCTCGGGTTTGAAGATGGTAACGGACGATTCCCTTTTTCACGTAGTACACGCATCTTTACCATCGTTTGTTTGTACGCTGGTGTACACGTATAAAGATCTGTCGCCGTTCCAGTTAAAATATTGATTGCCTCTTCATTTACCGTTGCATGCATCGGTAAATATAGCTCTTTCCCCGTTACACGCTCTGTAACAAGTGCCTGTACTTTAATTTTCCCAAATGGTGATGCTAATTCTACAAGGCCACCATCTTTCACATTGCGCTCTAGGGCAAGTTCAGGCGAGATTTCAACGAACACTTCAGATACTTTAGATAAAATACCAGCCGATTTATTCGTCATATTCCCTTCGTGGAAATGTTCTAACATACGACCATTATTTAAAAGTAAATCATACTCATCTGGCGCTACAACTGGTGGTACCCATTCATCTAATGATAGACGAGCTAGTTTATCCGGGAAGTTAAATCCGTCCACATATAATAGCGGTGTATCGCTACCATCATGGCTACCCCAACATAAACTATTCCATCCTTCTAAACGATCGTATGTTGCCTGAGAATATAAAGGTGCAAGCGATGCAATTTCATCCATGATTTCACTTGGACTTTCATAATTCCAGTCCCCGCCAAGCGCACGAGCTACTTTTTGTAAAATCCACCAGTCTGGCTTTGAATCACCAAGCGGCTTCAATACTTCATATAATCTTTGAATACGGCGCTCTGTATTCGTAAATGTTCCCTCTTTTTCTAAGCTTGGTGCTGCCGGTAAAATAACATCAGCAAAACGAGCTGTTTTCGATAAGAACATATCTTGAACAACAAGGAAATCTAAATTCGCTAAAATATGTTGTACATGGTTGGCATTCGAATCTACTAAAGCCATTTCTTCACCCATAACATACATACCACGCAGTTTTCCTTCATCTGCCGCAAGTAACATTGCAATATTATTTAAGCCTGGTGCTTTCGGAATTGTAGTACCGTATGCTTTTTCAAATTTCGCACGGAGCGCATCATCTGAAACCGCTTGGTAACCTGGAAGCCAGTTTGGTAATGTTGCCATATCACAAGCGCCTTGTACGTTATTATGTCCGCGTAATGGATATGCTCCTGCACCAGGACGACGATAATTACCCGTAACAAGCAATAGATTTGAAATTGCTGCTGAAGTTGTACTTCCTCCAGTATTTTGCGTTACACCCATTCCCCAAAGTACACAAGTACCATCTGCTTCATATACCATACGAGCCATTTCTTTCAGATTTTCTTTCGAAATCCCCGTAATTTCTTCTGTATAATCAAGCGTATACTTTTCTACCATTTTGCTATATTCATCAAAATTCTTCACATTTTCAGCTATGAACTTTTTATCGTGCCAATCTTGATCAATAATATATTTCGTAATACCAGCGAGCCATACATAATCAGTTCCTTGGCGCGGATGAATGAATAAATCCGCACGCTCTGCCATTTCATGTTTACGAAGATCCGCCACAATTAATTTTTGGTCATGTAATTTATGAGCACGTTTTACACGCGTTGCAAGTACAGGATGTCCTTCTGTCGGATTTGCTCCAACGATAATGACAAGGCCTGCTTCCGCAATATCTTTCACTGTTCCAGCGTCCCCGCCCATACCGACAGTTTTAAATAAACCGTCTGTTGCTGGAGATTGACAATAACGGGAACAGTTGTCTACATTATTCGTTCCATATATTTGACGGGCTAGTTTTTGCATAAGATAATTTTCTTCATTCGTTACTTTCGAAGAAGAAATAAACCCAAATGCATCACTTCCATATTCTGATTTAATATGCTGCATATTGGATGCAACAACTTCAAGAGCCTCTTCCCATGAAGCTTCAACAAACATATCCCCTTGGCGAATTAATGGCTTTGTAATACGATCTTCACTGTTTACAAAATCCCATCCAAATTTGCCTTTTACACATGTTGAAATACCGTTAACCGGCGCATCTGAAACAGGCTGCACTTTCAAAATGTGGCGGTCTTTCGTCCATACTTCAAATGAACAACCTACACCACAAAATGTACAAACTGTTTTTGTTTTATTCACTTTCGTCTTACGCATCGCAGCCTCTACTTCTGAAACTGCTAAAATACTACTATATCCCGGCTCTACATCCTTTACAAAATCAATCATCGGATCTAACACATCCGGTTTCAATCCTGTCATGAATCCAGCTTCACCTAACATTGATTTCTCCATCAACGCATTACATGGACATACTGTTACACATTGCCCGCAACTTACACAAGATGAGTCATTTATACTTACACCATTGTCCCATATAACACGTGGACGGTCTAAGCTCCAGTCTATCGATATAGTTTCATTCACTTGTAAGTTTTGACATACTTCTACACACTGTCCACAAGCAATACATTGATTTGGATCATATCGATAAAACGGATGTGACATATCCACTTCACACGCACTTACTTTTGGCTCATACGGATATTTCTGTTCCTCAATTCCCATCATATGTACTGTATTGTGGACTTTACAGTTACCATTATTGTTATCACAAACGGTACAATACAGTAGATGATTCTCTAATATTCGATCCATTGCCTCAGTCTGTGCCTCTTTTGCACGCTGGGACTGTCTTTCGATATGCATACCGTTCTCTAATTTCGTTGAACAAGCACGCAATAACTTTCCATTTACTTCTACAATACACGTATCACAAGTTTGAATTGGATCTACTTCTGGTACATGACAAATTTGAGGATGTTCCAAATTACTCTCGTTAAATAATTGTAGTATCGTCTTTTCACCTGATGCAGAAAATTCTTTACCATCGACGGTTACACGGACTGTCTGTTCTGCCATAGTTTCCCCTCTCCTTACAACCAACTGTACAACACAATCATGAATCCGTTTTCAAAATCGCATTACTGTACATTTTTTTGAAACGCTCTACCCAAATACTTTCTTATGAAGTCGATTCTAGATGTTATAAGGTATAACTACGAAAGCTTGAAAATATCACTATTCTACAGTTCTATTATATCGTACATATACAATAATAACCAAAATAATCTGTGATCTTCTTGTTAATAGGTGTTTTTATTTTTCCCATTGTTTTATGATAAATGTGGGAGAGAAATACATATAAAAGGGGAATTAAATATGGGGCCTACGCAAGAGACTTATACAATTGTACGTTATCAATCTGGTACATTTTCAAAACAACTTGATGAGATTGTTACAGAATCTCCTATTACTATTAAATTGAATGGTGAAGAATATGTAACAGTCGTATGCACACCAAATTATATTGAAGATATGGTAATTGGTTTTTTAATTTCTGAGGGGATTATTTCTTCCTATAACGATGTTGAAGAACTATGGGTTCAAAAAGATAACGGAATTGTCCATGTAAAATCATCAAAAGTGAATCCGCTCTATCAAACTTTATATAATAAACGATACGTCACTTCTTGCTGCGGAAAAGGTAGACAAGGTTTTATTTTCGTAAACGATGCAGCAAAAGCAAAAGACTTACATGATATACATGTAAAAATTACTCCTGAAGAATGTTTTTACTTAATGAATACGTTACAACAATCTTCCACTACCTTTCGCCAAACCGGCGGTGTTCACAATACCGCGCTCTGTGATCGAAACAAAATCCTCCTATCAAGAATGGATATTGGCAGACATAATGCATTAGATAAAATATATGGTCATTGTTTGCGCAACGATATATCTGTTATAGGAAAAATTATCGCATTTAGCGGACGTATTTCATCTGAAATTTTACTCAAAGTTTCAAAAATCGGATGTGAAATTGTTCTATCTAAATCTGCCCCAACAAAACTAGCATTGCAACTCGCTCACGATTTAGGCATTACAGTCGTAGGATTTATCAGAAATGAATCCTGCAATATTTACACACATCCACATCGAATTGATGGTTATCAATCGAATAACTAAAATAACTCCTCAATTGAGGAGTTATTTTAGTTATGAAAATGTAATATATTAAAGACTTGAATAGTTAATAAAGTTAATATATAATTTCATTACATATTAAAAAACAAAACATTGTAGCATATATCTTTTCATTCTTTTACAAATTAAAAGAGACTGCTAACAAAACACATACACACTCTTATAAAAGTAATGGATTTATTTTATTTGAAATCGACCAAGGAGGTTACAACTATGGAAATTCGCTTATTAACGACAGAGGACGCAGAAATATATTTAAAAGTTTGTATGGAAGGTTTAACGAAGAACCCGGAAGCTTTTAGCTCTTCCTATGAAGACGTTTTGAAACATGAGGATCCTGTAGCTGCTATGGCAAAACGATTAAGCAATCCGGATAAGTATACTCTAGGGGTCTTCAAAGATGATGATTTAATCGGCATTGCTACTTTAGAAACAAAGCCTTTTATTAAACAAGAACATAAAGCAAAAATCGGTTCCGTTTTCGTTTCCCCAAAAGCGCGTGGCCTTGGAGCAGGACGAGCTCTTATTAAAGCAATTATTGAAAATGCCGATAAATTACATGTAGAACAACTTATGCTCGATGTTGTAGTTGGTAACGCTGGTGCAAAAAAATTATATGAATCATTAGGTTTCCAGACTTACGGCGTACAAGAGCGTTCATTAAAACATAACGGTCAATATTGGGACGAGGAACATATGGTTCTGTTCTTAAATGATTAATACTTCAATATAGTTTTCCAAAAGCATCTTTTTATTAAGAAAGATGCTTTTTTCATTACAACAATGTAATCTTCATGTCACCTTTATCGATCGTACCAAACCTTTCCATTCATTATACTAAAAATATAAAGTGAAACTTTACTCAGTGGGGAACTACATCCCACGCTGATCGCATGTACTTGATATGTAGAGGAGAATGTGACATGAAACAAAACAAACGAGCTATGCTTTTAATATTTACTACAGCAATTGTAACTTCTGGATTAGCAATTTTACCTTGGTTTATTATATGAACACTCCCCCTAACAATGAAAAAAGCTGATTGCTTCTTAAGAAGCAATCAGCTTTTTTTATATTATAAAATCCCCAAAATTTTATTTACGCAACTTATAATAATAACCATAGATACGGCAACGCACATGACAACCGTATTACGATCTTGCTTTTCTTTTTTTGAAATTTCTTCTTTTGAATTCATGTGTATGATCTCCTTTTAAAAAAAGTGTGAGATAGGAAATTTTTCTTATCCGATGCGAGGTGAATACGAAAACCCTCTCTATCTCACATACACAATAGAATGGAATT
The DNA here is from genome assembly GCF_022663885.1 of Bacillus cereus group sp. BfR-BA-01330. NCBI lineage: Bacteria > Bacillati > Bacillota > Bacilli > Caryophanales > Bacillaceae > Bacillus > Bacillus cereus group sp. BfR-BA-01330. The sequence continues at coordinate 14,711 of NZ_JAKUGK010000013.1, forward strand.
GTCATTTTATAAATAAAATGACATGACGTTATGTCGCAACATAGGGTATTTTGTGTCGCTACGTTTTCTATTATAAAAAATAGTTGTGCAAAACTAGTGCATTTTTTATGTCAATTACTCTGAGCGAAAAAATCAGCCCTCCATTCAATCACATAAAAAGAGTTTTTTATTATTTTCATGTAAACTATACAAGTAGAATGAACAGTTTGGGGTGCACAAGATTATGGTAAAAATTTTATTAGTAGACGATGAAGAACGTATGTTACGATTATTAGATCTGTTCTTAAGCCCTCGCGGCTATTTTTGTATGAAAGCTACCTCTGGCCTTGAAGCACTAAAATTAATCGAACAAAAAGAATTCGATATTATTTTATTAGATGTTATGATGCCAAGTATGGATGGATGGGATACTTGCTATCAAATTCGTCAAATTTCCAACGTTCCTATCATTATGTTAACAGCTCGCAACCAAAACTACGATATGGTGAAAGGCCTCACGATGGGCGCAGATGATTATATTACAAAACCATTTGATGAGCATGTATTAGTCGCACGAATCGAGGCTATATTACGCCGTACAAAAAAAGATGGCTTTGTTAGTTTCAATGGTATTGAGTGGGATAAAACGAAACATACTGTCACAGTTTATGATGAAAAAATCTCATTAACTCCTATCGAATTTTCGTTACTCGGACTATTTTTACAAAATACAAACCGTGCTTATAGCCGAGATGATTTAATCGAAAAAATTTGGGGCTATGAAACAGATATCGAATATAGAACAATTGATTCACACATTCGTAATATCCGTGATAAACTACGCAAAAAAGGATTTCCTATTGAAGATTACCTAGAAACGGTCTATAAAGTCGGATATAAATGGAAAAGTGAATAATTACTTCGGTCAGTGGGAAATCGTATACCACTGACTCTTTATTATGAATAAGGTATGGTGAAAAAATGAGTAAACTTTCCCTTAAAATTGGGACATACTTTTTAATATTAGCTTTATGTATTGAAACAATTGCTTTCGTATCTTTTTATAAAAGCCTTTCAAAAATGCGTATTGTAGAGGAAACAGATGCTCTTTTAGAGAAAGGTAATCGCTATAGTAAAAAAATTAAAAGCCGCGAGAGACGGGATGAATATTATAAAGAAATGAAACACGCTGAACATAATAAAAATCCTAAACGTCCTGTGTACCCTGAGTTCGATATTACGAATGAGGCTGCACACTTAGTTGAATCGGAATCAATTTCTAACTCCGATATAGCTATCATTATTACTGACCATAACGGCAAAATTATTTCCACCTCAGAACCCGTAACAAAAGATATGCAAAAACAACTTACTTGTAAAACAGAAACTGTCCCAGACGGCGGATTGGTCGTTGAAAGGAACTGGAAAAAATCAAAGTTCATCACAACAGTAAGCCCACTTAACACAACAAAGTTTCAAGGAAAGCTATATATGTTATTAAAAACATCTTTCCTAGAAAATATGTTACTTAAACTCATGAACCAATTTCTTATCATTAGCGTTTTAACAATTATTTTAACAACAATTTCTGTCTTTGTTTTTTCACGCGTTATTACAGAACCACTTGTAAAAATGAAGAGAGCGACAGAAAAAATGTCAAAATTAAACAAGCCAATTCAATTAGGTATTAAACGAAATGATGAACTCGGAAGTTTAGCAAAAACAATTGAAGATTTATCGAGTGAACTTACGTATATGAAAAAAGAGCGCAATGAATTTCTCGCTAGTGTCGCTCATGAACTATTAACTCCATTGACCTATATGAAAGGTTATGCGAAGGTAGCAAAGAGAGACTCTTTAACAAAAGAGGAGCGAGAAGAATACTTACAAATCATTGAGGATGAAACGGATAGTGTAACCGATCTCGTCCAAGATTTATTTATGCTTGTACAATTAGAACAACACCAATTTGTTATAAAAAAACAAAAAGTGCTTCTTCAGCCATTTTTAGAACGAATGGTAGAAAAAACAAAAACAACATTAACAAATAAGCAAATGCAACTTCATGTATATTGCAAAGATGATTTAGAAGTTTGCATAGACGAAAGACGTATGGAACAAGTTATGTTAAATTTATTACACAACGCTTATCAACATTCGCCAGAAAACACATCCATTACGATACGTGTACTCATGGAAACAGATTCTTTTACAATAAGTGTACAAGATGAAGGTGAAGGTATTCCTGAAGAAGATATCCCGCATATTTTTGACCGTTTTTATCGTGTTGATAAATCCAGAACACGAGCTACAGGTGGAAAAGGCATCGGGCTAGCTGTTGCAAAAGAAATTGTAGAATTGCATAACGGTTCTATTCTAGTAACAAGCCAATTAGGAGCGGGAACAAACTTTATAATCGAGCTACCTTTTGAATAATATGCGTGTGAAAACACCAGTAGTAGTAAACACTACTGGTGTTATTTTGTTCATAAAAACAGCTCATATAAGCTAAGCTTTTGAAATTATTCTTATTTCAATATAAAATAAAGGTACATTTGCAAAGATTTGGAGGGTGATATAATTGGATATCCATGTATTAACAAAAGACGAAGCAGAAATTTACTTAGAACTTCGCGTAGAAGGATTAAAGCAAAACCCTGAAGCATTCAGCTCTTCTTATGAAGATATTATTAATAAAGAGTGTGCGATTGAATATAAAGCACAAAAATTAGCACAAGATGAAAACTATACGCTAGGTGCATTTAAAGATGGAAAATTAATCGGGGTTGCAACACTGGAAACGAAACCATATGTAAAACAAGAACATAAAGCTAAAATCGGTTCTGTATATGTATCTCCAAAAGCGCGCGGACTTGGAGCAGGAAAAGCACTTATTAAAGAATGTCTTGAGCTTGCTAAATCTTTAGAAGTAGAACAAGTTATGCTTGATGTTGTTGTTGGCAACGATGGAGCGAAAAAACTTTATGAATCATTAGGTTTTAAAACATTCGGTGTACAAGAACGTTCATTAAAATATAACGGACAATATTGGGACGAAGAGCATATGGTCTTATTCTTAGATGAAAATAAATAATAAAAAACATCCTCATGTTTGGAGGATGTTTTTTACTTTATTGTAAACCATGCCGTGTGTAATAATTGAATCGCTTTCGCAATTTCTTCCTCTGATAATATCGCAAACCCAAGTAAAACTACATTTTCAGGTGCAGTATCGTCTTTATAGTACGTAGACACAGGATATATTTTGATACTATGTTTCGCAGCTTCTTGAATTAATTCTTCTTCCCGCATTCCATTATGCACTTTTAATAAAATGTGTAATCCTGAATCTTCTCCTATCACTTCAACACGATTAGAGAAATACTTCTCTATTTCAAAAACAAGTCGATCTCTCTTCTTTCGGTAGACGACACGCATTTTATGAATATGTTTTTCCCAATAGCCTTCATTTAAAAATCTTCTAATCACTTCTTGGTCCATTCTTGAAACACTTTGTGTATAAAATAAATATTGCTGTTGATACTTTTTAATTAATTTCTTCGGCAACACCATATAGCTCATCCGTAGCGATGGTAATAATGCTTTAGATAGCGTCCCCATATAAATAACTTTCCCCTCTGTATCTAACCCTTGCAGCGCCGGTATAGGCTTTCCAGAATAGCGAAATTCACTATCATAATCATCTTCAATAATATACCTACTCTCTTCTTTCTTGGCCCATTGTAAAAGCTGCATCCTTCTCGTAATAGGCATAATCATTCCATACGGAAACTGATGGGAAGGTGTAACAAATACAACATTCGCATTGCTATTTTCTAAATCTGCAATACAAATTCCATCTCTATCTAAAGATAACATTTGGACTCTTGCTTCTCCCTGTTCAAAAACAACCATCTTTCTATGATACCCTGGGTTTTCAACTGCATAATTGCTTCCCTTTAACAATTGAAACAATAGTTTCACTAATATTTGTGTTCCCGCTCCTAATACAATTTGACTAGCTGAACAACGTACACCTCTAGATTCATACAAATAATTCGTAATCTCTTCTCTTAAGCTCGCTTCTCCTTGAGGGTGTCCTAGAAAGAGAAGTTCGTTATTATGCGGCTGCCATATTTCATTTACAATTTTCCGATACATATTGAATGGAAAAGCATTTGTATCAATTCCTGTTTGTGTAAAATCAAATTTATAACTCTTCTCCTGAAACGGTACTTCTTCTATTCTATCTCCGCTATCCTCTATATGAACCATTTGCTCAATCTTGCATACAAAATAACCTTTTCTCGATATCGACTCAATATAACCTTCTGCAAGTAATTGTTCGTACGCTGCCTCTACTGTATTTTTACTTACTTGTAAATGTATCGCTAACTTTCGCTTAGCCGGTAATTTCGTAAAAGGGACAATTGATCCATCTTTAATTTCTTTTTTTATATACTCATACAATTGCACATACAATGCCTTTTTACTATTCATATTTAAATTAGGCGTTAATTCTAACATAATATCTGACCCCTTAATAAAACTAAAATCTGATACTTTTTACAGTACCAGAAGTTATATATAATTCCTTTTATCATGTCACACATAAAAAATCAAATACTGGAGAGGAGAAACATGATAATGAACAATGGTAGACGTATCGGACTCATTATGATTATTACAGGGGCTACATTATGGGGATTATCTGGTCCAATGATTCAGTGGCTATTTCAACATACTAATGTATCCTCAATTGATTTTTTAACAATTCGATTGTTGCTTGCAGGAATATTTATTTTGTCTTTCTTACTTATAAAGAAACAAAACATATTTCAAATTTGGAAACACCCTAGATATTCTATACAACTTATTATTTTCTCTATTCTCGGCATGCTCGGTGCGCAATACGCCTTTATCGAAACGGTTCATATTAGTAATGCAGTCACAGCAACGCTATTTCAATTTCTAGGTCCTGTTCTTATTACCATGTATGTTGCATTTGAACAAAGAAAATTCCCTGCTTCCATGCAACTATTCGCAATTATAGCCGCGCTAATAGGAACATACTTTATTATTACAAATGGCTCAATTGAAAATATTGTTTTATCCAAAGAAGCTATTATTTTTGGACTATTAACAGCAATCGGATTTGCATTTTATACCCTTCATCCGGCTTCTCTCATTAAAGAATGCGGGACAACTGTAGTAATTGGTTGGGGGATGTTAATCGGAGGAATTGCACTACTTATTTATAATCGTTCATTCGGGTGGAATCAATTTTCACAAACCCTTACACTAAAAACTTTTTCTATGCTTATTCTTATCATTATTAGTGGTACCCTTTCTTTCCTTCTATATATCGGTAGTCTTAAATATTTAGCAGCAACAGAAACAAGCATTTTATCTAGCATTGAACCCCTTGTAGCTGCCATCGTTTCAATCACTTGGCTAAATGAATCTTTTGGAACATATCAATTATTAGGCGGCGTATGTATCGTTCTGTCCGTTATTTTTTTGACGATGCCTCAAAAAGAAACCGAACCAACCTATACAACGGAACAAATATAAAATGAAACTTTAATTAGTGGGGACTATCTCCCACTAATTATTAACCTACACCAATCGGGCTTTTACGAGATAAAAATGTCAAAAGAGGTCGTACAAAACTTACGACCTCTTTTTATACTTTAAAGGAATTGTCCCGCCTTCTAGCAAATACAATTACACTAACAATAAAAACTAGGAGTGTGGCACCATGAAAAAAATCGGAACTATGCTACTTCTCTCCTTCCTCATTACTGGATGCACACAAACGCAACCGGATTCAAAAGAACAAAAAAAAGACGTAATAGCAACGTCATCCACTCAAGTGAACGCACCTTCCTTCTTTCACCTTAGTGTTTTAAAAGATGTAAATTGGGAAGAAACACCTTCTTTCGTAGAAGGAAAAATGCCTTTAAAAGGCATCGAAGGTAAAGTCGCAATGGCTGATAGTCCTATTATCGCAAATGAACAAAATGAAATAATGTGGCACTTTCTAGATTCTGAAATACCAACTGGAAAATTGTCTATTATTGCGCTAAAACAAGGATCTGTAACTCCGACACAAGTACTCTTTCAAAAAGAAACTTCCAAACAAACTTGGACTACTTCAAATACAATCGATTCTACTACAAACGAACTCCCTCTCACTATGTCACTACCTTCATCTGGATTATGGTTATTAAATATATATGTGAATGAAAAATATTATGATCAGTTTGTAATCACTGCTGAGTAAAGTGACAAAAATAAACCACTTTCTTACAACAATGTAATTTCTACGTCATGTACTTCGATAGTTGAATTATCTCTCTTCTCTTATACTTAAAGTAAGAAATGAAACGAGGAGAGATGAGAGATGAAAAAAATGATAGAAGTGATCGTAGCAGTAACTGAGGTTTTAGTGAATGGTAAACAAGTTGCAATGGAATTAAATAAATAGTGAAGAAACATAAATAATTCTACACTTCTTCATTATTTTGATTTCTTATCTCAAAAAAGCAGTGCCTTTTAGGCACTGCTTTTCGCTATTAATAACGTGGTATTTTCGTAATTTGTGCCACGCCTGAATCAATAGCTGCTTTCGCTACTGCTTCTGCAACACTTGGAACAACTCTTTTATCTAATGGATTCGGGATTACATAATTCGCATTACGTTCTTCATCAGTAATGATGTTAGCGATCCCATATGCTGCCGCTAATTTCATCTCTTCTGTAATATCAGTTGCGCGCACATCTAACGCACCGCGGAATATTCCGGGAAACGCCAATACATTATTTACTTGATTCGCATAATCCGAGCGTCCAGTTCCTACTACAGCTGCCCCAGCCTCTAATGCATCCTCAGGGAAGATTTCTGGAATTGGATTCGCCATTGCAAACACAATTGCTTTCTCATTCATCGTCTGTACAAGTTCTTTCGTTAATACGTTAGGAGCAGATACGCCAATAAAAATATCAGCTTGGTGAATTGCTTCTTTTAACGTTCCACGCACATGTTCACGATTTGTCTTTTTTGAAACTTCAATTTGTGCTTCGTTCATCCATGTTTCACCTTCACAAACAATACCTTCTAGGCTAACTAGCGTAATGTGCTTTGCACCAGCCTTTAATAATAATTTTCCAATTGCAATTCCTGCCGAACCCGCACCGTTAATAACGATTTTCACATTATCCATTTGTTTGCTAACAACTTTTAATGCATTAATAACAGCTGCTAAAACGACAATAGCTGTTCCATGTTGATCATCATGGAATACAGGAATATTCGTTTCTTCTTTTAATCGTTTTTCAATTTCAAAACAACGCGGTGCTGCAATATCTTCTAAATTAATCCCTGCAAATGTAGGCTCTAAATTTTTTACAAGGGTAACGATTTCATCTACATCCGTTGTGCCTAAACATAATGGGAAAGCATCTACATTCGCAAACTTCTTAAACAAAATACTTTTTCCTTCCATAACAGGCATAGCGGCTTTCGGTCCAATGTTTCCTAAACCGAGTACCGCTGTTCCATCTGAAACAACTGCCACCATATTGCCACGTGCTGTATAGTCATACACTGTTTCTTCATCTGCCGCAATCGCTTTACACGACTCCGCTACACCTGGTGTATACGTCAGGCTTAAATCATCCGCTGAATTTACCTCCACTTTACTTGTAATTTCAATTTTCCCTACTAATTCTTTATGCAATAACAATGATCTTTCATTAATTTGATTTGCTAACATACTTATAATCTCCCCTTAATTTGACAAGCTAGCTATACGAATATAGCTAGCTTGTTTGATCATGAAAACATTTTTAATAATATTGTCGCCGTTACAACCATTGCCGCCCCGCCTAAACGAGTTGAAATTTGCGCGAACGGCATTAATTCCATACGATTTGAAGCCGATAAAATAGCAACATCTCCAGTTCCGCCTAAACCGCTATGACATCCAGTTACAATCGCCGATTCAACTGGATACATCTTCATCACTTTCCCTACAAGAAAACCTGATGCTACCATTGTAAGAACAACCGATGCGCACACAACAACATATCCTACTGAAAGAACTGCTGCTACGTCTTTTAACGGAATATATAGCAATCCTAATCCAACCATTAAAGGCCAAGTTAAATTCTTCGAAATAAATTTATATAAATGGAATGCTCCTTGCTCCATTTTTGCTGGCATTAATTTAAAGTATTTCACAAGTGCTGCTGAGAAAATCATAATGATTGCCCCAGGAATACCGATGAACTTAGAAGCAAATCCTCCGAAGATGAAGAACGTACACGCAATTAATAAACCTGCTCCCATTAATGAGAAGTCAATTGGCTTCTCTGTATTTTGTTCTTTTAATAATTCTGCTTGATTGTCTGTTTTCACTAATACACCGTTACCACTAAGCTCCGGTTTCTTCTCACCTAAACGCTTCATATACCCTGCACTTACAATTGCGAACATATTTCCAATAATAGCTGCTGGAATAAGCTGTGATACAAACGTTGCTGACGATTCATTTAAAATATCACTATAAGCTAGCGACAATGGTAAAATCCCTTCCCCGATACCACCACTCACAATTGGTACGATGATAAAGAAGAATGTGTGCTTCATTTCAAATCCAAATAATGAACCGACCAATAACCCTACTGCTACAGAAGCTAACGTCCCTACTACTAAAGGAATAAACATGCGAACGAAACCTTGTACTAACACTTTACGGTTCATTCCTAAAATACTTCCGACTACTAAACAAGAAATATATAAATATAAAAAGTTCGATTTTTTCATTAACATAGTCGCAGCTTCCATTGAAGCTGGATTCATCCAGTTAAAAAATACAAGTAATGATGGAATAAATAACGAAAGTATTGCTGGACCGCCGATATTTTTTAAAATTGGAATTCTCATCCCAATATCGCCTAAGAAAATCCCCATGATCATAATAACTGCAAATCCACCAATCATATCTGCTGGCAATTTATTATATACAGATGCCCCATAAATAATAGCAGCCAATACTACATATAACGGTAAAGGTATAACACCGATTTTTACATTCATAATTTTAGAAGCGAAAGATTCTCTTTGTACTTCATTTCCTTCAGAAAATGATACCGCTTCCACATTCTTTTGAATTCCCATATGGCACCCCCTCGTTTTCTTAATAACAATATTAAAACGCTTTCAATAGTAAAAATAGTTTTTGTAAGTTTTGTAATTGATTTTGTAATTAAAAAAAGTATAAGCGACTTATACTAAGTCGCTTATACGTAAAACTCTATTTTCTTTTGATCAACACATCTTAATTTACTTACAGGTCTTCCCACATGTTGGTACACCATTTCGTTTTCTAACACCCCAATGTCAGTCAAAAACATTACATATTTTCGAATAGAAACTCTTGAAATTCCAACTAATTGTGCCATTTCATCTGTTGTAAACACCCTTCCATTCAACGACTCGATCTTCTGCCAAATTAATTGCAATGTTTGCTTCGTTAACCCTTTCGGAAGCTCTTTCGTGACAGTAGGCTCCCTTTTTTCTTTTTGTAAAATTAACGAATCTAATTCCGATTGACTAATTTTTTGTTGTTCTTTCATGAAAGTAAGTTTTTCTCGATATATAGTTAATGCCTCTTTAAATCGTTCAAATGTAAATGGTTTAATTAAATAATCTACTACGCCATATTGTAATGCTTTTTTAATACTTCCCATATCATGTACAGCTGAAATCATTATAATATCGATTTCTTTTTCTTGGTTCCGGATATACATTAAAAGCTCAAACCCAGTCTCTTCAGGCATAAAAATATCAAGTAATACTAAATCTACTCGTGATTTCTCTAATATTTCTATCGCCGACTTTACTGAGTTAACTGCTTGAACAAGCTCAAACCCTCCTACTTGCTCTAAATAATGCGTATTTAACATTGCTACCATCGGGTCATCTTCTACAATTAAAACTTTAATCATATTTGCCTCTCATCCCTACCTTTAGGTATTTCAATTGTTATCGTTGTTCCCTTTCCTACTAATGAATGCATATGAATTTCCCCATTTATTCGCTGTATACTTTCTTTTACAAGATACAAACCATAACCGCGGTTATCTCCCTTTGTGGAATAACCTTTCGTAAATAATTCCTCTATTTCTTTTTCTTGTATACCTTTTCCCGTATCTTGTACTGTAATAGTTAATATATCCCCGTGTTGTATCTTAACTTCAACTTGCTTCTTTTCACAATTCGTAACTGCCTCTAATGCATTATTAATTAAATTTCCAACAATCGTAATAAGTTCATGAGCAATACTTTCATCATCTATTTCCGGCATATAAGAATCTTCACTTATAATTAATTTTATATTTTTCTCTCTAGCATAGCTGAGCTTACCTAGTAAAAAACCCGCAAATACTGGACTTTTTATTCTTTTCATAACTCCACCAATTTCATATTGATGCTCTGATACCATGCCGCTTATATACTTCTGTAATTCTTCATACTGTTTCATATGTGTAAGCCCTAATACGACATGCATCTTATTCATAAACTCATGAGATTGTGCCCGTAATGCTTCTGCATATAGTCTAATACCAGTTAGTTCCTCTGCTAGTTTTCTAATCTCTGTTTTATCACGAAATGTTGCAATTGCACCAACTATTTCTCCTTTTACATATAAAGGAACTCGATTCGTCACAATCGTAATTCCGTAAATATTTTGTTCTTCGTTTAATTGTACTTCTCCCGTTTGCAATACTTCTTTTATACGTGAATTTGGCATATACAACTCAACATCTTTACCGATAAAATCTTCTTCAAGTCCGCTTTTTTTAAATAGACGTTTCGCTTCATTATTAATTAACGTTACTCTAGCCTCTCTATCTACAGCAATAATACCTTCCTTTACAGATTGTAGCATCGTATTTCTTTCTTCAAGAATTTTTGCTATCCTGTGCGGCTCAAGACCGAATAAGCTTTTCTTTATATGTCTAGCTAGCAATATTGCTCCTATAATTCCGACTAATACACCAACTCCGACACCAATATAAATGATATGTCTACTTTCCTTAACTCTCTCTTTTACATTATCTGCTGAAATACCAACAGCCACTGCTCCAAGTTGTTCACCTGTTTCGGAAAATATTGGTACAAACACTCGCATGGAAATACCTAAAGTTCCTTCTGCTAACGATACATGTTCTTTTCCTTTCAATACAGGCCCTTCATCCCCGCCAATAAAATGATGACCTATTTTTTGAGGATCTGGATGAGATTTTCTTATTCCATCCATGTCCATAACTACAATAAATTGAACACCTGTGTTTTTTAATATCCTATTTGTATACGTTTGGATTGCAGAGGTATCTGCTTTCCCAACCAAGCCATCGATTACAATCGAATCATTCGCCACAATGTGTGCAATTGTTTTTGCTTTCTCTGCTTGGCTATCCTCCGTCGTCCGTTCTACATTATGACTAATTAATATATCTGTCACAAGTAAAGAAAAAATTACAACTGTACAAACTAACAATGTAATCGTTTTCCACAAATTCCATAGTCTTTTTCTTTTGTTCATCCCGTTAATGACTCCCCTAATTGCTGAATAGAAAAATAAGTAAGGTGATATTATTTTCACCTTACTTATCTGCTATTATTATACTTTAAATTTACTAGTCATCGCTTGTAGTTCTTCGGCCATCTCAGCTAAGTTTTGCGAAGCTGAACTAATTTCTTCCATGGAATTAACCTGTTCTTCTGTTGAAGCTGCAACACTTTGCATACTAGCTGTATTTTCTTCTGCAGCAGCTGCAATTTCATCAATAGCATTTGTCACTTCATTTGCATCTCCAGCAATTCTCTTCGTTGTTTCTACCATTTGATTAACTTGAGAAACAATATGTGTAGTAGAACTTAAAATTTCCGTAAAACTTACTTTCGTTTTTGTTACAACATCAAGGCCTTGTTGAACTTCTCCATTCACATTATCCATTGCCTTAACAGTATGTTCAATATCCGCCTTAATTTCTGCGATTAAATTTGCAATCTCTCCAGATGACTCTCCTGATTGCTCTGCTAATTTTCTAACCTCATCTGCTACAATAGCAAATCCTCGTCCCTGTTCACCTGCTCTTGCTGCTTCAATAGCCGCATTCAAAGCTAATAAGTTCGTTTGAGTAGCAATGTTTTGAATTGCTTCAGAAATAGCTCCTACCTGCTTTGATTTCTCATCAAGAAGTTTAATAATAGCATCTGACTCGGATACCGATCTAGAAATAGACTGCATTTGTTTTGCGGTTTGTTCAACTAAATCTTCTCCCTCTTCTGCTCTTTCTCGCGCATGTAATGAGGAAATAGAAATTGACTCTGCGCTTCCAGTTACATCTTGAATTGCTGTATTTACTTGTTGCAATGTAGCCGCACCTTCTTCAACACCTTGACTTTGTGATTCGGCCCCACCTGATACTTGTTCCATTGCAATTGTAATTTGGTCTGTCGCATCATTTGCTTGCTGTACGCTTGCTGTTAACTCTTCTGCCGATGCTGCAACATGTTCTGCTGAAAAGCTAATTTGGGTAATAACATCTTGTAAAGACGTAGACATTTCATTAAATGAATTCCCTAATTTTCCTATGTCATCCTTGGAATGGATTGTAATTTTCTCTGTTAAATCTCCGTTACTAATTTTATATGCCGATTCAGCTATTTTTCGTAATGGCCTTGTAATAGACTTTGTAATGAAATAAATTAATACACTACCAAATGCAATAGCAATAGCAATGACAATCAAAGTCTTATAAAACACTGGACTGGCAGCTTGAGTAATTTCTTCATCGAACATAACGCCAACTACTTTCCAGCCTGTTTTCTCATTTGTTGCAAAGATTAAATTCTTTTTATCATCTTGTTCTGTATAAGACACATTTCCTTGTTTATCTTCATAAATTGGTTTAATCCAAGGATCAGTAACTTTTGCACCTGGTTTTCTAGATGGATGACTAACAATTTGCTTATTTTGATCTAAAATAACTGCATAACCTTTTTCACCAATGTTAATCATTTTGGAAATTTTTAAGATGTTATCTAAATTTAAATTAATTCCTATAACACCTTTACCATCTTTTACTTCTTTCGCAATTGTCACTACCATATTTTTTGTAGACGCTGATTGATATGGTGCAGTAACAATTACTTTCCCTTTATTTTCATGTGCTTCTTTATACCAAGATCTATCTGTTGGATTATACCCATCAGCCATTTGGATAAATGGTTCTCTTATAAACTTTCCCGTCTCTGTTCCAATATAAATACCTTCTACTTCTGGATGAAGCTTTATATATTGTGCTAACTTCGTTCTTACTATTTCTTCTTGTCCATTTGGATATGTATCCTCTGTTAAGATGTCTGCAAAGTACGTCGCATCAACAAATTTCTCTTCTATATTTTGAGAAATAACAGTATTTAAAATCGAAATATTCTCCTTTGCTTTATCTGTCATTTGATGTTCAAAATTTGTTTTGGCAGTTTGATATGAAACACCACCGATAATAATTCCTGGTATAGTTAAAATAATAAAAAATGAAATGATTAATTTTTTATTGATACTCATACATTTAACCCAGTTAAATATTTTTTGCATAATAAGCCTCCTTTATGTAATGTGGATACTTGTGTCATTTTATACAATTAACATATATAAAACAATATATAATGATAAAATGTAATTTTTTCTTCAATTATGCATTTTTGCATATTCATTCCTTATACGTATTTTAATCATAAAAATAAGAGAACTTTAGCATTATATATGCTAAAGTTCTCTTATTTCTTAACAGCGTCTACTCTATAGAACTTCTCTTATAATCCTCAAATGTTTATCCTTCACCTTATAGTCATATTACTAAAAATCTTCGTCCTAATTTATTTAGCGCTCTTTACATAACTAATCGCCTGACTTCCCATTTGTACCCATGCCTGTTCAAAGGTTTCTCTCGGTACTTTTACATCTAAGCTATCCTCAAGTGGATCTCGAATATATACAGATTCCTGATCATACCCAATAAGTACAACACAATGTTCATTATACGTAATAGAAACATCTCCACTATTTGTTTCCCATGTAGTAAATTCATCTTCATCTAATGGTGCAAATGTTGCATTTGTGATCATGACTACAGGTTGCCCTGCTTTTACACTCTTATAAATTTCTTCTATATTCTTCCCTGTTAAGTCTACAGCTTTATTAGGTAAATATTTTTCCGCTAACTGAAAAAGTGGCCCATGATATACACCGTATCCTGATTCAGAGAATGTATAAATATTACCTACAAATCCTTCATTCGGATTCCCGCGCACACCATCGTCTATAAAATCAACTTTTTTTATTTCATTTGCTAATGTCATCTTATCCACTGAAACACCAGCGTATTGTAACATCATCGCTAAGCTCGTCACTTCACAGCCTCTATCCAATTCTGGTAACTGCTGAATTAAGGGAACATTTGATAAGATAACTTTTTCATCGTTATTACTAAACTCCGTTTCTTTTCCTCTTTGTATATTTGAGAATGTTAACTTCTCTACATACTTTGGAATTCCATTTGTATATACACTCCATATTGCTGCACCTAGTAAAGCTGTACATATATACCACTTCAATTTTCTTATCGCTTTCACACCCTTATTAATTCGTTAAATAAGAATAAAATGCGTCAGCATCCGTTCGTACCATCGGTACAAAATTTAGTTCTTTTCCTTTTTCAGGCTGATCTTTTTTTATCTTTTCCGCTAACTCTTGAATATTCATATTCATTTTATCCATATTAAGCTCATCTGCCATTTGTAGCACCTTTTGTTCATTAATTTCTCTTAATATTTGATATATATCTTTACCATACAAATCAATATGATGTTTTTTTGCTTCTTCTTGTACTTTTTGTTCGTACACTTCTTGTGCTAACTCTTCAATTTCTTTTCCTTTTTGAGAAATATCTAACTTTCCTGCTTCTTCTCTTACTTTCTTTCCGTAGATTTCTTCCGCGATGTCTTCGATTTCTTTTCCATCTGTCGAAATACCTAATTTATCTGCTTCATCTTTAATTTTAATCGCATTAATTTGAGTAATTAAATCTACAATTGATGTATTCTCTATAGATATACCTAGCTTTAACGCTTCTTGCTTTACTTTTGTTTCATAGATTTCTTCTGACAGCATCCCAACATCTTTTCCTTCAATCGATATGCCTAACTGCTCTGCTTCCCTTCCTACTTCTGTTTCATGAATTTCTTTTTCTAGTGTAATTTGTTCTTTTCCTTCCGTTTCAATACCTAGTTTCTCTGCTTTTTCTTCTGTATGCACTGCATGTATCTTACCATTGTTCAATTGTTCTTTACTGCGCTGCGTGTAATCTGTCTTTCCTTTTTGTGTTTCAGAAGGAGAGGCACCCCCTAATATACTTAAACTCATTACTCCAATAGTGAATACCGTCATCATTTTCTTTTTCAAAATTAATTCCTCCCTCTTATACTTTCTTTCCCATCATTCCCCTAGTTTTTTTAATACTATACATACATCTCATCGCTGCTTGAGATAACATTATGATTGATAAACCCCACTCACATACACCTAATCTCTTCTTCATGTAACGAACTTTCTTTATGCCATACATAATATAAATAGTTTCTTAACTTTCCCTTAAAAAAAGACGACCTTGTAAAAACAAGGTCGTCTTCTTACTTATATTTTTTGATTTTTAGGGAAAATCACTTCAAAACAAGTGCCATCTCCCCATTTGCTCTCTACTGATATTTTTCCGTAATGCTTTTCTACAATCCAATTTGCGATTGAAAGACCTAATCCAGCTCCTTCTGACGTACTTCTTGCTTTATCCCCTTGATAAAAACGATCAAATAATTTCGGAATATCTTCTTCTTTCACTCCTATCCCGTCATCTTTCACCTGTATGCGAATTGAACTACTCGTTTGCGTGCAATCAATTTGAATATGCCCACCTTCGTTTGTATACTTCATCGCATTATCTAACAGTATGACCATCATTTGATGAATCCGCTCTCTATCCCCCATAAAAGATACACCACGTTCTACTTTTAGCATCATTTCTTTTTCTTGATAAGAAGCAATCTCTTTATATGGAGCTACTATTTCTTCTAACAATTTATCAAGTTCAAATGTTTTCTTATCCATCTCAATTTGATTAGAATCAGAACGTGCTAGCAATAATAAATTACTAACGAGTTTCGATAACCGCCTGCATTCTTTTGAAATTGTAGAAATATCCATCGCTTTTTCTTCTATCGTAGCGGATGGTGACTGGAATAAAACATCCGTTTTTGATTGAATAACTGCAAGTGGTGTCCTGAGTTCATGTGATGCATCAGAAACGAATTGTTGCTGTTTCTCCCATGAACTTTGAATAGGTACAAGTGCTCTACCAGCTAGGAAAAAGCCAATACCTATCGCACAGAGGCTTCCTATGCTACAACCTATAACGAGAATTAAAAATAAAGTATTTAACATTCCTTCTTCCGCTGTTATATCTCGCACGATTTGAACTATTTCTCCATCTTTTTGAAGCGAAAATGCTCTAAAATATCGTCCTTGTACTTCAATATCTTGTAACTCCTCTAATTTTTCGGGAGAAAAACTTTCCAAATTCTCTTCAAAAATAGAACGGAATTTACGGTTATCGCCCTCTATTTTCACTATTTTCCCATTCCAAGTTATTCTAGTTACTCGCGGATCTCCAATTTGGATATTCTCAATGCGTTTTCTTGGTGGTACTTTAACATCTAATTTTTCTCTATACTGAGCTATCATTTTTATAGATTGATCTACTTCACTATAAATACGCTTGTATGTGTACGAATAAATAATACTGCCTAATACGCCTATCAAAATGATAAATACTAACGAATTTATTATAGTCAATCGAATGCGCGTCTTCTGAAACATGCTTCCCTTTTTCATTGTTCTTTTAATATGTATCCAATACCTCGAACGGTTTGAATATCTTTCTGATAACCGAATGGCTCTAATTTTTTACGTAAATGATGTACATACACTTCTACAATCGCTACTGTCGTATCTGAATCAAATCCCCAGACGCGATCAAAAATTTGTTCACGCATTAAAATCTTTCCGCTATTTTGAACAAGGTACTCTAGAAGCTCATATTGTTTTAATGATAACTTCATACCTTTTCCATCTACTTGAACATCTTTATCTTTTCCGAACAATTCAATGCCTTTATAGCGAATCGTTTGCTGCGTTGTTAAACTACCACTTCTGCGTAGTAAAGCACGAATTCTCGCTTTTAATTCAGGGGCCTGAAATGGCTTAACAATATAGTCATCTCCACCAAAGTCCAATCCCTTCACCCGATCTTCTAAAGAATCTCTCGCTGTCAAAAACAGGACTGGTGTTTCAATCTTTTCATCTCGTATTTTTTGAATCACTTCAAATCCGTCCATCCCTGGCATCATCACATCCAGCAAAATTGCATCATATATATTTTGAAGAGCTAAAAACAATCCATCTTCTCCATTTATTGCCGTATCTACTTCAAATTCATCACGTAAAATTTGTAAGATAGACTCTAATAACGAAGCATTATCTTCTACTACAAGTAAACGCATGCTCTCACCTTCCATCAAATAGTTCAATTCTATTTATTATTACATTTCTTCTCTTCATAACAAAAGAATGTAGTTACATTACGTAATTTCATTTTTAACTATTTCCTTCTAAAATTTTGAAGTTTTATTATAAAAACTTTGTCTTAAATTTAGCTTAATAAAAAATTGAAAGAAATAAGACTCCTCTTATCTCTTTCAATTTTTTATTACATATACCTTTTTACTCGGCAACTCTAAACAATTTAGCTGACCGCCATACACAGCCCCGCCATCAATCCCAATAATACGATTACTACCAAAATACACTCCGCAATCCTCACTACCATGAAGCGTTTTTGTTTCCGTATGCCCAAATACAACAACCTTTTCACCGCTATATCCATTATGAAATTCATTACGGATCCACATTAATGTATATGGTTCAGATTCAGAAACTCGTTTCATCGGTTCAACCCCAGCATGTACAAATATATACTCTTCTGTTTCAATGTAATGATCTAATTCTTGAATAAACTTTATATGTTCCTCTAATACACGAGAGTGTAAAATCGGTTTTTTGAAGTCTTTCTCATTAACCGCAATATCTTCTTCTACAAATCCATAGCTATATAATGTCTTATCTCCACCATTTCTTTTTACCCAATGGTTCCATGAACGTTCCTCATTTGTCGTTAACGCCTTAATCATCATATCTTCATGATTTCCTTTTAAAATGAGTGCTCCCTCTTTTTTCAATTCTCTTACCTTTTCAATTACAGCACGCGCATTTGGACCACGATCTACATAATCTCCCAGTAAGATTAATTGATCCTGTTTCGCATCATATTGAGCTTCTTCCAATAACTGTTCGAACTTTTCTATCTCTCCATGAATATCACTAATAACAAGAGTTCTTTTCATATTATCCCCCCTCTTTCTAATTATAGCTCAAAACGACAGAAAGTTCAGAATTGAAATCCCGCATTAACGGGCAGTAAGCCCCCCACTGATTACGGTTTCACTTTATTACAAACTAAACTATTATCCTTACAACAATGTAAGTCTCTTGTCATCCAATTCGATAGTTGTAATTACTGTATTTCCTTATACTGAGAGTAAGAAATGAAACAAAAAATAAGGAGAGATGAGAGATGAAAAAAGTAATGGAAGTTGTAGTAGCGGTAGTAGAGGTTTTCGTAAATGGTAAACAAGTCGCAATGGAGTTAAATAAATAATGAAAAGGACAACATTCACTCTAGACCCTTTACTCATATAAAAGAGATAAGACTTCATCATTTCTTTGATCCCTTATCTCCCTATAAAGAAAGCCGTATCCCTTTTAAGGATACGGCTTTCTCTTATTTTTGACTCGTACGAGCTGAAATGCTAATTGCTCTATCTGTTGCTTTGGCAGCTTCATCTAACGCTTCTTTACTATTCTTCCCATCATACATCGCTTCTAATGCTTTTACAACTGCATCTCGTGATTCTGGGAATACACTAATTAAAGCCCCTTGTGTTGCTGGAGATTGCTTCGTCGCTTGCAATTGATCTACTGTTACTTTCAACTGTGGATATTTTTCATATTGCTCTTTTACTAATGGCTCATTATATGCATCTGGATTAATTGAGAAATAACCTGTTGCAGTATGCCATTTTGCTTGTACGTCTGGCTTCGTTAAATATTTCATAAAGTCCCAAGCACCTTGTTGCGTTTCTTCTGAAACCATATTCGTCATCCATAATGATGCTCCACCAATAACAACACCATTTTGTTTCGAATCCTCTGGATACGGAATATATGAAACACCTACATTAAACTTAGATGCATCGATTAAATCACGAACACCTGCTGAAGAATCTAAATACATAGCAACTTGTCCAGATTGGAACGCGGCACGAATATCATCCCAACTTGCTCCATACTTTCCAAGGGCGCCAGCTTTATTTAAATCATCTAACATTCCAAATACTTTCTGTCCTTCTTTACCGTTGAATACCGCCTTCTTTGCAGCATCCTTACGACCGTTTTCGTTATCTACATATAAAGCACCTTGTGTCGCTAACAATTCTTCAAAGAACCAACCGTAGTTAAGCATGGAGAATCCATATTGTTTTACATTTCCGCCTTCTTTAATCGTTAACTTTTTCGCTGCTTCTTGTAATTCCGCATATGTTTTTGGAGCTTTCTCTGGATCTAAGCCCGCCTTTGCGAAAGCATCTTTATTATAAATTAATACTGGTGTAGATGAATTAAATGGCATAGAATACATTTTTCCATCAACTGAATAATAATTTGTAATTGCTTTTTCTAATTTTGACGTATCGTACTTATCTTTTTTTATCCAGCTATCAATTGGTGTGATTTTTTTGCTATCAATCATATATTTCGTTGTAATTTCACTCGATTGAACAAGAGCTGGCGCTTCTTTCGTTGCAGACATCGTTCTAAATTTCGTTAAAGACTCTTCATATGTCCCTTGGAACTCTGCCTTTATCTCATATTTATTTTGCGACTTATTATAGTCTGCAACAAGACCATCTAATACTCCTTGTGTTTTTCCACCCATCGCATGCCAGAAGCGAATTACAGTTTTATCACCATTTTTTTCAACTGGTGCTACTTTTGCCTGTGCTTCAGGTTTTCCCTCTGTTTTACTATTTGAACAAGCTGCACTAGATAATGCCATTGTTGCTACCATTAATAGAGCAGCACCTTTTTTAACTAGACTCATTTAAATCTCACCTTCTCTTAGTTATTTAATTGCACCTTTTGTTAATCCTTGTTGTAATTGCTTTTGCCCTAAAAATAGTAAAATCAATGTTGGAATAACGATAACCGTAACACCGGCCATTACGCTTCCCCAATCAGTTGCAACTTCTTGAGACTGAAGCTGCTTTACACCGATTTGCACTGTTCTTACTTTTTCATCAGTGGTCACTAAAAGTGGCCATAAATACATATTCCATGTTGTTAAAAAGCTATATACTCCAAGCGTAATAAAACTCGTTTTACAATACGGTATTACAACGCTGAATAAAAATCTTATATTTCCAATCCCTTCAATAAAAGCAGCTTCTTTCAGTTCATTCGGGAGTGTCATAAAATGTTGACGTAACAAGAAAATACCGAAAGCTGTTGCAAAAAACGGCACTGTCATCCCGGCGAAACTATTGATCCAGCCAAAGTTTTGAATCGTTAAAAAGTTAGGCACCATCGTTGCTTCCCACGGAATAAGCATCGTTGAAATAAACAGGAAGAAAATTAAGTTTCTCCCTTTAAACTGAAGAAAAACAAAAGCATAAGCTGCTAAACTTGATACGATAAGTTGTCCAATCATAACGACTGTCGATACAATTAAACTGTTATATAAGTATGTAAAAAGCGGTACTTTTTGAAAAATATTAATGAAATTATCAAAAGTAAACTGGGTCGGAAATAACCTTCTCATTTGAATATCGTCTGGTGTCATAAAGCTTATTAAAAATGCATACAGTACAGGAAAAAATACCATCACTGCACTAATAATGAGTAGCATGTATAATAGGAAATTTTGTTTCCACTGTTTAACAATCATTTATAATGCACCTTTCTCTCAGCAAACTTAAATTGAAGTAATGTAGCAACGAAAATGAAAACAAATAATACCATCGCTTGTGCACTTGCTGTTCCAAATTGATGATTCACAAACGCCTCTTTGTAAATCGAGTACACAATTAAATTCGTTGCATCATTTGGTCCACCGTGCGTTAAAATATCAATTTGTCCAAAGCTTTGGAACGCACTAATTAATGTTACTGTTACAATAAAGAATAAAGTTGGTGATAGCATCGGTAATGTAACACGGCGAAGCTTATATAAATAACTAGCACCATCTATAGATGCACTCTCATATAAAGACGTATCAATATTTTGTAAACCACCTAATATAACTAAAAATGCAAAACCTGTATTCACCCAAACTGTTGTAACTGATACAGAGAATAGTGCCCAGTCCGGACTCGTTAACCATGCGATTGCAGGAAGGTTCATAGAGGCTAATATATTATTAAATAATCCTACACTTGGATGAAATAAAAATAGCCAAATCACTGCACTAGCAGCTACTGATATTCCCATCGTCGAAGAAAACAGAACTCGGAATAACCCAATACCTCTTACCTTTCCATTTGCAATCAATGCAAGAAACAAAGCAAATATAATACTCGTAGGAACTGTATATAAAACAAATAATAAAGTTGATTTTATACTTTTGTAGAAGGCTGGATCAGAGAATAAATATTGATAATTTTCTAAGCCAACGAAAAGATTAGCTTCTCCATGTATATCGGTTAAATAAAAACTATAATAAATCGTCCTAAACAATGGATAGAACAGAAAAATCGAAAATAGCAAAATAGATGGCGCCAAAAACAATAATCCTATTCTTAAATCTTTCGTTCTCTCCCATAATTTTTTCTTTTTTGAAACCTTTGTTTGAACTGGTAACTTACTTACTTCGATCATTATTTCGCCACCACTTTCAACTCTTCTTCAGCTACCACTTTTAAGCGTTCATTCGTGTTTTCGTTAAAGAAGCATAACTTTTCTTGCGAGAATAATAATTTTACTTTGTCACCTTTGTTCAGGAGTAACTGTCCGATAACTTTCGCACTCCAAGTTGTTCCATTTACCGCAAAGTTCAATATAGATTCATTCCCTAATACTTCTACAGATTGCAACGTCACTTCTTGTCCCTCCTCAGACAGTGCAATATGCTCAGGGCGCATGCCTATGCGAATTGTTCCTTCTGGTAATTGCTTTAACTGTCTAATAGATAATGGAATTTGCAATTGTCCTATATGTAATACACCTTTTTCTTTATTTACTTCCCCATCATTTATATTCATAGAAGGAGAACCTATAAAGCTTGCAACAAATTCGTTTGCTGGTTCGTTATATATGTTAAGTGGTGTTCCAACTTGCTGTATACTTCCTTTATTTAAAACCATGATACGATCACCCATAGTCATCGCTTCTATTTGATCGTGGGTAACGTAAATCATCGTAATTCCTAATCGCTGCTGAATTTCTCTAATTTCAATTCTCATTTGCGCACGTAATTTCGCATCCAAATTCGAAAGTGGTTCATCCATTAAACAGATTGGCGCTTGACTCACAATTGCCCTGGCAAGTGCAACACGCTGTCTTTGTCCGCCTGATAATTGGCCTGGTTTCATTTTCACATACTCTTTCAGTCCTACCATTTCAATAGCTTCCATTAATCGCTTTTGTCGCTCTTCTTTTTGTACTTTTCTTACCTTAAGTCCAAATAAAATATTTTCTTCTACAGATAAGTGTGGATATAATGCATAATTTTGAAATACCATTGATAGATTACGGTCTTTCGGCTCTAGATCATTTGCAACACGTTCATTAATAATTAAATCTCCTGAAGAAATCTCTTCTAAGCCAGCGATCATTCGTAATAATGTGCTTTTCCCGCATCCCGAAGGTCCAACTAAAACAAAAAATTCACCCTTCTTAATATGAACCGATACGCCTTTAACTGCTGTCTCTTCTGCATTTTTATATACCTTTGAAACATTTTTCAATTCAATCACAAGGTTGCACTCCTTTTTTCTTCTTGTATCCATACTTCATAATGACTTGTTGAAATCGCACTTGCTCCTGCACGAATTGCAATTTCCGCATCTTCTCGCGTTTGAATCAGCCCTCCTGCAATAATAGGAAACTCTATTTCCTCTACTAGCTGCTTAATAATAGAAGGCATAATCCCCGGCATAATCTCTACTGCATTTGGTTTAGTCGTTTTACAATTTTCAATTGATTTAGTAAGAGATAAAGTATCTACAATAAAAATACGTTGAATTGTTTTCAATCCAATTTTATTAGCATTTCGAATTGTTGAACCCTTTGTTGAAATAATACCTTGTGCCCCGATAACATCTTGAATATACAAAAGCGCTTCCTCTGTATTCGTATTTAAGCCTTGTATAAAATCACAATGAAGAAATACATCATGTCCATGTTTCTGCAATTCATATACACGCTCTGGTAATTCCAGCATTGAACCAGTCATAAGAAAAACTGTTTTCGGCAATTTTTTGTATGCTTTGTATCCTTTCCAATCCTTTATCATCGCAATATAAGGTTCTTTAAACATTTATTCCACCTAACTGTTCTATTTTTATCCAAACTAAAAACACCTACTTACATAGAACGCCTTTCTCCTTATTTGAACTCTAGGGAATAGAGCACACCTAAGAAAGTGGCACATTATATGTAAGTGGGTGTTCTCAAATGTTCTCTACCCTAGTTATTTTGTTACCTTTACTATATTACGCATTTATTAAGTCAGTTTTGATAGATTGTTAATTAGGTGTTAATCGAATGTTAATATTCACCATATCATTATTTACATTAATCTATATATTAAAATATAAATAAATAGAACGAAACAATACTTAAAATTCAATCAATATGTAAATTCATTCCATAGTTAATGATTTTCAGTTTGCTTGCCACTGCTTGCAAACTAAAGTTATCCCAAGCAGTACTATAAAGTGGAATGCGCCTTTTCTCTTGTATTGATATGGCCCAGGCTGTAACAACATCAGTACCATATCCGTTCCCTTGAAACTCCGCTAAAGTTTCCACACTTGCCTCAGCAGCTACGGGCGTACTTCTGGCACTGCAACAAACAGAAACTACTTTTTCATTTTTTACAATTGCCAAATAAGGTTGCCTCCTTATTTACTCCATTTACCATCCATTCATAATCTATTTTTCATGTTCAAAATAAAAATCCCATTCAAATACACATTACTGAATCCATCATACTAACTGATTTCTTCATTCTGTCTATCTAAATGGGATTATTTTTCGTTTTTTACTCTACTGGTTGTTGTGGCTGTACTACTTCATTCGCTCCAGCTACCCTCAACATATTTACAATATCTTTAAAACCTCTTTTTTCAGCGTATTGCAGTGGTGTCAGATGTTCCTTGTTAGCCATGTTTACATCTGCACCGTGATCAATAAGTAATTGAATTACTTTCTTATGGTTTTCACTACCATTTCCTAATACAATTGCTTCTAATAACGCTGTTCCACCACGTTCATTTTTATAATTCACATCAATATCTGTATGCTCTAATAATTCTTTAACAACCTCTACATGGCCACGCTCAGATGCAGAAATAAGTGCTGTCCCACCTGACCTAGTCGTTTCTTTCGTATTAACTCCTGCATTAATTAATACTTTTACAATATCCGTATATCCTTCTCTACTTGCATAAAGAAGTGGATTACTTTTTTTCTCATCTTTAATTTCAATATTAGCACCTGCACCAATTAATGCTTTAACTGTCTCTACATGATTTTGGTACGTCGCTGCAAGGACAGGCGTTTCTCCGTTGTCACCTTCTACGTTTATATTCGCTCCATCCTGAATCAACTTCATAGCTGTCTCTGTGTCTCCAAGAGTAGCTGAAAGTAACAACTGTTTGTCCATTAAATTTATACTTTTCTCTTCTTTAGATTCTTCCTGTTCTTTATGCTTCTCTTTTTTCTTCTCATTTTTCACATGAACCGGTTTCGATTCTGGTTCTTCTTGCTTATCGCAAGCCACTACCGTCATTAAAAGTCCTAATAAAATACATAATAAAATTTTTTGTTTTCTCACAACTACAGCTCCTATGAAAGATAATGTTTTCTTAACCATTCCTCCATCACATACAATAACTCTTCTTGATTACATTTATCCATAAGCCCTTTAGATTCCTTCTTTAATCGGATTATCTTAAGCTTATACTATGTTTCTCAACCTATTGAAATGATACGCCTGATGGCCCCATCATTAACATTATGAAGCAATTAGTTTAGCACGTTTTTACCGCATTTGTATACATTTCTAAAAAGTACATAAATGATTGCTTTAGGTTACTATATTCCATTGTAACCGTTCTGCTAAAAATTTTACACCTTTTCTATATTTGCACCTGAGTAATAATAGAAAAAGACAACTACATAGTTGTCTTTTCCTATTAATGATGTCCACCATGATTTCCTGCTTTCGGTTTCCCCATCATCTCTTTATTCATTTCCCATTTATGCTCTGCTAGCTCTTTATACGAAAGAACTTTCCCCTTATAGTTAGATACAAATCTCTCTGCATCTTTTTTATTTTTAAATGAAATGACATTATAAGCCATCGGTGTCGTTATTGTTTTATCATATACGTAAGTAGCGTCTTCTAACGAAATCCAATCTTTCGAATCATAATCTCGGACAAATTTCTCTTTCGTCTTTTCATCTGAGTTGATCTCCATCCATTTATACATACAACCGATATCATCAAACTTTAACGCTTTTCCATTTTCTAAAATAATTTCTGTTGCAAATTGATTATCTGTTACCCCAATTTGGCAAATATCACATTTATCATGTTTCTCATCAATGGCAACAGCTGCTGTTTCCTTTTTCCCACACCCGACTACCGTAAATACGAAACATAAACATATAGCAAGTACGACATATTTTACTTTCATCAATATTCCTCCCTAGAAACCGTATACTCCACGAAAAGAATACCAAAAGGTTGTGTGAGATTTGTGAAAAAACAATGTGCTTTTTGTAATATAGGAAACAAAAAAAGATGTGTAGTTATTTCTACACATCTCTCATCACTCGCAACCTGTAATTAACAAATCATCTTCTAATTTAACTAATAATGTATCCGCACTAATTTCCTGTCCAACTTCTACATTTACCAATCTTATATTTCCACTAATCCCGACTGCAATTTTTTTAAGCTCACCGTCATTTTTTCGGATCATCAGTAATTTTTCCCATTCATATACGTAAGAAGATTCATTAATAAAAATCTCCTCTACTTTTCCTTCATAAGAGCTATAAATCTCTTCAATTCTCGTTTTCATATAACATCTACTCCCTATTTCACACTTCACTATTTTCATCTTATTCTACCATTCTTACGAGAAGCAGCTTACTTTTTAAAAATTCAAATTAACTACCGTGAACAAAATGAACAAAATAAAAATTATGCTTCTAATGATGTTATTTTTCAAATTATTTACCATTTGAATAGATGCTTTTATTATAAATAAAAAACCTTTTTCTGAATTTTTATTCTATTTTGAAAGCGCAATCATTCTTTTGAGGGGGAAATTACATGTTAGCACTACTTGGATTTGCGATGGTATTTGTCTTTATGTTTTTAATTATGACGAAACGTATGTCAGCGCTAGTAGCATTAATATTAATTCCGAGTGTTTTTGCATTAATTGGCGGATTCTATGCCGATATGGGGCCTATGATGTTAGAGGGGATCCAAAAATTAGCACCTACTGGTATTATGCTTATGTTCGCTATTTTATATTTTGGGATTATGATTGATAGCGGTTTATTCGATCCTGTCATTAGTAAGATTTTAAAATTTGTAAAAGGAGATCCTTTAAAAATCGTTGTCGGAACGGCTATATTAACTATTATCGTTTCTCTAGATGGTGATGGTACAACAACATACATGATTACAGTTTCCGCAATGTATCCACTATATAAGCGCCTTGGAATGAACCCCCTCATATTAGCTGGAGTTGTTATGTTAGGGGCAGGGGTAACAAATCTTACACCTTGGGGTGGACCCACAGCTCGTGTTATGAGCGCACTTGGGCTTGAGGCTTCCGAATTATTTACACCTCTTATTCCAGGAATGATTGCTGGTGCAATTTGGGTTGTTTTCGTTGCCTACTATCTTGGAAAAAAAGAAAGAAAACGTTTAGGAATTATGGATGTACAGTATTTACAACAAATGCAAACAATGGATGAGCAAGCTGCAACTGTCGAAGCAGCAGTGCATAAACGCCCTAAACTTCTATGGATTAACTTTTTATTAACCGCCACATTACTTGTCTGTCTCATACTAGAAGTTATGCCATTACCTGTTTTATTTACAGTCGCTTTTGCTATCGCTGTTATGATTAACTATCCAAACTTAGAGCAACAGAAAGAACGTATTGCTTCTCATGCTGGGAATGTATTAGCAGTTGTTTCTCTCGTATTTGCTGCCGGTATTTTCACTGGTATTTTATCTGGAACAAAAATGGTAGATGCAATGGCTAACAGTGTAGTAACTCTTATACCAGATGCACTTGGACCACAATTGCCAATTATTACAGCACTTCTCAGTATGCCATTCACATTTTTCATGTCTAATGATGCATTTTACTTCGGGGTATTACCTATTTTGACGAAAGCTGCTGCTACTTACGGAATTAGTGCAGCTGAAATGGGACGTGCTTCCTTACTTGGGCAACCCGTTCACTTATTAAGTCCTCTTGTCGCTTCCACTTATTTATTGGTCGGAATGGCAAAAGTTGATTTCGGTGAACATCAACGCTTCACTTTATTGTGGGCCGTTGGAACGACAATGGTTATGTTAATTACCGGAATTGTAATTGGGATTATTCCAATATAAGATGCAAAAAAAACAGTAGAAGGAATAAAAATCCTCTACTGTTTTTTATTATGAAGAAACAAGAAAATAACGTCTCTCGGGTCTCCCAACACTTCCATATATTAGCTCTGCGTGGACTTTCTTCCCAGATATCAAATACTCTAAATAACGCCTTGCCGTTGATCGGCTTACGCCTACCATTGAACTTAGCACCTCTGCTGTAATCCCTTCTTCATTAACTGTTAACATATGCTTTTTTATTTTCGCTAAAGTTAAAGGATCTATCCCTTTCGGGGCATATTCTATTTGATCTCCCTTCACCCCTCTTTGAGACCATAAATATTCAATTTGCTCCGTAGATAATTGATTATTTTTCTTTAACTGTATAATCTTTTTTTGATAGCCTTCCAGACTTGCTTTAAATCGGTCAAACATTAGTGGCTTTACGATATAATCTGTTACTCCGCCCCGCAGGGCGTGCCTCACTACATCTGTTTCCGATGCCGCTGTAATCATAATAATATCTGTATCGTGCAAATGATGCCTAATATATGTGACAAGTTCCGTTCCTTGCATATCAGGTAAGTACACATCTAATAAAACAAGCTGTGGCTTCACAAGCTCTAGCCATTCTTTCGCTTGTTCTCCAGTCGTTGCCGTTCCAATTACTTTAAATCCCTCAATTTTCTCAGTAAAACGACGATGAATGTCAGCAATCCGAATATCATCTTCTACAATTAATACTTCAATCTCCTCACCCATTACTATTCGCCTCTCTCTTTCGGTAGTGCAATAATAAATAACGCACCACCTAAATCCCCTTTTTCAATTGCAATACTTCCATTTAAATCTTCTACTAACTCTTTCACTTTTGCTAATCCATATCCTCGCTCTCCTCCTTCTTTCGTCGAAAAGCCTTTATAGAATATGCTAGTAATTATTTCATCATGAATCCCTTGCCCTGAATCTTCCACTTCAATTAATATTTCTTCTCCAATATCAGTTACAAACATCCTTACTTTCTTATCATTTTCTTCATTTTTTTCAATTGCTTCAAATGCATTCGTAATTAAATTTCCTAAAATAGAAACGACATAATTACTCTCAATATGTGGACTTAATTTTTCTAAACCACTTTCTCTATCTAGCATAAAATCAATCTTCAACTCTCGTGCTCTATTATAAAATCCAATTAAAATTCCACCTAGCCATGGATTTTGAATCCGCTTCATAATAAATTGAACAAAATCTTGATATACCGCTGTTTCCTTATGAATAAGCTCTAAAGCATCTTCGTATGATTCTAATTGAATAAGACCTGAAAGCGTATACAATAAATTGTTATATTCGTGCGCTTGCGCTCGTAATGCCTCTGTATATTGCTTCGTCTGAGATAATTCTGCTGTTAACTGATCCATTTCAGATTTCAAACGTAAGCTCGATACAACGCCAGTTACTTTATTCTTTACTTTAATAGGTAGACGGTTCGCAATAACAGCCTGTCCTTTTATATTTAATTGGCGATCAAACTGTTCTTCACCAGTTTGAAGTACATCTAGTATCGTTGAATTAGGAATTACATTTAAAATAAATTCCCCAATAATATTTTGTTGTTTATCTAGCGAAAGAATATCATAAGCTGCTTGATTGACTAAACTAATCATGCCATTTTTATCGATTACAATAATCCCTTCACGTACAGATTGAATCACTGTACTATGCTCTTCATATAAAGATGAAATTTCTTCTGGTTCCATCCCGAACATCATTCTTTTTATACTTGCCGCTAAATATATAGAGCCGATTACTCCAATTAATAGCCCTATTATTGTAATCCAAAATACACGCTTTCCATACACTTCTACCGCTCCATGAATATCAGCCATTGAAAATCCAACAGACACCACACCAATGATTTCATTTTCCTGATTACGGATTGGAACTTTTCCGCGTAATGAAGGGCCTAATGATCCAGTTGCTTTCGAAACATATGATTTTCCTTCTAATAAAACGCCTTTATTATCTCCGCCAACCATTTTTTCTCCTATTTTATCTCGCTCAGGATGCGCATAACGAATCCCCTCTTTGTTTCCAACTACAATGAAGTCAGCCTCTGTATCCATTCGAATTTTTTCTGCGATTGGCTGAATAATAGAAGCTGGATTTTCTTTTTGAAAAGCTTCCTGAATTTCTGGTATCGCGGCAACTGTTTTCGCAACATGCAAAGCCCGTTTCCCAATTTGCTCTTCTACCGTTTCAGATAATATGTAATAAAATAAATAACTCGTTAGCAGAAGTACCACTAAAATAAGTGTACTAATAGTTAATGTAATTCTCGGTTGGAGTTTTAATTTTTTAAATTTCAAAACCATTCCCCTAACATGATTAAAGATAGAATTTAAAGAATATACAGTCTCTTTAATTATACTTAATCATAACACGGTTACTCTATATTTCTTTCTTTTTCTCTTCATAAAAAAAGAAACGAAGTAAAATTATTACCTCGTTTCTTAATATTTGTTATTACACTTTAAACTTACTAATCATCTCTTGTAATTCTTCTGCCATTTGTGATAAATGGACTGCTGCTGCATTTATTTCATCTACTGAAGCTAATTGTTCTTCTGAAGAACCAGCAATATTTTGAACGCTTGCTGCATTTTCTTCAATTGTAGCTGCAATTTCATTAATAGATGCACTTACTTGTTTTGCATCTACCGTCATTTGTTTTGCTACATCTACCATGCTATCAATTTGTACAACTGTATCATTTGTAGACTTCAATATTTCGGCAAAGCTTTGCTTCGTTTCATTTGCAACTACAAGTCCTGATTGTACTTCTGCTCCAACTTGATTCATAGAGCTTACTGTTTCTTTTATATCAAATTGAATCTCTTTCACTAGTTTCCCAATTTCCGTAGAAGACTGTCCTGATTGTTCTGCTAGCTTTCGCACTTCATCTGCTACAATTGCAAATCCTCTTCCTTGCTCTCCAGCTCTCGCAGCCTCAATTGCCGCATTTAACGCTAATAAATTTGTCTGTTCTGCAATATGTTGAATCACTTCAAGGATTGCTCCAATTTGTTTCGACTTATCGTCTAACAAACCAATGATTTTGTCTGACTGTGAAACAG
Source organism: Bacillus cereus group sp. BfR-BA-01330 (assembly GCF_022663885.1). NCBI lineage: Bacteria > Bacillati > Bacillota > Bacilli > Caryophanales > Bacillaceae > Bacillus > Bacillus cereus group sp. BfR-BA-01330. The sequence continues at coordinate 45,976 of NZ_JAKUGK010000013.1, forward strand.
ACTCATGAATTAATTGCATTTGATTCACAGTTTGTTCAACTAACTTCCCACCATTTTCAGCTTTTTTCTTCGTATACATAGAGGCTGTAGATACTAATGAAGAACTATCTGCAACACGCTGAATTCCTTCTGTAACTTCTTCTAACAATGTTGCTCCTTCTTCAACTTCTTTCGTTTGTATTTCTGCACCACTTGATACTTGCTCTATCGCCTGTGTAATTTGTTCCGTTGCTTCGCTTGTCTGCTTCATACTAGCTGTTAATTCTTCTGAAGATGCCGCTACATGACTTGCTGAAGTGTTTATATTGGAAATGACACTTTGTAACGATGCAGCCATCTCGTTAAAACTTTCTCCTAGCTGTCCAATTTCATCTTTAGAATGAACTGTAATTGATTCTGTTAAATCACCTTCACTAATCTTCTTCGATGATATGACAAGTTGTTTTAACGGTTTAATAATAGACGCAATTATGAAGTAAATTACAATCCCACCGATTATTAGTGAAATTCCAAGAACAGTTACTGTTTTATAGAAAATAGGTTCAGCCGCTTCGATAATTTCTTTGGAAGGCATAATTCCTGCTATTTTCCAACCAGTTTTCTTATTCGTTTTAAAAGTGATATTGCGATCTTCACCATCTAATGAATAATGAAAATCCCCAGCTTCCTGTTTATACAATTCTTTACTAAGTTTCTCTTCTAATTTCTCTCCTGGCTTCATTTTCGGGTGCGCTACTACATTTTTATCTTGATCAAATATCGCTACATATCCTTCCTTACCAATATTAACCATCTTGGAAGTAGTAACAATATTATTAATGATTAAGTCAATCCCAAGAACTCCACTTTTATCCTCGTTTTGTTTTGCTAGTGTAATAACAATATTCCCTGTCGTTTTTGACTTATATGGAGCAGTTACAATTACCTCTCCACTTTTCTTCACGGCCTCTTTATACCAATCTCTTTCTGTAGGATTATATCCATCTGGCATCTGAATAGCTGGTGATTGAATGAACTGTCCATTACTAGATCCTGTATAGATTGCTTCCATTTCTGGATGCAGTTTATTGTATTCTTCTAGTTTATTTTGTATGTTTTGAATTTGATCTGCTTGGTAACTTGATTGTGTGAATAATTTCGTAAAATAAGTTGCATCTACTTTTTTACTATCCAATTCTTTATTAATTACATTATCCAAAATGTTTATATTATCTTTCGCCGAGTTTAAAATCGTTTCATTAAAATTCGTCTTCGCCTGTTGATAAGACGTCCAACCAATTACAATACTTGGAAGAATTAAAATAATAATAAATGATACAAGTAACTTTGTTTTTAAACTACTACTCCTTAATTTCCCTTGAAACATACTTCTACCCCTCCATACCGTTTTAAATGTAATTAATTAACATTTAATCTTTCTATAAAAATAATACGATTTAAATGTATCAATGAGACTCTCTATCTTTTTATACATCTAAAGAATTGATACATATCTTTTTCATTCTATATAAATTAAATAATTAAAACAATGTATAAAAATGTATATTATTCGAAATATTATAATTCATAGGAGAACCTCTAGTATTTCACTTACTAGAGGTTCTTTCCACCTTATTATTCTTTATCTTTTTCTACTTCTTTTTTCTTATCTTCTACTACAGATACAACAGGTTTATCACTTGATAATTGTTGCACTGCTCCTTTTCCTGCAAATCCTTCTAATAGCTCTTTTAAGTCAATTCCAGAAGAAGCCTTTAACGTTTCTTGCATCGTTGCCATTAAATCAGTCGCATAGCCCGCAACTTTTCCGGCCCCGCTATTTTTACCACCGCCGCCTGTATCGACAACTGTGATTTTATCAATATTACTAAGTGGACTTGCAACTTCCTTCGCATAACTTGGAAGCATTTTAAGAACCATATCCATAATTGCCGCTTGACCATATAATTCAAATGCTTCAGCAATTTTTTGTTTCGCTTCTGCTTCTGCTAAACCTTTTAATCTAATAACATCTGCTTCTGCTGTACCTTGCGCTTTTTGTACTTCCGCTTTCGCTTGACCTTGCGCTTTTTCGATTTCCGCCTTCGCTAAACCTTCCACACGTACTTCTTCCGCACGAGCTCTCGCTTCAGCTTCAATCTTATATTGATCCGCATCTGCCTTTTTAATTTGTTTTACTTTTTCTGCTTCTGCTGATTGCTCAACAGCATAACGATCTGCATCTGCTTTTTTCTTAACTTCTGCATCGTATTGCTTTTCACGACGCGCAATCTCTTTTTCTTCTAACTCGATTTGCTTTTCACGCTCAATGATTTTAACGCGCATTTGCTCTTCTGTAACACCTTGTTGTGCTTTCGCTTGTTGTAATTCGTAAGAAAGATCCGCATCTGCACGTGCTTGCTCTTGTTCTCTCTTATAGGACTGTACTTTTAATTCTTTATGTTTTTCAGCTTCAGCGATTTGTGCATCACGTTGATATTCTGCTTCTTTTGCCTCTTTTTCAGCACGTGCTTTTTCAATACGTGCTTCTTTTTCACGCTCTGCATTTGCAATTGTTGCATCACGCTTAACTGTCGCAATTTGCGGCTGACCAAGCGCATCTAAGTATCCGTTTTTATCCATTATTTCTTTAATTGTGAAAGAAACAATGCGAAGTCCCATCTTCTTTAAATCTGTAGAAGCTACTTCATGTACCTTTTGAGCAAATTGCTCTCTATTACTATACGCATCCTCTACTGTCATAGAAGATAAGATTGCACGTAAGTGACCTTCTAAAACCTCTTTTGCTTCTACTTTTAACTCTTCTGTTTCTTTTCCTAAATATTGCTCAGCTGCAGTAGATACTTCTTCAATTGTAGAACCTACTTTAATAATAGAAACACCATTTACTGTAACTGGAACACCTTGCTTCGTATACGTATCACGTGTACCAACTTCTAATTTGTAGTTTAATAGGCTTAAAGGCTCTGCTCTTTGCATAATTGGAACTACGAAAGTACCGCCCCCGCGGATAATCTTAATCTTCTTTCCATCATCAGTGGTAACAACATTCTTTCCTCCACCAAGCCAGTTCCCTGTAACAATTAACGCTTCATCTGGACCAACCGTACGATACTTCGTAATGAATACTAAAATGAGTAGAATTAAAATTGCCAGTAAAACTCCACCGATAATTAATGGAATCGTCATGTAAATTCCCCCTTATAATTTTGGTTTTTTTAAAGAATAAGCGATGTTTTGTACAAGTAAAACACCATCTTGGACTCCCTCGATAATAACCTCTGTTCCTTGCGAAATATCTTTTTTTCCAACAGTTTTAGCTGGGATTGCATTACTTCCAAATTGGGATAAAATTAATACTTCACCAAATCCTTCTGTAGGAATTGTCGTAATGACTTCTCCTTTGCAACCGATAAATTCATCCATACGTTGTACGGTATTTTGTTCTGCTTCTGCAATCGGTTTTAAAATTAGTATTTTCATGATGAAAACACCGATAAAAGATATAGCAAATGCAGCCCCGAAAATAGTAATACTATTAAAGGAAAATAAGTACTCTCCTATATAACTAAGCCCACATAACATGGCGAAGAAACTAAGTAATAAAGTAACAACGGATACAGATCCGCCCCCAAAACTAAATATCGATTCAAATATATCTCCAAAGAAGATATAAATAACAGTGAGTATAGTAGCAATAATAAATCCATATAAATAAATTGTTTCAAGTGGATAACCAAACAAGACCATTTCTTATCCCCCTTTCTTAAACAATCCCTTTTTTGTTATGTGTATGCCCCACCTCTTTCAAAGATTATTGTTCTTAATTTTCAGTCATTTACTTTTTAAATAAAAGCCTGTAAGACAGGCCTCTAAAAAAGAACAGGAGAAACCTATTGTGACAGGCTCCTCCTAGAAAATAACCGATATATTATATATCTATATAATATACTATTTTCCACAAAAAGTAAAGTTAAACATACATTGGAAAAGCACTTATTTTACTGACAATTCGTATGTTCCATCGCCATTATCATATTTATATACATACAAGTAATACTTACCTGGTTTTGCATTAAATTTTGCTTCTATATGATTCCCATTAGCTTGACCGTAAGCCGCATAATTTTGCATATCTGATTCATGGTGAAGTACCCATGTCATCCCAATTCCATACTCATTTAAAACAGAAATGTCGATATCTTTCGCTGATGCTACATTAAATGTATAAACATCAGTGTGGTCCCCGCCAATAAGACTACCTTTTATAGTACTATTTAGCCCGATACGATTTGCTTCCTCTGGACGATTATTTGGTTCTGATTCTGTTAAACTTCCATCTTTAATCGTAACAGTTGTTTCGCTTCTGCTCTCTTTTCCCTTATCATCTTTTACTCTTAACGATACTTTATAAGAACCTTCTCTTTCATATACATGTACTGGATTCACTTCTGCACTTGTGCTTCCATCTCCAAATTCCCATAAATAAGAAGCAATTTTTCCATCTTCATCGTTTGAGCCATCACTTTTAAATTGAATTCCCTCTTTTACAAGACCACTATAAGGGCCATTTATATTAACCGTTGGAGCTTTATTTTCTCCATCATCTTTTGCGATTCCATGGAAGACTACATCATATTCAAATTCATTTGAGCTATTCACACGATAATTGACGAAGTATGCTGTAACAGTTTTGTAGCCACTCCATTCTTTTTGCGCCAATTGTTCTAAAGATTCATTTACTCTTTTACTCATTTCTTTCCAATCTTCTGATTCACCTTTTGTGACACTACCTGTATACGTACCTTCTAATGTAAATGTATTAAAGAATTGAGAATTATGTTTTGTCATTTTTGTATCTTTCATAGGCAACGTATCACTAATTTCTTTCTTCACCGCTGCTAATGACTTCGTTTCATGTTCAGCTAAATAATCATCAGCTACTTCTGGTACAGTGTATGTATCTTGATTATCAATTAACTGCTGCATATACTCTTGATACTCTTTATTTAACTTAGGATCTTTACTTAGATTTTCACGATATGCATCATAATTTTTCACGTCATTCGCACGAATCAAATCTTGAATTTTATCAAATGTTTCAAACTGATGCGTATATAAGTAAGACTGCAATGCGAACGAGTAATTATAGAAATCCCAAGAACCGTATTTAGCAAATAGTGTACGCTCTGCTGTATAACGGCTTGCAGGATCAGATGATAATCCGCTAATTATACTCTTTCTTGGTACAACGTTATTCGTACGAGTAGATCCTGCGAAAAATTCTGCATTTCCTTCTTGGAACCAAGTTAACCTTTCATTTTGATACATATCTCCTCTTCCAAATAGACCTGGTACTTCATATCTACCTTGCAGGTAATGAGTAAATTCATGACGGAATAACTCTTCTAAACTATAAATACTTTGCTCTGGTGTACGCTCATATGTAAAGAATGTACCTGTCTCTTCAATATAAATTCCACCGTTGTTTGTTTCATATCCATACAATTGTCTATTTAACTGATATTCATCTGGACTATTATAAATTACGATCGTTAATACATCATCCGCATTTCCTGGCTCTAACGCTTTGTCATTTCCAATTACACGGTGATACTGTGCCTTTACTTCCTTCGCAGCCCAATATAGTCTCTTAATTTTTTCTTCTGATACTTTATCTCCTGTTTTGAACACAATTGATCCATCGTCGAATGTATACGTTTTTGGTAAGTATTGCTCTTTTCCTTCTTTACGTATTTTCTCTAAATCTACTGTATTCCCGCTATAATCTTTACCATTATAATTTGTTGTAATTTGTTCTACCGCAACAAAATACGGTTCACTTAAGCGCGGGTACATATGCATCGCTTGTGTAACAACCTCTAATCCTTTATTTGGATTGATATGAAACTTCCCTAAACGGCTAGCAAAATAAATGCCATTATTAACGAGCCATTTATTTTCTGGCGTTACTTCATTTAGAAGAGCAATACGATTTATTTCATTAATAAACCCATCTACTTTTCCATACCACATCGTTTCATTCGCTTCTTTACGAGCCTCAGTTAAGTACGACTGTATATCATAGTCAATACCTTGCATAATATCGTATATTGCTTGTCCCTTCATTCGATCATTTACATAAGTAGTATAATTATCATTGTATTGCTTTAAAATATTCGATGCATATTGAACCGTTTCAACATCGCTTGAAGCATTACTAATTAATTTACCGTACGCAGATACGACTGTATCTTGTTCAACTGTACCAAGCTTAAAGTTTGGATTTTTTGCGATTGCTTTTAAAGCAGGTAAACATTTATCCTGGAAGCTTCTTTCATTTAAGTCGCTTAATTCACTATTATAAAATGCAAGATAAAAAGCTGAACGCAGCACTTCAGTAAACGTTTGAATTCCTTTTGAATCATCTTTCGTAAATGTACTACCTCTATGAGCTAATTCATCTATAATGACTTGCATTTTTCCTTTATCTTTATAAAAAGCCTTTGCATCTTCATTAAACTGGAATAAGTCTGTAATTTGGTGCCATTTAATACTGCCTAACGTTTCAACTAATTCTTGGTCATTCATTTTGTTTAAATCAGCCATTGAATAGCTTTCTTTAACCTGCTTTACTGCAGTTTTCTTCGTAATAGATGCTGGTCGCTGTGAAAAATCTCCTACTTTTAAACGTTCTTGAAATGATAAAGTTTCATCAACTTTTGAAATATGTCCAACTTCATCTACCGACTTTTCAATTCCAACCGGTTTCGTTTTTAACACGTTATACGGTACTTTTTCTTCCGCTGCTGCATGAGTTTGAAGTGCGCCTAACGATAAAGCCATTGTACTAATGCTAAGCATCACTTTATTGATCTTTGATTTCTTGTTCATATCCTGACCCCCTATTTTAATATTCCATTCAAGAATTTAACATAAAATCTGGATGTAACAATATAAAATGCAATATTTCATATTATTTCTTCCTATAATTTGTACATATCGTGAACGCATTGCTCTTTACCTCCCTAAAACAAATTACATCCTTTCACATTATAAAAAGGGAATTTTTTTACAATTAAAAACTTAATTGTTATGATTATTATAATTGTTAACTTTATTAAATAAGGGTGGGATTCTATGATAAAAAAAGAAAACAGTGTATTTTATATCTCCTTCTTGCTAACAACATTATTCATTATATGGGGAATTACCCCAGCAAGTTGGATACAAGGCTACGATTTACAAAGTGTTACATCTTCTTTAAACTCATTTATCCTCAATAAATTTGGATGGTTTTACTCTCTACTTATGACTACAATGATTATTTTGGCTGCTTATTTAGCATTTTCCAAGTACGGTTCTATTCGTCTTGGCAAAGATGGAGAAAAGCCAAAATATAATTATCCATCTTGGCTATCCATGTTGTTTGGGGCAGGAATGGGAATTGGACTCCTCTTTTATGGAATCGCTGAACCGATTTCACATTTTACAGATCCGTTAACAGGAAAAGCAGGTACAGAAGAAAGCGCCAAACTCGCTATGCAATATTCATTTTTCCACTGGGGACTCTTTCCGTGGTCACTATACGCAATGGTCGCTTTAACAATTGCATATTTCACATTCCGCAAACAAAAAGGTAGCACAATTGGGGCTACAGTTACTCCATTATTTAATCGATCGAAAAATTCTCGTATTGGAAAAACAGTTGATATTTTAGCTGTTTTAGCCACAGTGTTTGGCATTGTACCATCTGTTGGGATTGGTGCTCAACAAATTGCTGGAGGATTAAGCTATTTATTCCCTTCCATTCATAACACTTTACTTACCCAGCTCGTACTTATAGCTATCTTCGCTGTTTTATATTTAACAAGTGCACAAACTGGCTTAGATCGTGGGATTAAATATTTGAGTAACTTGAATTTCTCTCTTGCAGGTATTTTACTCATCTCTTTCTTACTTTTAGGGCCAACCGTATTTATTATGAAATATTTCACATCTACACTCGGTTCTTATATTGGAGCTTTGCCTAGTATGGGATTAAATTTAGGAGCATTTAATGAAAAATCTTCTTCTTGGATTGAAAACTGGACTATTTTCTATTGGGGATGGTGGATTTCTTGGTCTCCATTCGTCGGCACATTTATCGCACGTATTTCTAAAGGGCGTACAATAAAAGAATTTATTTTTGGAGTTGTATTAGTCCCAACTCTTATCTGTACATTTTAGTTTGCAGTATTTGGTGGTACCGCAATTCATATGGAAATGTTCCAATCGCTTGGAATAGCTGATGAAATTGCAAAAAATGGTACAGAGATTGGATTATTTGCTGTTATTTCACATCTACCATTCTCTACATTTTTAACGATTATCGGGTTAATTTTAGTAGCCACATTTTTCGTTACTTCTGCCGATTCAGCAACATTTGTTGTTTCAATGCAAACGAGTAACGGAAGCTTATCACCGAAAAATAGTTTAAAACTTATATGGGGATTAACAATCGCGATAATTGCCGCTATTTTATTACAAGCTGGAGGATTAAATGCACTACAAATCGCAGCTATCATCGCAGCACTACCATTTTCTATCGTAGTCGTTCTTATGGTCATTTCGCTCTTTAAGGAGCTGCGAAAAGAAGATGTTAATTTGCAAACAAAAGAAGTATCTCAAAAAATAAAAAAGGTTATGTAACGATTAGCACCTCAAATTACTTCTGAATCCGTAACAACTGAGGGAAAAGTAGATTAATAAAACCCATTCGTATGAAATATAATTTTCATACGAATGGGTTTTCACTCTATTATATAGTGTTGTAAACATGCCTTCTCCTCAAATCCTACTTTCTTGTACAATTTCATCGCACGATCATTATTCGTATTCAAACATAATTCTATCTCCTTCATTCCTTGGAAGGAAATAATATACTGAATTGCCTTTTGTAATAACCGCTCTCCGACACCTTTTCTTCTACTATTTTCAGCGGTTGCAATAAATTCGATATTCGCCTCTTGAAACTCTGGATTTACTTCCACATATACATAACCTTCTAACTTATCATTCTTCATACTTACAAATAATTTATTCGTATTACTTAAACGTTCAATAATTTCGTTTCCGTCATAATACGTATTAGAAAACACATGATTGTGTAAAGCGATAAACTGCTCAAACACTTGTGATAAAGCCTCTTCTACATTACATATAATACGGTGCTCCACAATATTATTTAAAACGAGAATACTATGTCGACCTTGTTCTTTTGCATGTAAATTCCTCATTAAACGGGCACAATTATTATTTTCCACATGATAAAAACCATAAAATCTCTCAATATGAAAAGGCAGCTTTTCTATAAGTTCCTTCCACATATGTAAAGCAACTTCTTCCCAATTCTCTGCGATAATAAACGGCCCCCATATCTCTGCACATTTCTTTACTTCATCCACATCAAATCCTAATAAACCTATTAAATTATTATTCTCATAAGTAGCAACAAAAGATTGTTCCCAGCCTATATCTGAAAAATCATGAATAATTGTCTGTAACAACTCCTCTTTCTCATCTCCACAATAGCCAACATGATGAGTAGCATCTTTATTCATATTCGCAATAAATGCTGCCACCTCTTCAATTTTCAAAATAGAACTGACATACATAACCTCTCCTCCTTCACTAATATATTCACACCTTTTCCATTTATATCCTTCTAAAAAAGACATCACCATAAGCATATTTCAAAATGAAATCGCCATGATAATGTCTTCTCAAAACTCATATAATCATCTTACGTTATAATAAGATAAAACGTTTTTTATTTCTTAAATAATCTCTTTCTAAATACAAACATACTCAGTGCTGAAAGAACTAACGCTATGCCTGAAAGTAATGTTGATGTATTCTCTTGTCCACCTGTTGCTCCTAATGATTTCTTACTTTCTTCTTGCTTATTAACAGCTGGTTTATTTTCTTTCACAACTTGATTATTCACGTTTTGTTCTTGGACTACTGCTGATTGATTTACCGTGTCTTTTGAACCTTCAATTTCTTTTCCTGTTTCTTTTACCTCCGCTTTCGATCCTTCAACTCCTGTTGTTGGCTCGTCCACTTCCTCTTTCGCTTCTTCAACTTCTTTCGTTGGCTCTTTTACTTCCTCTTTTACTTCTTTTACCGGTTCTTTCACTTCTTCTTTTGTACCTTCAACTTCTTTTACCGGTTCTTTCACTTCTTCTTTTGTACCTTCAACTTCTTTTATCGGTTCTTTCACTTCTTCTTTCGTTTCTTCAACTTTTTTTGTTGGCTCTTTTACTTCTTCTTTCGCTTCTTCAACTTCTTTTGTTGGTTCTGTCACTTCTTCTTTTTCAACTATATTTTGGATTACCGTTCCGTTAAACCTTATGCTAATTTCATCAGAATCTAAATCAAATTTATACACCTTTTCACCTGGGGTACTCCATTTTATTACTCCGTTATTAAACGTCCCTCCCTCACTTACCAATTGAATATTTTCAATACTTTCTCCTTCTAAATCATATACAGGAACTTGAATTTCTTCGTTTATTTTTGCATCATTTAAAATGATATTTTGTCTTCCAACATCAATTGTAAACCACTGACCTAATTGTATTAACGGCCTTACATCACGAATCTCATTTCCAGCTAAATTTAAGCTAAATAAGTTTAGCATGGAACCAATAACCGTTACATCTTTAATATGATTGTCCGCAAGATTTAACCACTGTAAATTTTCCAATGAAGATAGTGGTGTTATATCTTCAATTTGATTATGAGATACATTCACATTATTCAATTGTTTCAAGTTTGAGATGAACTCAATATTTTTCAGGCCTACTCCTTCTAAAGTAAGTTTTTCTAAATTCGTCATGTATTCTAAACCTGTTATATCTTTTATCTCATTTCCTTTTTCTTTAAGTATCTCTAATTTTTTAATCTGTAATAAATCTTCTTTTGTGATAGGAGCGTTTACATTCTCTCTACCTAAATTCTCTTTATTAATATGTTGTTGTAAAGTTTTATCGAGAATTACATTTTGACTTTCTTTTTGTTTTTCAACTATATTCTGTATAACCGTGCCATTAAATCTTATTTTACTTTCAGTAGAATTAGTATCTAGTTTAAATTCATATATTTTTTCTCCAGGACTATTCCATTTTATAAATCCGTTATTCAGAGTAGCCCCCTCACTTTGTAGATTAATATTTTGAAGTGGCTCTCCTTTAAGGTTGTATACTGGGATTTTTATTTCTTCATCTACACTTGCTTCATTTAAAAAGATTTTTTGTCTTTGAATGTCAATTGAAATTCGCTTACCTAATTCCTCAACAGGCCTTACGTCAAAAATTTCATTAGCTCCAAGATTTATCTCATGTAAATTTGTTAAAGTGCTCAACGGCGATATATCAGAGATATAATTCTCTTCTAAATTCAGCACTTGTAAATTTCCTAATTGAGATAATGGTGATATATCTTTTATTTCACTATCAGAAATTTCTAGTTCAATAAGATTACTCATTTTACTAATAGATTCAACATTATTAATTTTATTGTTCCCTATCCATAATAGTTCCACATTATTTAATCGATCAATTCCCGTAAGATCACTGATTTGATTATTTGCTAAGTATAATTGTTTCATAGTTGATAATGTAAATAATGGCTGGATATCTTTAATGTTATTACCGATTAAATCTAATGTTTTAATTTTTTTCATTTTACTTAATGGTGTAAGATCAGAAATTTTATTATCTCTTAAAAAAAGCATATTAATATTCTCTAACTGCTCAATTGGGTGAATACTTTCAATTGAATTAGACGTTAAATCAACGTACTTCAAACCTCTCAACTTCGAGATGGCTGATATGTCTTTTACATTAGACTCTCGTAACGTCAACTTCTCTAAGTTTGTCATATACTCTAAACCAGTTATTTTATTTATTCCTTTACCTGAATAAATGGATAAAGTTTTAATTTGTAATAAATCTTTCTTTGTGATTGGCGCATCTACATTATCTCTATTTAAGTTATATTTATTAATATATTTTTGTAATTGCTTATCTAATATTACATTTCCGTTTTCATCTTGTTGCTCCTCTTTATTTTCCTTTTGTTTTTCTGGAACATTGTTCTCTAAATTCAATGTATTTACTTCAAACTGTACTTGGTACTTATTGTCATAGGCCATTGTTGGAATATAAATATGCATTCGCATATTATACCTTTTTCCTAATTCCCCTACTTCAAACTGAATCACTTTCGTTCCATTTTTCTTTTTGTCTTCTGATATTACTTTCACATCATGAAACACACCTGGAGTGTGAATATCCTCTGTCTTCAAGTATTGAAAGAAATCACTATCACTTAACGTTGCTGTTACAATTTTCTTTCCATTCTCAATTGTTAATTTCGGATCCTTTATATAGACAGCTGCCATAGACTCTTCATTCGTTTTATCTTTATACGCTTTAATAACAGCGTCATATGTACCATCTTCTAAACCTTGTCCAGTTTTATTCGCCTCAATTGCTACTGCCGCTAAAGCAGGTGTTGAATACACAGCAAACGGAAGTGATAACGCCGCCGCTATAATCATTGCATTTATACGTTTTCTTTTATTTTGTTTCAACTTTACATCTCCTTCGAAATGTAATCATTTCTCGAATAAATGATAATGATTTTCATTATCATTGTCAACTGAAAAAATAAAAAGTTTACAAAAAAAGAACCTCTTTAAAAGAGGTTATGCCATTTTCTCACCTGATTCTTCTCTAAAAAAGCTTTTCATCGCATGAAATACGTCTGCTTTTTGCTTTAAAATATAATATCTGAAATTATCATCTTTAATATTTTTATAGGCTGACATGAGTGTACTATGGCGGTTATACTGGTTCACTTCCCCATACCCAAACATATTACACTTCTTCATTAGCTCTTCAACAAGTTTTACACATCTAGCATTATCTGATGTTAAATTATCACCATCTGAAAAATGGAATGGATAAATATTATAGCGGTCAGGTGAATATTTATTATCGATAAGTTCTAATGCTTTTTTATATACGGAAGAACATATTGTTCCGCCACTTTCTCCTTTTGAGAAAAATTCTTCTTCTGTAACGACTTTCGCTTCTGTATGATGAGCAATAAATTCAATATCAACTGTTTCATACTTTGTGCGTAAAAATCTTGTCATCCAGAAAAAGAAGCTACGTGCCATATATTTCTCCCATATTCCCATCGATCCACTCGTATCCATCATCGCTAATACAACAGCTTTTGAATCTGGCTTTAACACTTCATTCCAAGTGCGGAACTTTAAGTCTTCTTGATGAATCGGATGAAAAGATGCTTTACCACCCATCGCATTTCGTTTATATGCGGATATCATTGTTCTTTTCTTATCAATATTTCCCCATAATCCTGTTTTTCTAATGTCATTAAATTCAACATGTTCAATCCGGTTTTCATCCATTTCTTTTCTCTTTAAATTAGGCAGTTCTAACTCTCTGAAAAACGCTTGCTCTAATTCTAAAATAGAGACTTCAGCCTCATAGTAATCTTCCCCAGCTGCATCTCCTGCTCCTTGCCCTTTTCCTGGCCCTTTTTGTTTTTGACCACCTGATCCATCTCTCGCAACGACATCACCAACTTTGCTGTCACCGTTTCCTTGCCCAACATGTTTATTTTTATCATAATTGTATCTAATCTTATATTCATCTAGAGAACGAATTGGTATTTTTACAACATCCTTGCCATTAGACATAACTATACTTTCTTCTGTTACAAGATCGGGTAAATTATTCTTAATTGCCTCTTGTACTTTTTCTTGATGGCGCTGTTGGTCGTCATATCCTTTGCGATGGAGGGACCAGTTTTCCTGTGAAATCGTATAATTTGGTTGATTTTCTTCGCCCATTCCTTTCCCTCCTTACTGTAATTGTCTTCCTGTATGAACAGCAATCTATAAATTTTGTTCTGTAATATGCAAGCTAGAATATTTGAAAGGTAACTGCCCACAGAAAATCATCCCATAAACATTTATAACGTTTTTCATACAATACCCCGAGCATCCTAAACAAAATTTTGCCACTCACATAAATAGAAAGAAATATTCAGCCACTGATAAGAAAGAAACACAATGCATTGTTGCACACATTTTTAATTTGCAACATATTGTATTGTGTTGGCTTTTTTCGTATGAATGGTTGGTTACTCTATCATATGCATATTGTAAAAATAATTGACAATAAATTCATAAAATTGCATCTTAATTTATTACATTTGGACAAGGTATGACACTTTATACACATATGAACGGATAATAAAACGCTGTCCCGCAAAATACAAGAGACAGCGTTTTGTTATCAAACTATCTGTTTAACAAGCTACCTACATAGCGTAGTAATTCATTTGCTGAAGAAGAATTATAACCATGCTCATCAATTAAACGCGCAACAACATCATTGATTTTCTTAAGCTGATTTTCGTCCGGCGTTTTCGTTGATGTTGTAATTTTCACTATATCTTTTAAATCAGCAAATAGTTTTTTCTGAATCGCTTCACGAAGACGTTCATGTGAATTATAATCAAAGCGTTTTCCTTTACGGGCATAAGCAGAAATGCGAATTAAAATCTCTTCACGGAACGCTTTCTTAGCATTTTCTGAAATTCCAATTTGCTCTTCAATTGAGCGCATTAATTTTTCATCTGGACTCATTTCTTCTCCTGTTAACGGATCACGTAATTTCGATTTATTGCAGTACGCCTCAACGTTATCTAAGTAATTATCCATAAGCGTCTTAGCTGATTCTTCATATGAATAAACAAACGCTTTTTGTACTTCTTTCTTCGCGATTTCATCGTATTCTTTTCTCGCTAATGAGATGAAGTTCATGTAACGTTCACGGTCTTCATTACTAATGGATGGATGCTGATCTAGCCCATCTTTTAAAGATCTAAGTACATCTAACGCGTTAATAGATGGTACCTCTTTTCGAATGATTGTAGACGAAATTCGGTTAATGACATAACGAGGATCAATACCCTTCATACCTTCATCTTGATATTCGCGTTGTAATTCTTCTACATCAATCGCATTATAACCTTCTACCGTTTCTCCATCATACAAACGCATCTTTTTAATTAAATCAATATCCGGACGCTTCGGATCTTTTAAACGAGTTAAAATAGTGAACATTGCTGCAACGCGAAGTGTGTGTGGTGCAATGTGAACATTCGATACATCACTTTCACGAATCATTTTTTCATAAATATGTTCTTCTTCACTTACTCGTAAATTATAAGGAACTGGCATTACAATAATTCTTGAGTGCAATGCTTCATTTTTCTTATTTGCTATAAATGAGCGATACTCTGTTTCATTCGTATGCGCTACAATTAATTCATCTGCTGAAATAAGCGCAAATCTTCCCGCTTTGAAATTCCCTTCTTGCGTAAGCGATAATAAGTGCCATAAAAACTTCTCATCGCATTTTAACATCTCTTGGAACTCCATCATTCCTCGGTTTGCCTTATTTAATTCTCCATCAAATCGATACGCACGCGGATCTGATTCTGAACCATATTCTGCAATCGTAGAAAAGTCCAGACTACCTGTTAAATCTGCAATATCCTGTGATTTTGGATCAGACGGGCTAAATGTACCAATCCCTGTACGGCGATCTTCAGAGAAGAAAATACGCTCTACAACTACATCCTCAATTCTTGATCCGTATTCTTGCTCTAAACGCATGACATTTAGTGGTGATAAATTCCCTTCAATTCTAACCCCATACTCATTAAAGAAATCATCTCGTAAATGATGTGGAATTAAATGCAGTGGATCCTCGTGCATTGGGCATCCTTTAATTGCAAAAATTGCTCCGCGATCTGTTCTTGAATATGTTTCTAATCCTCGTTTCAACATTGTAACTAACGTTGATTTCCCTCCACTAACAGGACCCATTAATAATAAAATTCTTTTTCTAACATCTAATCGTTTTGCAGATGGATGAAAATATTCCTCTACAAGACGTTCTAGAGCATCCTCTAATCCAAAGAGCTGATTACTAAAGAAGTTATACTTTCTTCTACCATCAACTTCTTCAATTCCAGCGTCTTTTATCATATTGTAAATGCGAGAGTGTGCTGTTTGAGCCACCCATGGTCTTTCTTTCACAAGCTCCAAATACTCCGCAAACGTACCTTCCCATTGTAAACGTTCTTCTGCTGCTCGATGCTGTTCAATCTTTTTTAGAATATCCATTATAGCTCCTCCCCCATCTCCTTGTTCAATCGGATTATTATAAAAGGTATGCTAGGATGTCCTTAAACATTCTTTAAATCAAAACGAAATATATAATAGCACGCTAAAATTCTCTCCAAAATTCAAAGAAAATTCTGTATAATATAGGTATTAACATTTTTACACTGCTATTCATTATAAATAAATTCTTTTCTTCTAAGAACCTTACATACATTTTGGATAATAAATAAAACTCATAAACCGAAAACAGTAAGGAGGATATTAGTATGAAATTATTATTAATTTTAGGTGTATCACTCACATTTCTTACAGCTATTTTTACATCCGGTTACAATGACAAACCAGGTACACATAAAAAATGATGTGCTTTTAGCACATCATTTTTTTATTTATAATACATATTTTCCATATCATATTTGGATAGTGGTCGGCTATAATAATAACCTTGTACAAGCTTCACATTCTTTTCTTTCAAAAACTGTATTTGCTCCTTTTTTTCTACTCCTTCTGCAATTATATTCAATTCTAAAGTATGAGCTAAATGAATAATTGCAGCTGTAATATTCGTATCACGTTCATCTATATGTATACCTTCCATAAAAGAACGATCAATTTTTAAAGTATCAATTGGATATGTTTTTAAATAACTTAAAGATGAATAGCCTGTTCCAAAATCATCTAAATGAATCTTTAAATTTTGTTCTTTTAATTGTAGTAACACTCTCTTTGATATATCTTTATGTATAAGAGCTCCTTCTGTAACCTCTATCGCTAAT
The DNA here is from genome assembly GCF_022663885.1 of Bacillus cereus group sp. BfR-BA-01330. Taxonomy (NCBI): domain Bacteria; kingdom Bacillati; phylum Bacillota; class Bacilli; order Caryophanales; family Bacillaceae; genus Bacillus; species Bacillus cereus group sp. BfR-BA-01330. The sequence goes on from NZ_JAKUGK010000013.1 coordinate 63,031, forward strand.
AAATGAGCTGATACATTGTACTTATTTAAAGCCCGTGTAATCATCTCTATTAATGTAATAGAACGAAAGTGTCTAGCTGAAATATTAACCGCAATTGGGACCACTTCATATCCTTTATTTAACCATTCGCGCAGTTGCTGACACACTTGATTTACTACCCATTCATCGAGCTTAATAATAAATCCTGTTCTTTCTGCCAACGGAATAAATTGGTTTGGAGAAACAAATCCTAATTCCTTATTCTCCCACCTTATTAAAGCTTCCATACTAGCTATTTTTTTCGTTTCAATATTAATTTGTGGCTGATAATATAAGAAAAATTCATTTTTTTCTATAGCACGATGTAACTGGTTTTCTATTATAAACCTTTGTTCACGCTCACAGTCTAATCCACTACAATAAAAATGATAATGTCCTTTTCCTTTTTCTTTTGCTTTTTCTAAAGCAGCATCGACCCTCTGAAATAGTATTTTTTCATCTTCTCCATCTGCTGGAGCCATTACAATTCCAATTGATGCACTTAAATATACATCTTCTTCTTCGATTACAAAATATTCACTAATATTTTTCAGTATGCTTTTTGCAACTTCCTCTACATATTCTTTCTTTATATTTTCTATCAACATAACAAATTGATCATCGTGTTCTCTAAATAAGTGCATACCTTCTATTTTTAGATTGCTTAAACATTCTGTAACTTTTTGTAATACTTTATCTCCCTCTTTATGACCAAATGTATCATTAATACGATGAAACTCATCTAAATCTATAAATACAAGCGCAAAATTTACACTCTCATTTAAAAAAGTATTTAACTTATTTGTACATGAAATTCTATTCATTAATCCCGTTAACTGGTCATAGTAAGCTAAATATTCTGTTCGCATTTCGTTTAATACTTGCCTTGTAACATCTCTCGTAACAATATAAATCCCAACAATTTCACCGTTCACAATAATCGGGATAGTTCTCAAAGAAATATATAGCTCGTACCCTTCTTTATGAACATATTTCTTTGAAACAATTTGTTTTGCTTTTCCTTGCATCGATCCCTTAAATATAATTTGAAAATCTTTTTCATATTCTTTATTAATGAATTCAAAAATAAATTTATTATTTAATTCCTCATACCGGTATCCAAATATTTCATACGTTGCCGGATTTGCATATGTAACTCTCCCTATAGAATCTATAGATATAATTGAGTCATTATTATATTCCAGTAACGACTTAAATAACATTTGTTTTTCCTCTATCTTTGTCTTCTCCTCAATTTGAGCTGTAATATCTCTTGTAATGCAAATAACAAATTGACATATTCCTTCTTCGTCGCAGACAGGATTAAGTGAAGATTCATAATGTATCTCACCTTTTGGTAAATTGACTACATCACAAAAGGTGTGTGCTTTCGCTTCTCTCACTACTTTTGCATATTGCCTTTGCAATATCCCCGCTATATCTTTTGGTAATACTTCTGCAAAAGTTTTTCCATAGCACTCTTCGCTTAACCTAGCATAATCCATTCCTATTTTATTCACATACATATATTGAAACGTTTCATTATCAATAACTTTCAATATGAATACTAAATCTTGAATAGCATGTAATAATCCTTGTCTAATTAAATCCATATCTATCATACTTAAAAAGGTATTTTGATTACTATATTCTTCCTTCATATTTATCTCAACCCGTCTTATCTATTTTTAATCATATATCCCATTCTATATGATTATGTCCTCTCTTTTAAATGTATGATTATATATTATTTTTATTTTATAAAAAAAAGTCGCCATATGGCGACTTTTAATAAACGATTTCTAAATCTAATCCAGGGTAATTTTGTTGACGGAACGCTTCATAAATTAAAATTGCTGCTGTATTAGATAAATTTAATGAACGTACTTTATCTGTCATTGGAATACGTAAACAATGATCAAAGTTTTCTTCGATTACATTAGCTGGTAAGCCGTTTGTTTCTCTTCCAAATACAAAATAGTAATCCTTCTCACGCTTGCTATAGTCAAACGCTGTATGAGCTTTCTCGCCATACTTTGTTAAATAGAAGAATTCACCGTCTTTATTTTTTTCATAAAATTCTTCAATTGAATCATAATACGTAATTTTTACGTGCTGCCAATAATCTAATCCTGCACGCTTTAACATTTTATCATCCGTTGAAAATCCAAGCGGTCTAATCAAATGTAATTCTGTTCCAGTTGCTGCACAAGTACGAGCAATATTCCCTGTATTTGCTGGAATTTCTGGCTGATATAAAACAACATGTACTCCCACGCGATATTCACCTCTGTTTTTTGTCTACTACGTATTATACCACTTGAGCGAAAAATCTCTACCCATTAATAATATGAAAGAATTTATATTTCATTTGTGGTGTATATTTACTAGAGTCTTCATAGTTCCAATAACGTCGACGGCTATTCGCTGAATGTGCATTTACAAGCGGCATACCATCTGCATCTTTTGCTACTACAATCGTCGTATGATTCCATCTTCCGTCATCCTCGAAATCATAAGCAATGACATCTCCAAGAATAAGTTCTTCTGGCCTCTCTACCGCCTCTGCTCGAAGTCCTGTTGTAGCACCTGACAAATACCAATAAAAAGAATGTGCAACAGCCCAGCTCCAACTCCACTGATTCTCCCTTTGCCACCATCCTTTACGAATATTAGGATACCCGTTCATAGGTACTTCTCCAGTATGAAGACATTGAGAAATGAAATTCGTACAATTATCAGGGAAATTACGATACATAGGATTCCGGTCATCCCACCAACGCTCTGCATATTTCACTGCCTCTAAACGATTATACTGATAAGAACCGTACTTCTCTTTCGTAATATCCCTTTCTAATGTCTCACCCATTCTAATTTCTTCTGACACTTCAATAGCAGAATCGCCTATAATTCGACTATTATTTAAACAAACTCTTCGTTTTAATTGTTCCTCTTCAATATAAAATAATTCTTTATGCTTAATTAAATATTTAAAATGTATTTGATAATCAATTTCTTGATGGTCATTACTATTTAATTGTCTAATGAAAGAAACATCCGCAGTTGCTTTCACTATATGTGCACTACGCCTTTGAAACAATTGTTTCTTTCTCAGTGCCATTTGTAGTAAATCCTCAGCAATACCATCCACATTCGTTCTTTTCTCCGTTATATATGCTAAAAATTGTTGTACTTGGTTTTCAATCTTCGTTTTTACAACCATTCTGTCTCCCTCCCATATTACAATATGAAAAAGGGAAATATTATCTACTCTTTTTTCTGTGCTAACAATTCAAGCCCGCGATTCATTTCATGAAGCACTTCTTCATCTTTCTCACGTTCCATCGCTTTCTCAATCGCTTCGCCTACTCCATCTCCGCCAATTTTCCCAAGTGCCCATGCTGCCGTTCCGCGTAGTACCGGTCTTGGGTCATCTTTCATAACACCAATTAAATCTGGAATTGCCGATGCTTCTTTAAAATGTGCTAATGCTAAAATCGCATTTCTTTGCAGTGGCTTTTTCCCTCTCCATGACCCTGACATAATCCCATATTTCTCTTTAAAATCACGATTACTAATTGTTAAAAGTGGCGTTAATAATGGTTTAACTAGCTCAGGATCCGGCTCCATCTCAGGATGATTATGAAAATCCATTCCTTTGTTTTTCGGACAAACAGTCTGACACGTATCACATCCATATATGCGATTTCCTATTTTATCGCGATATTCTTCAGGTAGGAATCCTTTCGTTTGTGTTAAAAACGCAATGCACTTCTTCGAATCTAACTGTCCCCCCTGTATTAAAGCACCGGTAGGGCAAATATCGATACATTTCGTACAGCCTCCGCATTGATCTTCTATCGGCTTATCTGGCGGGAATGGAACATTTGTAATCATTTCCCCTAAGTATACGTACGAACCAAATTCAGGTGTAATAATAGAGCAGTTTTTACCGCTCCATCCAATACCAGCACGCTCTGATACAGCTCGATCACTTAATTCACCTGTATCAACCATGGACTTCACTTCTATATCGGGAAGTTTTTCAATTAAATATGCCTCTAATTTTTGCAAACGATCTCGTAAAACAAGATGATAATCTTGTCCCCAAGAAGCACGACAAAAAATCCCACGGCGTTCTCCACGCTTACTTAATGGTGCATTTTTTAATTTTGAAGGATATGCTAAAGCAATCGCAATAATTGATTTAGCACCCGGTAATAACAGTTGCGGATTCGTTCTCTTCTCTATATCAGGCTCTTCAAATCCAGATTGATAATTTAATTGTTGTTGCTGGATTAAGCGCTGCTTTAATTCCTCAAAAGGAGAAGCGCTCGCAAAGCCTATTTTATCTATGCCAATTGTTTTACTATACGCAATTACATCTTGCTTTAATTGTTCAAAATCCACTCTTAATCGCCTCCTCAGATGAATCCACCCCTTATGTAACCACTCTATTGGTTAGTAATTCACGTTTGGAATACTATCATTTACTTCTATTTTCGCATGTAATTATATTTTTCAAACATTAAAAAACGCAATGCCTCGTTTATCTCGGAAACGAAACACTGCGTTGATCACAATTTATAGAAAAACTTTTAATAAAATTTGGAGCGGGTGAAGAGAATCGAACTCTCGACCAGAGCTTGGAAGGCTCTTGTTTTACCACTAAACTACACCCGCAAATATGAATTACATATAAGATATTAGAATAACTTATGTAAAATAGTATAGCATGTAAAAAAAGTAGAGGCAAGAATTTTATCGAAAAAAGTCGAAAAAGTGATGAGAGACCTCATCACTTTTTCAATTCTTTATCAATTGCCTTCTTCATACTATCAAAATCAGGATTTGCAAGATTTCCGTTTACATATACAGAAGGAGCACCTTGAACTTTTAATTTTTGAGCACGATCTGAATCTTTACGTACTTTTTCTTTAATGTCTTTACTGTGTAAGTCTTTCTTAAATTGCTCTACATCAACTTTTGGCAGTTTCTCTTTCACAATGCTAAGAAGCAAATCTTCTGTAATCCATTCTTCCGTATCTTTCTTTTGATTTTGATAAATCTCATCATAGAAAATCCAGAATGAATCTTTATCTTGTTTATAAATTGCTTCACCAGCTGCTGCACCTAAATCTGAGTCTTTTCCGATAAATGGGAAGTTAATAAAATATAACTGCACTTTGCCTTTATCAATATACTCTTCTTTTAATCGAGGTAATACTGTTACATCCCAAGTACGACAAGCAGGACATTTAAAGTCTCCAAATTCAACTACCTTAACTGGAGCATCATCTTTCCCTAAAGATTGTTGCGTAGAATAAGCAAACATCTCATTCCCTTTATCTTTTTTGTCATTTATGATGCTATACGCAATTGTTCCAATTACAATTAATACTGCGATAGAAAAAACTATACCAAGAGCCATGAGTTTATTTGATTTCATATACATTCCTCTTTAAATTCATATTCTGTATACAGCATTGTACACAATACACATAATATCAACACTTATATACGTCACGCAATGAACACGCTCACATAAATTACAAAAACACAATAATTGTGACGATATTGTGTCACAATTTGTCACAATTTATTCAAAAAAAGAAGCTCCTCTGTAGGAACTTCTCTTAACTTACTGCTTTTTTACGCGCGCTATTTAACATCGACTGCTCTATTTTTATATCATGACGAATTACCAATTTCTCACTAACTGCTTGAACATACTCATCATGGCTTATATAGCCTTCTTTCTCCATTAGTCTCAAAACGACATTACGTCTCTCTACTGCTTTATCATAATTTTGGGCAGGTGAGTAATAAGCAGGTGCTTTTACTACAGCAGCCATCATTGCACTTTCAGCCAACGTTAATTGGTTCACCTTTTTACCGAAGTAAAGGTTTGCTGCTTTTTCAATTCCCCATGCTCCTTCTCCATAATAAATATTACTTACATATAATTTTAATATTTCATCCTTCGTAAATGTGCGTTCAATTTTTTTCGTATAAAAAATCTCTTTCCACTTCCGAGAAAATGTACGTTCATTCGTTAAAAAGGCATTTTTAGATAGCTGCTGTGTAATTGTGCTTCCTCCTTGCACGACACCACCAGCCTTTATATTCTCAACAGAGGCCCTAATAATTGCTATATAATCTAAACCGTTATGATGATAAAATCTTTTATCTTCTGTCGCAATAAATGCATGTGTTAATGATTCTGGCACCTCTAACTTAGCCGGTACATGTAATTTACTAATATCACTTTTCTCAATCATTACATTTCCAATGAATAATAACGTACAACTTAACAATAATAATAATATAATGGCTTTATAAAAAAGTTTAGTCATTGGATTTAATGCAACTTTTTGATGATAGTTCACCCTAGATAATACTCGTTCTTTCATCTTGAACACCTCTTTTCCACACAGCATATAACTCTTACTTTAAGAATACATTGTTGTAAAAAAATATCCCATCGATTTCTCTTACACGTACCTTACATCATTGTAAGGTATAAAGTGAAACTTTAATCGGTCCTCATTAATCAAGCTTACTGCCCAGCAAATAGTGGGATAAAAAAGTATTGTATCACAGTCTTTTTTTATCTACTATTCATCTGAAATATTGAATATAGGTTATGTTAAAGTACGAATAACCAATAAAAGAGAAACCCTTAAGACTATTATATTTTCACTTTACACTTTAATTATATCATCTACAAATATATATACTTTTGACTATCTAGTAATCTAAATGTATATAACATATAGATTTATTATACAGAACAAACGTTCCCGAAATCAATACTAGTGCTATTATTATTTTGACCTTTTTCTTAAACAGTATACAAAAAAAGAGTAGTGATTCGAATGTATCTCAAATCGGCTACTCTTTTCTTTACAATCTTCCTATTAAATTATACGGCTGTACTTCCCACGTTTCATACGGAATAAAATGTGTTGCTCTCATTGCATCAAGCGTTCTGGATTTCATATGAGGACGCGTTATATACTCATCTATGTTCTCTTCATTTAAATCAACAAATTTAGCCTCTTGTATTTCTTCAGGTTGAATTTTTATTTCACCACTTATATATGCTACTTTAAAAACAACAGCTAGAATATGCATAGAAGTATTATAATAAACGCCTGTAATTCCGATAGGCTTCACCGTTAACCCTGTTTCCTCTTTTATTTCCCTACAGACAGCTTGATCGAGCGCTTCGCCTTCTTCTACCTGTCCTCCTGGCAACTCCCACGTATCAGCTCGCCAGTGCACTTTTGTTAATAACACTTCATTTTTTCCATTTGTTAAATAACCGGCTACAGCAACGATATGCTTTGGTGTCTTATGTTCCATATTAAGCCTCCTAGAGATAATGAATATTTTATATATCCCTATAATCATATTCCCTACCTACAACAAAATACCTTTAATACTTCATCACCTTAATTAACTTCATAAAAAAGACCCTATCCGCTAAGCGAAAAGGGTCATCTATCGTATTACTCTCCTAAGTCTACGTTGTGATAAACTTGTTGAACATCTTCTAAATCTTCTAATGCATCAACCATTTTCTCAAATTGTGCTTGAGCATCTTCAGGAAGTGTTACATCACTTTGTGCAAGCATTGTTAATTCTGCAACTGTAAACTCCTCAACGCCAGCAGCTTTAAGTGCAGATTGTACTGCATGAAATTGATCTGGTTCAGCATACACGATAACAGAATCTTCTTCTTCTAGAATGTCACGTGCATCTACATCTGCTTCCATTAAAATTTCAAGAACTTCATCTGATGTTTTACCTTCAAGGCCGATAACAGCTGTCGCATCAAACATGTAAGCTACAGAACCGTTCACACCCATATTACCACTGTTTTTGCTAAATGCAGCTCGTACATCTGCTGCAGTACGGTTTACGTTATTTGTAAGTGTATCTACAATAACCATAGCTCCATTTGGTCCGAATCCTTCATAACGAAGCTCGTCATAATTTTCTTCTGAACCGCCTTTTGCTTTTTCAACTGCACGATCAATAATTGTTCTTGGAACATTGTATGTTTTCGCACGCTCTAATACAACTCTTAGTGCTTGGTTTGATTCTGGATCTGGCTCGCCTTGTTTTGCTGCCACATAAATTTCACGCCCAAATTTCGCGTATATACGGCTTGTATTTGCATCTTTTGATGCTTTTTTGTCTTTAATATTGTTCCATTTACGGCCCATACTTTCCACTCTCTTTCCCGTTTTAAATCTACATAAAAATATTAATATGAAATATAATGTGTGTTCAACACATTTTTAAAAGAAATATAAAAAGTTCATTTTTGATTCATATTACAGACATAATATAAATCACTATCATTTTGTTCTTTCGACAAGTTATATTATACATGAATTCCTACGTTTATTACGAATTTTAGAAGCACATAGTATAATTTAACAAAAAGACTCTAACATTTCTGTTAGAGTCTTTTTATATTGCCAATAAAGATTTCTATATTATTTCCATAATTGTTTTCTATTGTTGTATAATAAAAATAGGAAAAAATTTAAAGAAAAGATAGAGGGTGAATTATGACACATTCAAAAGACAAAAAATCACATGCTTTTAAAGGAATAGGAGAAAAATTAAACCCAACTATCTATCAAGTGAGATTCATGAAATTAGATGAACCAATTCGATTTGAGTCGTTTCCTGAATTAAAGGAATTAGGAGACTGGTTGAGTACTTCAACGCACATGTGGTCATGCCACTCAACTATGTACAAATACAACAGAGAAGAGTTTGAAAAGAAGTTCTTAGAAATTACGAAATTAACAGCTGATCATGTACTAATATCTACTGGTGGCGTCGGATTTAACTTCCTGTCACCAGGTTGGAGAAATTCTCTATAAAATAATGAAATTATATAAAGGAATAAAAATTTATCCCTTTATTGTTTTGTAGCTTTCCCCAACTGTATCGCATGTACTAAATGAATAAGTTTACCTTAATCATTTATAACCATTTCACCAACACACCATTTTGCTTATTTTATAGTGTGATGAAAACATAAAAAGACTCTACACATTTGGTGTAGAGTCTTTTATTACGCCGTTCATGATACCGATGGTCGGGGTCGAACCGACACTCCCGAAGGAACACGATTTTGAGTCGTGCGCGTCTGCCAATTCCGCCACATCGGCACAAAAGAAAAGGCGGCAACCGGATTTGAACCGGTGATAAAGGTTTTGCAGACCTCTGCCTTACCACTTGGCTATGCCGCCATATTAAATTTTATTGGAGCGGAAGACGGGATTCGAACCCGCGACCCCAACCTTGGCAAGGTTGTATTCTACCACTGAACTACTTCCGCAAAAATGGCTGGGCTAGCTGGATTCGAACCAGCGCATGACGGAGTCAAAGTCCGTTGCCTTACCGCTTGGCTATAGCCCATCGAATTCTTACTTAATTATATGTAAGTATCCATTAGATTATTTGTAATTTTTAAAATAAAAATGGGGCGACTGATGGGAATCGAACCCACGAATGCCGGAGCCACAATCCGGTGCGTTAACCACTTCGCCACAACCGCCATGTTGTGTAAATATATTTGGCAGGGGCAGTAGGAATCGAACCCACACTGGAGGTTTTGGAGACCTCAGTTCTACCTTTAAACTATGCCCCTATGTAAATGGTGGAGGGGGGCAGATTCGAACTGCCGAACCCGAAGGAGCGGATTTACAGTCCGCCGCGTTTAGCCACTTCGCTACCCCTCCGAAACTTACATGGTGCCGGCTAGAGGACTTGAACCCCCAACCTACTGATTACAAGTCAGTTGCTCTACCAATTGAGCTAAGCCGGCGTATTTTATTAAAATAAATGGTGGCTCGGGACGGAATCGAACCGCCGACACGAGGATTTTCAGTCCTCTGCTCTACCGACTGAGCTACCGAGCCTTATTAAAATGGCGGTCCCGACCGGGGTCGAACCGGCGATCTCCTGCGTGACAGGCAGGCATGTTAACCACTACACCACGGGACCATTTGGTTGCGGGGACAGGATTTGAACCT
>NZ_JAKUGK010000014.1:0-69951 GCF_022663885.1 Bacillus cereus group sp. BfR-BA-01330
TGTTCTTGTTGTGGATATCAAAATAAAGACGTTAAAAATCTAAACCTACGTGAATGGGACTGTCCTTCTTGTTGTACACACCATGATAGGGATATTAACGCAAGTATCAATCTAAAGAATGAAGCGATAAGGCTTCTAACCGCAAGGACTGCGGGGTTAGCCTAATCAATTAGAGTTCGTTAGAACTCTTTACTTAGGAATCCCTCACTTCTAAACGAAGTGAAAGTGGGGGTAGTTCAATGGAAAGATGTTTTAGAGGGACGAGTTTTCGCTTTACTGCTATCCGTGGTTTTTTAGATGTAGAAGGTTATTCAATTAAGAAATGGAAACCAATTCTACGTAACCACCACATAAACTCTGCAGATGTAGATTGTATTTTCAAGAAAGATGATCTTGTAATGATTGTGCATCACCATGGAGGTTTAGAGGTGGTTAAGCGTGCGGAAAAAGGTGAACAATTAAAAAAAGTAAACTTCTTAGAGGTAGATAGCTGGTTACAAGCACTAAATCCGACAAAAGAGGATCTATTCTCTTTAACAGGTGTGAGTGTTTCGTAATGAGTAATTTACATAACTATATGGAAGTGTACAGACAGAGGGAAAGACAGAAATCCGTAGTGCAAAATGACTATGAATTTCTGTCTTTTATTTTATTCGGGAGGATTTTAGTATGAATTTATTTGAACTTTTTGGTTTAGAGGTAGGAGAAGACATAATGGTACAAGATGTGAGAACAGATAAACAAGTTCGTAATCGATACAGTTATGATGTAGGTGAGAAATTAGTGGGAGCAAAGAAAGAGATACGAGCTTTAAAAGAATCATTTTTAGTATCATTTTCTTTAGAAATTTTAGCTGAAATTGAAAAAGAATCTCCAGTAGAGGCGCTAAATGTATTGGACCGAAACACATTGATTCCATTCTCTTTTGAACATGAAAAAGAAAATGATGTCCCGCCACGTGTTGCAAAGTTAAAGCAGTTGCTAGTGGGCAGAATTAATAAGAAGCCAATTGTAGATACACCGACTGCAAGGAAACTATATGTTCAAGCATGTAGAAGAATATGGCATGATATACAGTCGGTACATACCTCAGAACAATGGGTAGATCTTGTGGTCTCTTATGGAATGGAAATGAACAATGGTTGGTCTGCATTTAGAAAAAATAAGAATGTAACATTCACATTTAAAAGAATGGTAGAGGAATATTTTGATGAGTTTATTGAAGCACTTGGTATGGAGTTATTAATATTAGGAAAGAAATTCATATCACTTTGCACAAATTCAAAAAGTATTAATTCTACGTATCTTCGTGTATCACATGAACTAACATGGAATGGTTTACTTACGAAAAAGGTTACGACTCGTAAGAAATCCGCAGCTGCTTGGAGTAGGAAACTGCCAGATACTTTGCAAAGAAAAGGACCAGAAGTAGAAATTGCTACTAAACCTGAAGACGTAGTTGCTATGTTTGGGTTGAAGGGGATGCAATTCGGTCATTATTGCACAGAACAATATGCAAAAGAGCATATTGGGCATGTATCTGAAGCATTGCATGATTTAGCTCGTATATTGGGAATTCCACCTGAGTATATAGGGTTAGGAGGACGCTTAGGACTTGCGATTGGTGCAAGAGGAAGCGGCAATGCATTAGCACATTATGAACCTTCTACCAAAGTCATTAATTTAACTCGTGATAATGGAGTCGGGGCATTGTGTCATGAATGGGGACATGCATTGGATCATTTCTTATATGATTGTAGTCATGATTTTCAAAATGGTAGTCTTGCTTTCTTATCAAGCGGGAAGAGTATTGGGAATATCTTGCCTGCTATTATAAAGGAAAAGATGCAAGCTGTGTTAGATGCTTGTAAACAAGGAAAAGTAGCCAGAGTAATCAACGTGGAAAATGCCTACAGTAGAAAGTGGTATTTCTATGGTAGTGTTATCGATAGTTATGATGTGTTTAAAGGAAATCTTTCAAACATTTTAGAATCACATCATGCTAGTTTGTTTAGGAAGCTTGATACTTTATCAGGAGCTACAAAAACGCGTATGGAGCGTAAAATTGAAAAAGAATTCGAGAAAACCGCACAAATGTTAGCTGCATATCATTATAAAAAAACAGGCGAAAAACTTGTTGAAATATCCTATCTAGTGAAAGGGTCTGTATACTTTGATACAGCCATTAAGTTAGATAAGAAGAGAACCAAAAAGTATTGGTCTACAAATCATGAGATGTTTGCTAGAGCATTTGAAGCATATGTAGAATCCGCTTTGCTAGATCAAGAACATAGAAACGATTATTTAGTTTGTGATACATATTCTTTTGTATATCCGTTAGGAGAACAAAGGGAATATCTAAATAGAGGTATAAAGAGTTTAATGGAAGTAGCTGTTCCATATATAATAAATAGTATACAAGGAGTGGGAAATGATGAATTATAACATACAAAAAGGACAATTTCGTTTAACAACTGCACATCCGAGAGGAAGTTGGTGGGAATTTTATCGTGTTCCATGCCCAATCTGTAATGGTATTGGAAACTGTATGCTGCATGTTTCACAGGAGAAAGTAGCATGTACCCGTGTGGAAAGTAAGTGGGTATACGGTAAAAATTCAAGTAATCCAAGTTATATCCATTATCTAAATGGTAAGAAGCAATACCAATTACCAGATGTAGATGTGGTAAAAGGACATAGTAAGCGTAGTAACGAAGAATTAGATGTATTTAATCGTAATTTAATCGGATTTTTACCGTTAGAGGAGAAGCACCATATACATTTACTGCAAGATAGAAAAATGACTGAAGAAGAAGTACAGATACGTCAATATCGTTCTTTTTTAAAACAACAAATTGTGTTGGAAGATGATAATACATACACAACTATTTGGGAAAAGTTATTTAAACAAATTGGCAAAAAAGATTGTTGGAAGGGAATACCTGGCTTTTATGAAATGAAGAAAGGACAACTTTCTCTTCGTTTAATGGCAGGTTTTCCAGGAATTATGATTCCGTTCCGAAACCAATATAATCAAATTGTTGGTTGGCAAGTACGTGTAGATGAAGTAAAGAACTCTGTTCATGTGAAATCTGGACCTACAGGTATACAAGCCGAACTAGTACAACAGCCTAATGTTGTGAAAATAACAAAAAACGGTGATTGTATCTATGAAGGAAAATTAGAAATAGGGAAAAATAAAGAGTTATTAATCGGTGGGGAAAAAGTTGTTGTAAAGATACATAAAGGTCAAAAATACTTATGGATCTCTTCAGCAAACAAAAATGAAGGAACCGGTGCGGGAGGAAGTGAAAATCCACTACCTGTACATGTAGCGGTACCAAGCTCACATTTGAAACATTGGAAGTCTGGTACACTGCACAAAACAAAATCAGTAATGATTACAGAAGGGCCGATGAAGGCGGATTTGATTGCCGATTTACTTCCTAAAAGACTAAATAAAGAAGAAATAGCTAAAGTAGGGACGACAGTTCTTGCGATTCCAGGTGTAAATGCATGGAGAATCGTCATGCCAGTATTAAAAGATATGGGCGTAGAAAATGTATATTTAGCATTTGATGCTGACTTAGTAGAGAATGAAAAAGTAAGAGCTGCCTTAATTGCTTTTGCAACAGAGTTAAAGAAAGAGGGCTATAACGTGATTATTGCAGCATGGAACCCAGCTCAAGGGAAAGGTTTGGATGATGCGATGCAAGCTTCTTTCAAACCAGTTTTCCGCACAATATAATAAATCGTAACATTTTAGCGAGGGGATTTTATATAAAAGAAAGGTGTGTATTAAGTATATGGATATTATGCAACAATTAATGGACGTAGATAAAAAAGCGAGGGAACAAGAAAGAATGGAACTCATTCAACGATTTTATAATGAGGGAGTTTCTATCACGATAATTGCAAATGCGACAAATATGTGTGAAGAGGATATTTCTTATATAGTAAGTAACTAGTAGCTATATTTGGTGAGATGAATAGAGGAGAAAAAGGTAGAATTGTAATTCTATCTTTTTTTTATGCTCTTAAATACAATTTTAAAACAAGAAAGGTAGAGGGAGAACATGAGTGTATATGCAAAAAAGGGTCTAGTAAATTTACGAGTTGATTATGCTTTTAAGCGTTTATTTGGAGTAGAGGGAAATGAAGATATATTAATTGGGCTTCTTAACGCAGTACTACAATCATCTATTAATGAAGAAATTACATCTTTGCACTTAGATGATCCGCATCTTCCCAGAGAGCAGAAGGATGATAAACTATCTATTTTAGATTTGCGAGCTACGTTAAATAGTGGTATAAAAATTAATATAGAGATTCAAGTTCGAGACAAAAAAGATATGATAGAGCGCTCTTTGTTCTATTGGTCAGGCATGTATTATTCCCAAATGACTCAAGGGATGAAATACACGGAATTAAGACCAACCATTTGTATTAATATAGTAGATTTCATTTTGTTTCCAGAAGAGAAAGAGTTTCATAATGTTAATACAGTGATGAATATAAAATCTAAGCGCATCATTACCGAAAATATGCAGTTGCATTTTCTTGAAATTCCAAAAGTGATTCAAGAATGGCAAGGAGAACGAATGGATCCGTGGGAAGATTCTTTAGCGCGTTGGTTATTATTATTTCCTGCGCATGAGGATGAGAGATTAACAACAATCCTGGAGGCGATAGCAATGGAAAAAGATCCAGTTTTGAAAAAAGCGATAGAGGATTGGGAGCGTTTAAGTAGCGATAAGGAATTTTTACGCTTATATTGGGCTAGAGAAAAAGAAATAAAAGATAGAATATCTGAAATAGAAACGGCAGAAGAAAAAGCTGCAAAAGAAGCAAAAATACAGCTAATTCAAAACATGATTAAAGTAGGTGTACCTATAGAGAAGGTTGCAGAGGCTGCTGAATTAAGTGTTGAAGAGGTTAATAAGATTTTAAGAAATAAAAAGTAGATATAAATGATAAAAAACAGGTAATTGTGATTACAGACGATTACCTGTTTTTTTGATTTAATGAAATTAAGTGAATAGATGTGAAAGAAGGGGGAATAGATATGAAAGTGATAAGAGGGGATACTATATGAAGTGTGTAATTTTTACATACTTAATTATTCTGTTATTAAAAAAATATAAAGAATGTAGGGGGAGTTGATTTGTATTATGCAAAAGAAAAAAGAAGCATATTATGTACATGTGTATACGCTTAGAGACAAAAGTACAAAATCGATAAAAATAGAACCATGGCGCTCATTGAAAGAAGAAATGAATGTTTAAGTAGACTAAACTAAGAAGAGGATATTATGTTCAATATATGAGCATATATCCTCTTTTCTTATACACATTAGATTAGTTATACAGATATTGAAAATATAGTCCAATATGTATCCTTTAGATGGAGGACGCATCCAATAGAGGGAGGCGTAGTGAGGTCTTTGGACCAAGCATTAATATTTTTTAGGGGTGAAGTGTTATGAGGGTACAAGAGGTTCTTATAGAGAATAACAACAAAAGATATATATTACTGGATTAAGAAGGATTCCCTGTAATGCCAGTTATGAAATATATAAAGTATTTAGATAAAACGGGAAAAAGACCTAATACTCAAAAAACATATTGTTATTCCTTAAAACATTTTTATACCTACTTAGAAGAAACAAATAAAGATTACAAGTTTATTAGATTAGAAGATTTAGTTGACTTTGTAGGGTGGTTAAGGAGCCCCTATCAGAGTTCAAATGTCACTCCTCTTCAACAAAAGAAAGCAAAGCGAACTGAAAAAACAATTAACCATACAATTACCGTTATAGCAAACTTCTATGACTACCTCTACTGAAGCATAGTCGAAAAGTCCTAATTGTTCAGCAAACGGGGCAGGTTAGTTTAGATTCAATTAAAAAGACAATAACAAAAAGAAAGGGCAACAGACTGCCCCTTCCTTTTATAATTCAGGTAATGAAACCCTTGCAATAACACTTTCGTCTTCAGTTAAAATCAAAATTTGATAATTGGCATCCACATCTCCGTCACCAAATTTCTGAATAAAGGCTTTTCGCAATTTTTTTCCCTGCTTGCTTTCTTGCTCGGCATCTACAAACACATTAATATTCCCTGCATAATGTTCATCCGCCTCAACCCTATACTTCATATTGAAATCATCGACTAACACGGGGTCAATCATGGCTTTAAGGCCAGTATCTATGAAGGTTCTTGCTTTTTGGATTCTACTATTGTCTTCCTCAATCGCCTGGTTTGCTGCCTCCTCCAACTTAGCAGATTTTTTTTCTTTAGCGGCTTCCTCTTCTTCCGTTAACTTTGGATTCTGAATGCCATACAGCATGTCTTCCAGGTCGTCACACACAACCCCAGGACTCGAAGCATTTGCAACCATTTCATCTATGCTGGCGCTTGTGATCCCAGCTTCTTCTAACTGGTCCCATTCCTTGTCAAGAAACCCGCACTTACCATATTTGCTGTCATAGATGACATTGCTTACTTTCTTTGTTACAGCTCCTGTCTCTAATTGAAGATAAACCAAGGGCAATAGTACTGCTGCTACAACTCCGGCAATGATTAGCTTTTTGGATTTTCTCAAGTTGACCCGTCCTTTTATGTGAAATATTTGCAATAAAGAGCATAATTAGCATAAAACATTGGAAGCCGCATATCAATTATAAATTTTAGCAAAAACACACCAAGGCTCAATTCATTTCCGATTCGCTTGACTTGCATTTCGCCTGTAAAGTATAGAAACGCATAAATGTACTACGTGTTTAAATCTGGACATATGAATAGTCTATTGCTACATAGTCTTTTAGAAGGGGACTTTATTACTGCTAGAAACTTTTTAGACTATCAATGGATTCTCAATTACCCGTCATGATGAACGGAAGAATACATATGGCTATTCCCCTGAAGAAAAATGACAGAGGCGTTTTCTTTCTTCAACAACGGACAAAGTATTCCTTTAATGCTTTGTGAACAATTACACTTAAACAAACGGGCGCGATTGTTGAACAAGAATTACAAGTGTGATACATATTACACATGACTAATATGTATCACACTTTATTTTTATGACTTTTTGTGTTTTAGGTATTGATAAATTAGCTTTGGGCCTTAAAGACAGTGATATTTTTCAAATTCAAATGGTATGGTACGATCCAAACAAAGAGGATAAAAAGAAATGAAGTAAAATGGAACACGAAAAGTCCAATTTTATTTTTTAGGTGTAAATAAGTCTTGTTTTTTTAAAATCGTATTGCTATAATATAAACGTAATAAGATTTTACAATAAAATAAAAAAATTAATCAGTTCGCATATAAGAGAAGACCTCAATATGCGCCATGTCCTTAGGGGACGTGTGCGTGTATTGGGGTCTTTTTGCGTTTTGCGATCAAAAACACCCGGAGGTGCAGGAATTATGTTGAATTGGTTGTCTGCAAAACTTATGACAACATCGGTAGGAGATTTTCTACTAGCAAAAAATAGTTTTTCGAAGAGTATTCAAGGGCACACCAGTGGGGCAGATGCTAACACTGTACAAAAAAGCATGAATACCCTTGTAACAACACTAATAGGTTTTGGGGGAATTTGGGTAGCAGCTTGCGTTGTATTTGCGGCTATTAAACTATCTGGTGCACAAGGTAAAAACCCTGAAAACCGTACACAAGCCATGATTGGTTTAGCTTGTGCGGCAATTGGAGGCTTTGTCATGATCAAAGCATACGACATCGCTTCTTGGGTTACAAAAATTTAACATAAGAGTTTGTAAAAGCTCTCCTCTATTTGGGGAGAGCTTCTCTTATATAAGGGAGGAAACAAAATGAGAAAAGTAACCGTTCCTGTTGATATGACTTCGGAACAAAAAACACTATTAGGTGTGCTGAGCAAACGCCAATTGATTTATCTATTGGGTGGCGGAGCATCCCTTTATTTATATGTACCATTCTTATGGCGGCTATTTGCACCTTTTAATGCGGCGGTAGCATTTTTTATTTGCTTAATTTTAGCAATACCAACAGTTGTAGTTGTAATAACGTTTGCCTTTATTTATAAAGAAAAACAACACATGTATTTAGATAAATATTTACTTATCAAAATGCGTAGCCGTTCTGAAAAAGGTAAGTGGAGAAAAGGATACGAGCCAATTACATGGGTAAAGGAGAATTTATAGATGTTAGAAATGATATATTTTGCGGTGGTAGCCATTGTAGGGTTTTTCTTTTATCGGAAAATGAATGGAAAACCGATGTTTGGTTCTAAGAAAAAGGGGAAAAGCCAGGGCGGGTTAGAGAAACGTACTGCTGAAAAAAATGGAAAGAAAAATAAAAAGAATACGCCTGCTACAGAGGAAATTGATGAGGATAATGTGGATTTCTTTAGTGCTTTTGTAGAAGACATTAAGGAAGTTGAAAATCATATGATTCGTTATCATGATGATACGTTTGTCCTAATTGCTGAGGCACACCCAGTAAACTATTACCTGCTTTCTAATGCGGAACAAGAAGCGATTGATATCAAAATTGAATCATGGTTAACCACATTAGAGTTTAATACGAAGGTATATATCCAAAGTAAGTTTGTAGATTTAACAGATCCTGTACGAAAAATGACAGAAACAATGAAAGGTGCGAAGGACCTTACACCAGAGACAGTACTTTATGGGCAAGAAGTTATCGACAACTTAGAGTACTGGCAACGTTCACAGCCTCGATATGAACAAAAGCGATATTTAATTTATCCATACAAAGTGGATATTAGTACGATTACAGCTGATACAGAGGAAGAATTGGAAGAAAAGATTGTAGATAAAGCGTTTAACGAATTATATCGTCGCTATAATGCTTCCCGAAATCTACTATCGAAAGCAAAAATTAGTGTAGAAATGTTAACGAAAGATAAATTAATAGAACTCTTATACGTAGCGTTTAACCGTCGTAAAGCGGTGAAAGCACGTTTCCAAGATTTAATTGAAAATGAGAACTTCTCTCTGTATTCAACAGGTGACACAAATGAGAGAAAACTAGAGTTAATGAAGAAAGTTCTAGCGGAAGAAAAAGCTGAAAAATCAAATAATGGGGTGGCATAAGTATGAAATTGTTTGGAAAGAAGAAAAAAGAAAAAAAGAAGTTAGAAGCTGAAAAGAATGACGAATTGGAACTAGAGGAGGAAGGGTACGAACAAGAAGAAGTTCCGCCTCAATTAGACAATCAAACAACTGTGTTTGATGTCATTGCCCCAGAAGGAATGAAAATTGATTCAGAAGACTATGGGGTAATTAAGCAGTCTTTGGGAAGTAATACTTTCTTTCGTCCATTTTATATTCCACGTGATGGATACCCTCGTATGATGCAGACCAATTGGCTGAACATGTTAACTTCAGCTGGAGAGGTTGATGTCATGATTGATATTCATAAAGAGCCAAAAGCAAAAGCGATGCGATCGTTAGATATGCAGCTGACGATGTTACGTTCGAACCTTTCTTTCCAACGTACACGTGGAAATATCGACCAGGAAAAAGATTTAGATGCAAAAATTCAGGATACAAACAATTTAATGGATGAAATTCAATTTAATGAGAATGACTCCTATATGGTAAGTACCATGGCGGTTGCGTATGCTGACTCAAAGAAAGAATTAGATGTTTTATGTGAGTATATCGAAGATGAAATGCAAGCATCTCACTTTAAAATAGCGAGTACTTGGAATCGTGTGAAGAGTGGCTTGAAAGCGGTTATGCCACTAGGTGCACCAAATACTCTGCAAGATACATATCGAAATATTGATAGACGTGCTCTATGTACATTTGCTCCCTTTGTATCAGGTTCCGGAAGATTTAACGGTGGTATACCAATAGGAAAGAACAAAATTACTGGCCAAGTAGAATTTTTAAATTCATTTGGTAACGCAGATTATCGTCCACCAAACTATAACATTGGTGTGACAGGGATTTCAGGTTCCGGTAAAAGTTTACTCTTAAAAATGAAGCTAGCTCGTGAAACATCACTTGCAGATACACATGCGATGATCATAGATCCAGAGGGAGAGTTCGTAAAAATCACCAAACGATTAGGTGGTATTAACTTAAATATTTCACCTGAAAGTAATATCATTATTAACCCTTGTGCAATTGCAGTAACAGAACTTCAGATTACGGATAAAGATGAAGAGCTAGAAGCGCTTGAGCAATATGACAAGAAAGAACTCGTAGAGCGTGATGGCGTGAAGTATGTAAGATTTGTACCTATTTTAGAGAAAATCAATGAAATACTAGGATTCTTTGACATTATTATTCGCGGACAAGATTTTGATCAACCAGGATTAAATGTATTCCAGCGCACAATGTTAGAAGATGCGATTCGTGAAGTATTCAGTAAACATGGTATTACTTCTCACCCTTCATCTCTATATACGGATGAAGTGAAGAAGATAGACGGACAATTAATTCAGTCTCAAGTGAGAAAGCCAGAGCCAGAGTTAAAAGAAATTTATGATGTGATAGTGGAAAACCATGGAGACGATGTGAAAGCAGAAGAGTTAATTGCTGCGATTCGTCCGTTCTTACGTGATGGTTCAAAACCATTATTTGATGGACAAAGTAATTTTGGACGCGGTGTAGAAACACAGTTAAATGAATCACGAGTTGTTAACTTTAATATTAGTCATTTAGAAGAGGGTTTCTTAAAGCCAATCGCCTTCCACGTTATCCTGAACTATATTTGGGAGCATTGGATTAAGAGTCCAGAACATGCTATCAAACGAAAAGTGTTATATGTGGATGAGATGTGGCAGTTTATCGACTATGAACAAACTGTTAATTTCTTAGAAAAAGTAGCACGTCGTTCACGTAAAAGAAATGCCGGTATGTGTTGGGCAAGTCAGGATTTTGTTCGTATTTTAGAAAATGTGAAAGCACGTGGTATCTTGCAATCTACATTCTCTTATTTCTTCTTAGAGCAAAATAAGATTGATAAGAAAAAGATCCAAGAGAACTTTAACTTAACTGCTGGAGAACTTGACATTATTCTCAACAATCCAGGGAAAGGTGAAGGGATTTTTCGCATAGGAGATAGTTCGGTTTGGATTCAAACAGATCCATCAGATAAAGAAATGATGTTCATTGAATCAAATGAAGCGGTATTACAAGAGCTTTTAAATAATATGAAGAAAGTACAAGGGTACGCAGGATAATAGCGTACCCTTGAAAAGGAAGGTGAAATTATGCTTGATAAGATAATAGGATGGGTTGGTGGCTTAATTGTTTCTATGGTCAAGACCTTTCTTTCTCCAATCTATAAATTAATTGATACTATCCCCGATTTAATTTTTGGTGGGGATAGTGCAAAATTAAATTTTTTATTTAAAGATGACACAGCTGGGAATGTTTTAAATACGGGATTACCAGTCATGTTTAAATTTGCAGCCTTTTTAGTCTTAGTCAGTGCTGTAATTGCTGGCGCAAAGTATTCAGCTGCTGCCATTAATCCAACAAATCGAACATATATCATTGAATATGCGAAGGATTTAATGATCGTTTCTATTTGTATATGGCATTTAGATTTCTTCTATAACATTATATTTGATATGAATACTTGGGTAGCATCGGAGTTTAAAAGAGCAATAGGAGAACAATCGCTAGATGTTTTTAAACCAGGTCAGACAATTGCCCAATTGTCTATGGATAAAAATAAGGATGATTATTTATTTCAAATTTTTGCGATGTTGATTGAAGTTGGATTGTCACTTTGGGCAAACTTCTTCTATTTAATGCGAGCGGTATCCCTTTATATTTTGATGTTAATGGGGCCGATTATGGTTGGTATGTGGTTATTTCCTCAAAAGAAACAACAAACTCTATATTGGATGCGTG
Organism: Bacillus cereus group sp. BfR-BA-01330; assembly: GCF_022663885.1. NCBI lineage: Bacteria > Bacillati > Bacillota > Bacilli > Caryophanales > Bacillaceae > Bacillus > Bacillus cereus group sp. BfR-BA-01330. The sequence continues at coordinate 11,882 of NZ_JAKUGK010000014.1, forward strand.
AATTTGTTGGTACAGTACTTATCCAAGGTATCCATGCGATTACTATATGGTTGATTTTTGTACTAGTAGGCAAATCAGATAATACGATTATTAAATTAATCTTATTTGCTATGTTTATTCCTATAGGCGAAATTGTAAAAGGATTCATTGGTTTAAGTACAAATACGGTGGGAGCAGTAAATAGAGCAGGTACGATACTTGGAATGGGTGCCTTAGCAAGTATGGCGGGCATCATTAAAGGAATACGTGATGACCATCGTAGTAATAAAGAGAAGACAAAAGCTAGAAAAGAAGGCGAGGAAGATAAAAAAGAAGATGCTGATAATCCTAAAAATGCGTTGGGAGCCAATTTAGGAACAGATATAGGTACAACATCTCGTGCAGCTCGTATGTTAAAAGCAGGTCAAATTGGAAGCATGGTTGGAAAAGCAACGGGTGGACTCGCAGGATTAGCAGTGGGCGCAGGACTTGGACCAGAAGGAATGGCAGTAGGAACATTTGCTGGAAGTAAAGCAGGTGGAGTTCCTGGTGCTGTAACAGGAAGAACATTGGCAGCTGGACTTGAAGGAGTTACTAGTGCTGGGAAGCATATTGGTTCTAGTGTGAAGAAAGGTCTAGATACGTATAAAGGGTTAAATGGAGAACAATACCCAGAGTTAACAGATGAAGATATTGCACAAGACTTAGCTACGAAAGATTTTGAAAATTGGAAAGCGGATAATCCTGATTCTGCAGTTGCGAGTCGTTTAAAACAAGCATTCCCTGGTGCATCCGATGCAGAAATTGCAAAAAAAGTAGCAAAAACAAATAGTGATCAAATGTCTCATTTCAAAAATCAGCGAAAACAAGATTTACAAAATATGAAGAAAAATGCTACACCATATGGAAACGCTAGAGATTTAGTTAACGCTGCAACTAACGCATTCCAAAAAGGATATGAGGCAGACCATAAAGATGCGTTTATGAGTCAATTACCAGAAAACATGTCAGCGGAAGAGAAAGAGAAAAAATGGAATGACCATTTAAACTCAAAAGTTCAAGGATTTAGAAATCATGCAGAACAAGCGGCAACAAAGGCTGGAGCAATGTCAGTTGATGCGAAAGATAAGCAAGGCAACAACCTGTTTGATAAGTCCTATGTAAATAAAGATGCCTTTGCTTCTCAACTTGCACTTGGAAAAGTTGGGAAAGCAGTTGAAGGAGTAAAAGGAGAAACACTAGAGAGTGGCCATCAAAATATGGGACAAGTAGACTCACTTGTGGGTGCGTCCACTGCTGCATTTAAAAAGGCATATACAGCAAATCATAAGGCTGGATTCATGAAGCAATTACCTGCAGATGTACCACAACAAGAAAAAGAGGCTGCATGGAACAAACACTTGAGTCAAAAAGTGCAAGGATTTAAAAATTATGCACAGAAAGCTGCAGAACAAGCAGGGATTGTGCAACAAAAAGATGGGACTAGCTATGCTAATAAGGAAGCTTTTGCTTCTCAGTTATCGCAACAATTACAAAGTAATCCAAATATAAATGCAATGGGCGTATCAAGTGTATCGGGCATTCAAAAAGCGGTAAATGGTGTGAAAACACATAGTTTAGCAAATGGATATGGAAACCAGAAACAAAAAGGTGTAAGTAATGTCGGGAATTTAGTACAAGCATCTACAGAATCCTTTAAACAAGGATATGCAGCAGAGAACAAAGCAAACTTTATGAAGAACTTGTCTCCAACTATGTCTCAAACGCAAAAAGTAGAAGCTTGGCAATCTCATTTAAATGATAAAGGTAATGAATTTAAAGCAGTCGCTCAGCAAGCAGCGGTACAAGCGGGTGCGATGCCCATACAGGCAAAAGATACGAGTGGTAAGAGTCTACATAATCAATCGTATATTAATAAAGATGCCTTTGCTTCGCAATTGACGAAAGGTTTACAAAGTCATGCTAGTCTTGGAACAGTGAGTCAACAAGTAGGTTCTGGAATTACTAGTGCGATTCAAGGTGTTCGTTCACACGGTGTTGCGACAGGTGGTGGAATCAACAAAGCTGTGTTTGCAGCTACGCAAACGCAAGCGAGCATGGCGCGTGTAGGAAATCTGTCTGTTTCTGAAATTGAACGCTCGTATGCAGATGCATCAGCTAGTATAGCTAATATTTCGCAAAGTGCTGGGAAAATGACGATTCCAACTTCAGCAGTGGGACGCATGACACAGCAAAGTAAGATGGTTGGTGTAAGTATGATGGAAGGTGCCAAACATCTCGTGCATACAAAAGGTATGGAAAATGTATCACAAGCATACTTTAATGCGTCTAGTGCTGTTCAGCAGGCTGGTGGAAATGTAGTACAAAGAGTGATGAGTGGAACTGCAGCTGCCGTTCATACTTCGTTAGGAGGTAATGCGGCAGAACGCCATTACAATACGACAAAAGGATTAAGCTATGCAGCAGGTGTAATTGGTGGTGCAGGTGCTTACCAAGCTACTGCACGTATGGTAAGTAAACATAATCCTTACAATAAAGCAGTTCAAACAGAAGCAAAAGAAATTCAAGAGATTCAGGGAATGGTACCAACAACAACAGATGCTACTGGAAGACAATCAGTTGCTCAAGGTGCAGTACGTCTTGTTACGACAAATAATAAATCATGGATTGAAGCGAAAGATTCCAGTGGAATGACACAAGTTGTATCTCGTTATGGTAGTGGAGATAGTAGCATTCGTTCAGGACAAGTGGTATATCAAGATTTAAATATTTCAGACGGTCAATTAACACAGTATCGTAATGGTATGAAAGCAACGCCAGCGTATATTCAAGATTCTAGTGGCGGGAAAATTAGTATCAATCGTTCTATTAATATTAATCCAAATCAATTAGTAGGAAATCAAAATCAAAGACCTTTACAACAGAAACCAGTATTTAGTGAACCGCCACTTACAGTAAGTCATAAGGTAGACAATGGTCACTTCTATATGTCTGATTTAGACCAAGGGGGATACCAAAATGTGCAAATGGTGGTAGAAAGAGATCGTAGTTACATGGTTGCTACCACAACAGATGGTACAGTGTCACGTATTTCTCCGTTCGGCAAAGGAGATACGCGATTACAAGCAAACCAAAGGATTGAAAGAGTTTGTGAAGTGCAAGATAGCAGTATTAAACCGAGAGAAGAAATCCTAGTAACTCATACACAGGACGAAGTTGTACGTACAGAGACACATTTGAATTTATCAGAACATGACCCACAAAACCTGATTCCATTTGCGCCAAACCCACGCTTAGCGCAGCGAAGAAGCAGAAATAATGAAAATGGAAAGTATGGAGTGACAAGTCTATGAGTCAAAATCCTAACGATCCAAATAACCAGAAGAAAAGCAACCCTTTAAAAGATGCGACATCTCACTTTATTAAGAAAAAGGGGATGCAGGCAAGTGGGAAAATGGCAAAAATGGCAGGAAAAGCAGGAAGAGCGGCAGCGAAAGCTGCTGCCAAACTGCTAAGAGCTGGTATAGTGAAAATTGTCGGAGCTATCGTGGGAGCAGTAGGATTGCCTGTTGCTCTCATTATGGCTCTTATTATTACTGTATGTGTTATTCTGGCATCTTTTGTACCATTTACCGATGATGAAAGTAAAACAGAAGAACAAGTGAAAAAGTATATGGAAATTTCAATGGCGCTAAACGTAGACTGGAAAGAGGTCGTCGCTTTTGACATGGCGCGGTATGATAATGATTTGACTGGAAAAGATCCGCACGATGCTATATCATATTTCTTAGATATTCAATATGAAGAATATACGGAAAAAGAGGTATGCGAGGCAGGGCCGAATGGTCCTTGTGAAAAAAAGAAAAAGGAGATGCAAAAAACCAAATCTGAAAGTTATTCCGGACCAGATGTAAAAAAGATATTGGGAGATACAGATTTTAAGAAAAAAATAGATGAAATTAATGCAAGCGGAAGTAAAAAGGTAACAGTATCTTCTCACGGTTTAGAGAAAGCGATGGAACTTGCAAAATTTAGTGAGAGTCAAAAAAATCGTGCTCATGAGATATTAGCAGCAGGAATGTTAGAAGGGCTATATGGACATCTTGCTCCTACTACTGGTGGATTTATTGGTGGTATGTGTGTAGGTAATGTGAGTCCTGGCGGAGAGCCTGTTAACCTTAATGCAAAAGTTACAGGATATCTTCCTAAGATTAAAGAAATGGCAGAAAAACATGGTGTTGCTCAATATGTTGGTATTTTGGCTGCCCAAATGATGCAGGAATCACAAGGAGAGGGAAGTGACCCGATGCAAGCAGCGGAAGGGAGTCATGGGAACTTAAGTTCATATTGTGTAGGCCTAAAAGGAAGTGCTCGTATAGGATGTATTAAAGACCCTAATATTTCTATTGAAGCAGGCGTACAAGAATTTAAAGATGTTTTAGGAAAGGCAAATGGAGATATAGCACTTGCCTTACAGAGTTATAATTATGGTCCTGGATTCATTAGCTATGCATTAGCAAGGGGTGGTTATTCAGAAGAAACAGCTATTGCGTTTTCTAGGGAGCATGCGGATGAAAATAGAGCTGGGTGCAAAGATCCAAATAATTTTAGAACCAAAGTTGGAGCGTGCTACGGGGATTACACGTATGTTTCCAAAGTTTTGAATTATTACAAAGATTTAGGATGTGTGGCAGATGCATCTGGCGAATGGATTTCTGATAAAGGTTGGAAATGGCCAACGAAAAGTGGTCGTATTACAGATACATTTGATGCAGTTCGTGGTGGAAAACAACATAATGCTGTAGATATTGGGGCCATGACCGCCGGAAAAGCCGGGGACCCCGTATGGTCGATGGAAATGGGTATTGTAACAAACCAAACAGGAAATGTAAACGGTGGTGGTCTAGGTGTCTATGTAGACCATGGAAACGGTATTGTATCTCGCTACTTACATTTGAGTAAAATATCAGTTGCACCTGGAACTATGGTGACAAAAGGACAAATAATTGGAGAAATGGGCGGTTCTAACTACGATAAAAATACTGGGTTCCTTAATATGAGTGGATACGCTGTTCATTTAGACTTCCAAATTCGTATTAATGACCAACCAACGGATCCAATGAAATTCTTTAAGAAAAATGATGATCCAGGTCTATCATCTGGTGGTTCTCCTACAATGGCAAATGCTAAACGACAAAAGGTATTGGAAGAAGCAAAAAAATGGGTTGGGCAAGGGAAAGTGAGCTATGTATCCGGTGCTAGAAATCCAGCTGCAGGTACTGCAGATTGTTCTGGATTTACACAATATGTTTTTAAAACCAGTATAGGTGTCCAGCTAGGAGATTGGACAGGTGCTCAAATTGGACAAGGAAAACAGGTGCCAGATATCGGTCGTGCACAGTCAGGAGATTTAATTTTCTATGAAAATCCTAACCATGTATCTATTTATTTAGGCAATCAGAAAATGATTCATATTGGTGATAATAAGGGTGTACAAATTACAGGTCTAAACTATACGGCAAGAGGACAACATATGACGCAAATCCGTAATGTAATAGACTGATAAGGGATGAGAGTAAATGAAGAAAATAATCAACATTATATCCAATATGCCTCGTAAGTACTTGGTCATATTAGGGATTATCGTACTAGTGGCAGGTGTTGCCACCTATAATACCATTCATGATTATATGCTGAAATCAAAAGCGCAAGAGGAAGAACAAGTAAATCAAGATGAAATTGAGATACTTGGAGATAAACCAAAGGCATTTGATACAAAAGAAGAAGAATATATTGCGAAAACAAAAACAGTAGAGGATTTACTACTGAAAATTTCTAATAGTAGTTATGATGTACCGTATTTATTTACAAAGGCTGGATTTGGTATTGAGCCAATGAAAATGACAAACAATGAGCGTATGCTTGCTACAGAAGCTGTTCAAAGATATTTCCTAAAAGGAGATAAGTTTTACAATGCACGTATTACCAAAATTGACCGTGGGAAAAAAGTAGATACATTTCATATAGAGGTTTTAATACAACAGGTAAACTTCTTGGAACCACGACAATTTAAAATTCAGGTAAATCAGTATGCGCAAATTGTAACACCAATTGAACAAATACCACATGGACAAGAAGAAGTACCTGTGGATTAACTGAAAGATAAGGGTTGTGAATAAAAATCACAACCCTTATTAAAAAATATAAAGAGTACCTAAAAATATTTATTTAATATTCGTAATTTTCTGATATAATAAAGTTATGGTTAAATGAAATTTGTATATATTAGTGAAATGAATTAGACATGGAGGTAAAAAAATGCGATTACTATTCGGAACAGCAGCAAACTATTTTGCAGGATATTCTTCCGGAAGAGGCTCGGGACTTTTAGGGACAATATTTGGTTGGGCTTTATTAGTAGGTAGTGGATATCTGTTGATCACAAATTGGGATAGTATTACAGTTTGGATGCACAGTTTAGATATTGTAACAGGATTAGATGGTTATGAAGACATGAGCAATGGATTTATATTCATCTGCTTGCTTGTAAGTGGTTTTATTTTCATGCTATTGTTACCAGTCTTCGCAATTGTATTAATAGTGGGAGTGGTATTCCTGAATATTGTCATCTGTACAATTGTATTATTAGTATCACCAAGTACATATAAAAAAAATAAAGATGTGGAGAGTGAATGGAAATGAGTACAATTCTAGTTTTAGGTGGTTCAAATGGTAGAACATTAGAGAAGTTAGCGAAAAAAAGAGATTGTCAGGTAATTTTTCACGATGGAAAAAATCATGGTGGTGTAAAGAAAACCTTTCGTAGTGTTATAAAAAAATGTGATGTTATTGTAGTGCAGAAAGGTGCATGTGGTCATGTGTCTATTGATGTAGCAAAAGAATACGCAAAGAAGTATGATGTCCCACTTTTATTTAATCAGGGTTTTGGAGGAACAGGTGCGTTAGAGATTGGGTTAAAGCATTTGCAAGCAGCCTGAATACGTTTGATAGTACATAAACATTTGTTTTATTATCATATAATCAATATATATAATAAATAAGACGCTAAAAGTGAAAGGTGAATATAATAAAATGAATAATAGTAATTTACATAAATCAGGTTATATCATACTCATATATTTTATAATGACTCAATTTGTTGGAATAATAGGAGTACAATTGCTAGCGAAGACAGGCTGGTATGATATTCAGGGGAATCAACAGCAAGCAATTCAGCAACTACTTGTTCATTGGGAACTAATAGGGTTTTCACTCATATTAATATTCATTTTTCTTATATATAAGAAAGAAGCGATGAAAGATTCGAAGTTATCGATTAAATTTTCAAAAGTAGCATTCGGTTGGATTTTAGTAGGAATAATTGCAGTATTCTTAGCACAGACAATTGGTAGTATGTTGGATAAAAGTATATTTCACTTAACGACACAATCAGTAAATACATCAAGTAATATTGAATCTGTAGCCATTTCTCCTCTTGCTCTTGTATCAATTGTAATTCTTGCTCCGCTAGTTGAGGAACTTGTATTTCGTTACGCGGTCATAAATATATTAAGCCGTAAATTTAATAAAATTGGTTGTATATTAATTAGTTCATTGTTTTTTTCAATCATGCATTTTGATTTTCCTTTTGTATTTGGATATTTTCTAATTGGACTTGTACTTGCAGCAATATATGTACGTACTAATAGGTTACTAGTATCATTTGTCGTTCATGCTAGTATGAACTTAATAGTTGTTATACTTCAGATTTTTTGATAGAAAATTTGTAGGTAAGGAGAGAGCAATTTGGCGAAAAAGAAGGCAAGTTTTTTAGATCGTGACGGATTAATTAATAAAAACACCGATGCTCATATGTATGAATTTGTTGCTTGTATACATCAGCCAAAAGATGGGTGTTCTTGTAGAATACCCTAACTACGTTTAGGTTCTAGATGAAAAATCATAAAGAAAAACACGGAGGTGCTCTTATAAGTATACGAAATAAACGATTTGCTTATGGAAAAAATCAGTTGCAGTTTGGGGATCTGCGTCTCCCAGAAGGAAAGGGGCCTTATCCAGTTGCAATTGTTCTGCACGGTGGATTTTGGAAAAATATTTGGGGCCTAGATATGATGGAACCTGTAGCAAAAGATTTTGCGTCAAGGGGTATAGCGACTTGGAACATTGAATTTCATCGTGTTGGCGATGAAGATGGAGGATGGCCAGGCTCTTTAATTGATGCTGCAAATGCGACCGACTATTTACAACAAATAGCGGAAGAAAATCTTCTTGATTTAGGGCGGGTTATTGCTATTGGGCATTCTGCAGGAGGTCATTTGGCTTTATGGTTAGTGGGTCGTAAGAAACTACCGGAAAATAGTGTTTTAAGAACTACTGATCAACCGCTTTCTCTTAAGGGAGCGATAAGCTTAGCAGGAGTTAACGATCTTGCACTAATAGATGATGTCCATCATTTACGTCTATCAGAATTCGGTAAAGAAAATAATCATCCTGTAACTGATTTGTTAGGCGGGACACCGAAAGAGGTTCCGAAGCGTTATGAGGAGGCTTCTCCAATTCAATTATTGCCCCTTCAGGTTCCACAAGTTCTTATTCACGGATCACTCGACATTAATGTGCCAATTGGAATTAGTTATAACTACAAGCGTGTGGCAGATGCTTCAGAAGATTAGGTGAAAATGGTGAAAATCCCATCCGCAGAGCACTCTAAAATGATTGACCTCAATGTGGAAGAATGGTCATGTATTATCAGAGAAATTAATAATTTATTGGATATAGAGAAGTAAAATCTCACCATCAAGCTAATAAAAGCAAATACCTCCAAACGATAAGATTGACATCTCCAAGTGAAAATGTACAATTTTATCGTTTTGGGGGTGTTATACAATTCTTAAGTTGATGGATGTGTGGTGCTACCCAAGAAGTGCTTAAAAATTATTATTTTGAGTTCATCTTACTTGATTGTACCCATTCCACCAATTTTAACATGTACATTAACTTTAACATCAGCCTTCGATAATGCTTTTCCCCATTGCTTTTGGACCCTTTTCCAATCCTTATATGTATACGCTCGTGCATACACTCCAAATCCTATAGGGTCAATTTCTGCTTTTTGCATTTTCTTTATGAAATGTTCTAAATCACTTTCCAACTCCTTTTCAATGCTTTTTTCTAATCTCTCCGCTTTATCCCTAACATTAAAAGGGAACATTCGTTCTGAAATTAAAATTCTCGTATGTACATTTATATTAAACAAAAAATTTTTTTTGTATTGTACGCTTGTTTTTACTTTGGTACCTTGAGCATTAAAACTTAACCAATGTTTTTCTTTGCTTTCAGATTGTAGCGGTATAGCAATAGTAAATGGAAATTCTCCCTGTATCTTATTTTGTAAAATGTTTAATAATAAATTTTCTTTTGGTGTAATAGTTAGCTTATATCTATTCTGTTCATCAAGTAATGTAGAACCTGTCAACTTTAAATTATTATCCTTTTTAAGTACACTTACACTCGCTGTCATTCCTTTTTCTTTTGTTTGGTTATGAAAATCTTGAAGAGTCGTTTTTACAGTAATATTTCTTCTATGTCCAGTCTCAATTAGTTTTGTCAAAAATATAGGAAGACGAGGTTTATTTTTAGGAGCATAATAAATTATGTCTGAAACAGGTCCATCCACAGCAACAATTTTTGAAGTAACCGTGTTTTTGGGATCTCGATAAAAAGGATCTAAATAATCAGCCCACTTCTTTTGTTTTAAAAGTCGTTTACCAATCAAAATAAGTTGTGTCTTGCTCCCTGATGTCAAGGCCATAACCATGGTATCAAATTTTTCACGAGAGTTTCGCACAGTAACAGATTTTACACCATATTGTTCCTCTTTAATCTTAGCCTCTTTATTGAAAACAGGACTGGATAAGTATACTTTCAAATTATCATTTTCATCCAAATCTAAACCCAGTATAAGCGTGAGTGTAACATCTTCTACATTCATTTGGTCTGAATCTGAACACCCTGTGAGTAACAGTAGTTGAATTAAAACACAACATAATATTTTTTGCTTCAATGTGCTTCCCTCCGAAAGTATTTTTTGTAGATTAAGTTATATATCCATAAAAATACAGGGAATAAGAAAGCTAATACAAGTCCACCTTTCGATGTGAGATTTTGAAATAGTTCAGATTCATTCCATGAGGGATGAATCCAAAACGTTACTATAATTACTGCCAATAATAAAATAGATACTTGAAGAGTATGATCTTGTTTTCCAATTATTCGACTAGAACAAAACGCAGCTCCGTATACACAAGGAATCCATGCAGTAGAGACGACAAGTAAGTAAATAGATAATAAAATCATGTCAAACCGTTCTAAAAAACGAAATTCAATAACTTTAAGTAAGTTTAGTACGGGTTGATTAAACTCTAAAATTGCATCTGGACTGAAGTATAAAAAGCAAATAACTATAGTAAATAGATAAAATACAAATGTTAAGGTATTTGCTATAATAATGCCTTGCGTTGCATATTGCTTTTTTTGTAAAAAAGGATACAGAAAAAATGCCATTTCAAATCCTATAAAGGAAAAGATAGTAGATGGAACAGCCGAAAATATAGGTTTCCAGCCCTCCTTTAATAATGGAAGAAAGTGTAACCAATTGCTATCTTTTAATGGTATGAAGAAAAAAAATGGAATCCACATTGTCATATAAAAACATAATTCACAGTATCGACCTATTATCCGAACACCATTGCGTGCAACCAGAAAGGTTGGAATAGAGAACAAAAACAAAATAATATAGTCGGCTGTTTTTGGAAGAAGCCATGCCTTAATATAAAGCATGCCATTAATTAGAACTGTCCATGCGTAAAAAGCAAAATATATCATATAAAGAATAATTATCATGCTACCAATGATTTTCCCAAAAAATCGAATAAGAATTTCATATAAGGTATCATTGGGATAGTGTTTCGCTGTTTGAATTAGTAAAATGCTGGAGGTCATAGCGCAAAACCATCCAATAAATAGTGCTATCCAGCTATCTGTGCCAGCTTTTTCTGCAAGTACCCTTGGAAGGGATAGGACTCCAGTTCCCACTTGTGAGGCATTAATAATAAAAATATATTGCATGACAGTGATGTCATTATGTGCATATTTTTTCATATTTTCACCCTTTATCAGGATTAGTTTCTTTGTGATTCTTTGTAATATTTTTGGATCTTCTCTTCATTGACCACAAAGGAAAGCGAACAAACGTGTCCTTCATACCTGAAATGTGAAAAGGGGACAAAGGACTACCATAAGGAGTACCTAAGGATTCTAAACTTACAAGATGTGCAATTATAGTCATCCACCCGATAATAATTCCTACCATTCCAAATAAAGCAGCTAATAACATCATAGGAAAACGTAATAATCTTATTGCCAAACCCATTTCATAATTAGGAACAATAGAAGAAGCTATAGTTGTAACAGCAACAATAATAATCATAATATTACTCACAATCCCTGCTTGAACAGCAGCTTGTCCAATCACAATACCTCCAACAATCCCTACGGTCTGACTAATGGGAGTGGGTAAACGAAGGGCAGCCTCTCTCATCATTTCTAAGGTAATCTCCATAAGTAAAGCTTCTATCACTGGAAGAAACGGAACACGTTCTCTTGATTCTGCAATTGATAAATAGAGCTGTACAGGGATAACTTCATAATTAAATGAAATAAACGCTACATATGTTGCAGGTAATAATAAAGCTATAAAAAAACCTATAAAACGTAGTAATCTAACAGAGGAAGATACTAACCAACGTGTGTTGTAGTCATCTATCCCTTGAAAGAAAGAAATGAAATTTACGGGGGCAATCAATACATTTGGACTTCGATCCACAACAATGACGTATCTCCCCTGAAGAATGTGAGATACAGTTGAATCAGGTCTTTCGGTCAAGATGAACTGTGGAAATGGTGAATAAGGGTTATCCTCAATAAACTCAATTATTTCACCAGTATTAATAATCGAGTCCACCTCAATATTTTGAATTCTAGTTTCCAATTCCTTAAGTACATCTTCAGAAGCTACATCTCTTAAATATAAAATAGATACTTTGGTCTTTCCTCTACTACCAATAAAAACCTCTTTTAATACTAATTCTCTGTTAGGAATATACCTTCGTATTAAAGCTATATTTTGACTAGACGTTTCTACAAATCCTTGATGAGTCCCTTTTAGAGAGATTTCATTTTTAGGTTCTGTTATATCTCTTTGTGGCCACCCTTTTGTATTTAGTTGATATCCTGCGTCTAGACCGTGAACTAATAATATGCTGTCCCCTTGAAAAATAGCATTTTCGAATTGATTCCAAGTATTAATTATTTGAACTTCTCCTATTGTGACAGGAAGACCATTACTAATTTCAAACGTTGTATGCATCAAAGGGGACAGTATATTATTATGAATAGATTGTGTATCTGTTAATCCTGATAAATATATTAGAGCAGCTTCTGATTTATTTACTAGTTGAAATTGACGAATTATCAGATCTGGAGCTTGTTGAAAATTTTTTTGAAGATTATTTATGTTTTGGAATAAGTCACAGTTGATGTTATGATTCTCTACATTTTCTTTCTGTATATTTGAAGTTCTATTGTCTTGATTATCTATAGAATAACGTCCTTGTTTCAAAAATTTAAAAATAGGAAACACAACATAGACTCCCCTCGAAAAAACTTTTCAATATGTTTATTGTGTATATTTTATTGAGATTTATTCCACTATTTACTGATTTGGAAATTTCCCCTAACGTAGTAAGCCAAATCTAATCCCGGCTACTGACTGGGATATCCAGGTTTAGATTTTTTCACATATACATTCGTGTTTAATTTCAAACGAGAAAAATAGTATGTACCTCGTTAATCCATTTAATCTAAGTCTACCAATGAAAAATAACCCAAATCATGAATACATAAATCTCCTAATCGTAAAGAAATTTAAAAAATGGAGGGAATTACGAAAACTTCCATATATATGGTGATATATGGGGGTTAACCGAAATCTGGAAAAGAAAAAACAAGAGGATTAACTGAAAAAGGAAAATTAGATGTTCAACGAATAACAGATGCATTACAAGGTAATCGACGTTGTTACCTCAAGTCCATACAATCGTTCAATTCTAACTGTTCAGCAGTTAGCGAAGCAAATAGGACAAGAAGTTTTAGTATTTGAGGACTTGAAAGAGAGAATTTTTATTGCTGAAGAGGGACGAATGTCGGATAAAGAATTATTCTCTTTGATATAAAAGTTATTCTGAGACCCCGACTCTTCTTTAATGGGAGGAGAGTCTAATGCCGACTGTCATAAACGTGCTATAAAAGTCTTTAAAGAATTATTAAGCACCTATCGACGACAGCAAGTAGTATTTGGCACTCAAAGTGCCATAAATAGCTTCCCTGAAATAGATTATAAGGGTGAACCTTGCGAATTCATTAAGTACACCTCTTTATATTTGATTTTTAATATATAAACTCTAATAATATCCGGATGTTACTCTTGATATAAAATCTATGATTTTCTCCAGTATAATTAAGTACTTATTATATGATAGTTTAATTGATTAAGGGAAATTATAATAATTAAAGTAAATTATGAGAAATGAAATTTAAAAGAGAACTGAGCTAGGCTCACTTCACCTCAGCTCGTTTATATAGATATTTATGAATAAAAACAGATGCTACATCCCCCATGTCTTCTACTACAAATGTATTCTTTACAGTACCATTAGGTATACCAAGAGCTCTATTTGTATTGATAATAGTCCCTCTTGGAAATCTAGTCCAGAGTAAACATGGCTACATATAGATGGATGTACTGCAGCAGTAGTATATTGAGGTGGTGTTTGAGAATCCCTTAGGGTATACAAATGTTAAAATTTGCGTGCTACCCCCTATAATAAAACCCTATAAATGTTAATATATATTATATATGGTATATATTCGCTTTATGAAAAAGGGGGAATATTATGACTGAAACAAACAAATCTTCAGGAATCTATTTAAAAGAAGCTGTGAAATTTTCTATTATAATCCCTGCACACAATGAGGAAAAGTATATTAAAAAATGTTTAGATTCGATTGCAAAAGCATCAGAAGCATATAAAGATCAAACTGAAGTTATAGTTGTTTTAAATCGTTGCACAGATAAAACAGAAGAAATAGCAAAGTCTTATAATTGTATTACATTAAAAAACAACGATAAAAACTTATCCAAAATTCGAAATGCAGGAGCCAAAATAGCTAGTGGAGAAATAATCATTACTATAGACGCTGATACCCAAATGACAGAATCTATGTTGTCTAATGTAGATAAATATTTAGCTTCAAGTAAATACATTGGCGGTGGGGTAACTGGAAAATTTGAAAGGATATCTTTAGGAATATTCGTTTCCGCAATGTTATTAATAATCCCCTTACTTTTTAAGTATGGAGCTGTATCTGTAGGGATTTTTTGGTGCTATAGAAAAGACTTTATGGCAATCAATGGATTTAATGAAAATATGCTTATGGCAGAAGATGCAGATTTTGCTAAACGGTTAAAAAAATGGGGAAAACAAAATAATAAGAAATTCGGTACCATTAAAAATGGAATGATAACTTCATGTAGAAGATTTGATACATATGGTGATTGGGCTTTACTTAAAAATCCAAAAATAATCTTAGCCTATCTAAGAGGAAATGATAAAAAATACGCAGATAAAACATATTATGATAACCAAGAAAGATAAAGGCGGAGAATAACAAACACATCATCGTCAAGTGAACTAGTAAACTAAGATAAATAAAATTCAACGAAACTAAAAGAATCTTATTTATTTAGGATTCTTTTAGTTTCGTTGAATGTAAACCAGTAACCATATGCTGAAGGTATCAAAAATAAAGGTGTGAAAGTATTATGAAACAGTACGCTAATGCTGAAGAATTAATTAAATCAATCGATAAAGCTTATAAGAAATTTATTGAAGAATTTAAAGTGATTCCTGAAAATTTGAGAGGTAAACATATCTCTGAAGTGGACAAAACTCCTTCTGAAATTCTTTCTTATCAATTGGGGTGGATTAACTTGTTATTATCATGGGAAAAAGACGAACAATGTGGACTTGACGTACAAACACCTACTCCTGACTACAAATGGAATAACTTAGGTGGGCTTTATCAATCTTTTTATGAGCAATATGGCAGGTTAACCTTAAAACAGCAGGAGGAAGAATTAACAAAGTTAGTTCAAATGTTAGTCGATTGGATAAATGATCTTTCTGAAGTAGAATTATTCCAACCAGAACAAAGAAAATGGGCCACAACAAAAGCAAAGTGGCCTATTTGGAAATGGGTGCATATCAATACAGTTGCTCCATTCACGAATTTCAGAACTAAAATACGAAAATGGAAAAAAACAGTCTTATAAGTGATTTGAGAAAAGTAGATATCCAGACATTTAGACGAAAGATAATAAAGTCTATTTCTGATATATGGGTTAGCTTCACATCGCCATCAAGCTAAGCTCATGTAACGTCAACGATAAGCGAGATTATTTCTTTTTTCGAAATCCTATATGTAGGTGCTTTAAAGATTTGCATACGAAATAAACCCTAACGGGTTTCCTTTTTTCAATTAAGCTGCTTAATTATCAGACATGCTACAAAACAAATAGTATCATGGCATCAAGTTGTTGAAGTGTTGCCATTGGAGCGACATGAAGTTGAGCGCTATGAAGAACCTGATTTCAACGCTACACCGCTACAGGTGATGATTGAAGAGCAAAAAGAAGTCATTGAAAAGCAAAATGAATTAATCCAGGAATTAACTAAACGATTAATAGAGCAAGATCAGCGATTTGCACAACGAGAATCGAAATTATTAAGCGCTATACAATCGATACAGGATTCCCAGAAGCTTATAGCGACGAATTCTAGGGAAGACATAGCGAAAGAACCAGGGCCGCGATGAAATGCTCATGCACACGATTAGAGAAGTTCAGGAAGTTAAAAAGATGATTGCAGCGAGTAAGGATAAGAAATGGTTCGAGTTTTGGAAGTAGAGTTCCCCAGATTTTTGGGGGACCCTACAAAGTTTTATTATTAGGATCAATACATTACCTAAAAAAAGAAAATTGTACGTTAATATTTTAAGCTTGGTAACCTTGGTAAAGGTTGTATAACCGCCATCCATCCCCATACACTAAAATTATGAAATACTGTTCCAGAAAAACGATTTACTCCATGTGGATTAATTGGACTAGAAATGATCCCATTAAATATAAAAGGGCTTTCAGTGCCACTTACAACTTGGTTAAGGACTATCATTCCTGTATTCATGTCATAAGTTCCAGTTAGAATCGCTAATTTAATAAATTGACCTGGTTTCGATCCATCGTATATAGTTCCTGTTACAACACCGTTTGACTGAATTGTTAGGTATAATGTGTCTGATTGAAAACCGTCAATTTGTATCCATCCAGTGTACTCACCAGATATATCTACAGCACGTAAATAAACCTCATTGTTGAGCATTTTATCTAATCTCCTTTATAAGTTAGGTATTTATACAATTTATGTTAATTTTTAAAAAAGTAGAATCACTTAATTTAAATATATAAAAATAAATATTTTAAGATTTATAAAGTGATGAATATCATTTAGATCTTAAAATAAGGAGGAAAATACATTTTTGAATTAACCGATTTATTTGAAGTGAATAAATTATATTTATGCCTAGACTATTTTTAATTTAAAAAGGGGGTTTTAAAATTGGCTTTGCCTTGTCCTCCAAATTATATAATTGATAATCAGGTACCTTTTAAAGAATATCAGTTTTTACCTTTTAAAACGTCACAAGTAATTCAAAAAGTTAAAGAGTGTAGCTCAATTCATCCTGGTAGAGACTTTTTATTTAATGGTGCTAGTTTTAATAATACAACTGTGTATGCTATAGAATCAGGAGTTGTACAATGGGCATTACCAGGTTACTTAGGTATTTTAGGTAATGATAAATTTGTCACTGAATATGTTCATGTTCAACCACTTGTAAGTGCTGGAAAACAAGTTAATGCAGGGGATGCTATCGCAAATTTAGCACAATTAGGACAATTTGATGGTACTCCAATTCCTCATGTTCATATTAATCGTATATTTAATTGGCAAGGTGCTAGTGCATGTACTCATGTATTTACTTGTAATTGGAGAATTAAGGGCATTGATACATCAAGTCTAGATATTTGTTCAAGTCCAAATGGTTGGGGATTAGTTAATGGGGTTTGGGTTTTTTGCCAGAATGGAGTAAGAAAAGGTGGATGGTTCCCAGTAAGTGGGGGGAATTCGTTTTTTGCAGATAAAGATGGAATTTGGTCAGGGTTTATAAAAAATAATACAGGAAACATACAATATAGATATTTACGAGATCGAAATCTGCCAGCTTCAGATCCAAATGTTAATAGAGTGGCTAAAGGATGGGTATGTTCACTAGGTCAGTGGTGGTATTTTGATAATAATGGAAATATGGTAAGCAATACAACTATTAATGGTCGTTGGCAATTAGGTTCAAATGGGGCTTGCACAAACTGTGGGTCATGCAATTCTCAATCATAGTGAGCAATTTAAAATATATTAAGTGTAGCTTTTTTACACTTAATATATACATATTATTTATGGTATTTTGAATGTACACTTTTATTATGTAAATTGAGGATGTTTAAAAGACTTGGTGTGAAGTCAATGATTAAGGAGAAATGAAAGTAAACTAATATACAAAAGTTTACTTTCGAAAATGCATAATAAAAAACAGTAGTGATTTTGAACTGACCCCATAAAGTTAGACAGGTCGTTTCATTAGGCAGCCTTTAGGGCATGAGTTCGATATTGTACCGGACTCATGCCTTTTAGTTTTGCCTTAATTCTTTTGTGATTATAATAATCGATATATTTTTCAAATTCTTGTTTAAAGTGTTCTATGCTTTCAAAATCTTTTAGATAAAGAAATTCAGATTTCATAATACCAAAGAAACTTTCAATAACCGCATTATCGTAACAGTTCCCTTTACGAGACATACTTTGCGTAATCTTGCGTTCCTTTAGGGCGTGCCGATACTTCTTCATTTGATAATGCCAGCCTTGATCAGAGTGAATAAGGAGTTCGTCTTCTTCTGTCAATTGTTGAAAAGACTTCTCCAACAGCTTCGATACAAGTGAATAGGTTGGTCTTGAATCAATTGTATAAGCGATTATCTCTCCATTAAATAGATCTAACATCGGTGATAAGTAGAGCTTCTCGCCGCATAATTTAAATTCTGTTATGTCTGTAACCCATTTTTCGTTCGGCTTTTCAGCTTTAAAATTACGTTCTAAAATATTTGGCGCAATCTTACCTACTTGTCCTTTATACGAGCGATATTTTTTCATACGAACTAGACTCTTTAAACCTAACTCTTTCATAATTCGTTGAACTTTTTTATGGTTGATTTTGTGTCCTTGGTTCATTAACTCATCGCGAATACGGCGATATCCATAACGACCTTGGTGTTCATCGTAAATGTTTTGAATTAAGATCTTTAGCTCTTTATCTTTATCTGGCCGATTAGAATTCTGTATCCAGTAATAATATGTACTTCGTGGGAGTTCTGCTAATTTTAAAAGTGCCTGCACCGGAAATGCTTTCCTTAGTTCATAGATTACTTGCGCCTTATCTTGTTTGGTGATTTTTCCTTGTTTTGAACTAAGGCATTCAACTTTTTTAAATAAGCATTCTCCATACGCAAACGCTCCAATTCAGCTTGTAATGCTTCTACTGACTCTTCTGTTTGTGTTTGTTTCTTAATTGATTTTTGATTGTCCTTAGTCATAGATTGACGCCCCTTTTTCTTCGATTTAAGGGCGTCTACTCCTTTTTGATGTAGCTGGATACGCCATTTTCTAATAAGTCCAGGTGAAGAAATATTAAAAATGACTGCCGTTTCGTTTGGAGACGTCCCATTTTCGAACATATAATTTAGTACGTCTAGTTTATACTGTGCAGAATACGTTGTATAGCCTTTTTCAAAGGCCCGGATTCCATGATATTCAAATTGTTTTATCCACATGCGAACCACTTCGTGATTCGCTCCCAATGATTTCGCAATATCTTTTATACTCTCACTTCCATCTTGATAATGTATTACTGCATTCATTTTGTCTTCTGAAGTAAATTTAGTCATAAAAAAACTACACCTCCAATTGTTAGACTGTGTCTAACAATTGGAGGTGTAGTTCATTTATACACTACTGTTTTTTTATTGTTTCTTGCAAGTGAATTATTTATATTCCTGTCTATATAATTTAAACGAATAGATAGCTCCAATAAAGAATACAAAAGCTTCAAATAATATAAAGATTTGACGGGAATTCTCAATATCTTTACCAACTAAAGAAATAAATATAGCATTCATTAGAATTTGAGTAGTAAACATACGAGAAGTAATTTTTAAATAAATAGCATTTGTTCTTTCATCTGGTTTACCAATTTTTTTGTAAATAATACTAAGTGCAATTACTGAACCCAAAAATAGAAGTGCTGTAAGTCCTACAACGATATTGAAATTGCCTGTACTTTCTAACATCCATTTATTTAATAGATCAATCATTATTATCTTCCTTTCCTACATAAGAGAATATTTCGTCCTTCTTTTTTACTATAATAAAAAAAGAAAAAGGAAAACATCGAACTTTCTTACAAACATTCGTGTATTCTTACAGTTTTGTCATTTTGTAAATGTATTCATCGCCTTGCCTTTCACTATTTTCCTTGGAAAACATAGTGAATTACGAGAAAGAGCGCTACAAGATCAACTTCCAAGAAGTAGTGCACTAAACCTCTTAATTAATGCAATTAGTATGTGGAATACTATTTATTTAAGTGAAGCAATAAAAGCTTTGAAGAAAAAAGAACAATTTGATAAAGAATTATTAAAACATAGTTCTCCAGTAGGGTGGAAACACATTAACTTTCTAGGAGAATACCGATTTAGCAAAAGAGAAAGTGCACCAGTAGACTCTCTACAACCACTAGAAACAACTAAACAGTAAGAAACCGATGATCTCTTAGCGTACGAAATTCGCTTTTTGTTGGCGGGACCCATATTGGAAAATGAGAGGGCGAGAACATTTAGAAGGGAAATAAAAAGATGAATGACAGGATTATTTCAATTATTACCACATATGAAAAAGATGGCGATTTTATGGGAGGGGTAAATGAAGGTACAATTCGAGAAGCAGCACAAATGCTAAACATTAATTTCCCAAACAGTTATCATTGGTTTTTAAAACAGTATGGTAGCGGCGGACTGGATGGTATGGATATCCATGGTTGTGAGACAACAGCTGCGGATTCTTCCGTTGTTTACTACACTAAGTTATATAGAGAAACATATAACCTTCCTGAACAATACATTGTTTTAAATGATATCGATGGTACTGTGACATGTTTAGATACCAATCAAATGAAAGATGGTGAGTGCCCTGTTGTCTTTTGGAGTCGTTTTTCAAAGGAACTGTATGCCATTACTTATGAAAACTTCAGCGACTATCTATTAGATTCTTTACAAGAATCTGTAGATAATTTGTATGATGAGGATTAATTGATTATAGAATACTAAGAATCATATTTTATGTAATAATATATATTTATAGGTTTCATATGATTTTATTGTTTTGATTTACAAAGAAAAAGCCGATTATCTCTAAACTTAGAGGAAACGGCTTTTTTTCTATGAAAATTTGCTTAGCGTACGCTAAGGAATTATTCGGTGTCTTTTATATATATATATTCATTAATAAAATAAGTTATATAAATAATTTGTTATACTTCCATGTACCCTAGCTGATATAATGTATAAGGAAATTATTAGTTAATTAATGGTTCACCTAGGAAGTATGCGTATTATGGTGGAGAATGGGACACAGGTGGTCTTTTTGGAAAAGCCAAATAGGTTAACTGATGAATCGGATAATAAATAATATATAAAGGCCTTATCTTTTCTATAGGAAGATGAGGCTTTTTTATGCATAAAGAAAAGACACCCAAAGGTGCCTTCCTGCGACTTGAACCACTTTAATTTTAATAACATTATTTTACAATCATAAATATATCTTTAATCGTTTATATAATATTTTATCACTTTTTTCAGTTAATTACATGTACTGATGAAAAATAGTCTATTTCTTGTAAACTCCTTTTCTCCATACCCACTCAATAGGACCATAGCGGAAATATTTACTCCAAATTTTGCTGAATATAATTTTTACAAAGATAACCGAAAGCCCGAAGGTACATAGTTGCCAGTAATATACGTGTGAGACATCTTTAAAGTACAACGAAAGAATGACTAGAGTTAGTATACTTTGGCTAATGTAATTTGTTAAAGCATACTTGCCTACGTTCATATTTACTTTTCTCTGAGTACGTTCTATTTTTAGATTTTTCTTTTCCCCAATCTTCGCTCTTCGTTTTGAAGTTGCTCTTCTGTTAATCGATTAAAAATAACACGTGCAAATAGTTGTTGTTTATCACCAATATAAGCATGTTTTAATTCAAATGTTTCTCCAGGCAGTAGTTGTTTCAAAATCTGTTTCACATCGATTTGTATATATTCCGATTGTTTCTTATTGGCTCCATTTTTAAAGTATTCTGGAATTGGATTTTTCACATATACATTCGTATTTAATTTTAAACGAGAAATATAGTATGTACCTCGTTGATCCATTTGATCTAAGCCTTCCAGTGAAAAATAACCCAAATCACGAATACATAAATCTCCAGGTCGTAAAGTATTTAAGCACTCTGTGCCAAATGTTTTGTCGTTATTTTTCCTGGTCCAACTTGAAAGTTAAGAAATTCTCCACTGTGCAGATCATATTCTAATTAAATTTTGATTCCGGCTGTTTGAGCACAGCCTCCAGAGCTTGGATATACACCCTCTAAAGCATTTGGCACCTGGAATACGGTAGCATCTAGGATACGAATTCGTCCAAAATAAGAGAAGAGGCGGTTAGAAAATTGCGTTTGTTCAGATACTTTTTGCTGTAATAGTAAAGAAAAAATATGTTGTAAAAACAAGGCTGCTTTAGCATTTAAACGTTTATTTAAGCCTTCAGGGCTGAGTAAAGTACCAGTAGCTGCATGAAGCCTGCTACATAATCGGACTAAGGGATCACTTGCCACCTGTTGACTGATCCAAATATAAATGGTAGTTAAGTCTGATCCAGAAAACTTACGTTTTCGTTTTATAAATTCGATTTCTCTTGCAAGTTCTTCTAAAAATACAGGAGTCACATATCGTTGTAATTCTTCCGCAAATGGTTGTAGTTCATCTTGAATCGGTAGATTCATAAGAAAACGTCATCCTTTCTAATCTAGCTTGTTTAGAAAGAATAACGTTTTTGGTACGTAGGGGTATTAAAATTACTTAAGTTGATGGGCATGTATGGTGACCCCATATAGAAGAGAGACAAGAAACTTTACAATCTTAAATAGTTAAAAAATAACCCCTTATAAATATCATTATTATAGTAATCCAAATACGCCTTTAAATATTCTGAATTTTCAATACAAACGTTATCAATTTACTAAATATTACATTTATGTAAGTATAGTCACAAAGAGAAGCCTTAGAAATTTCCGAAAAGTTACTACGGTATGCTTTTTATTTATCTATACGGAAACAATTACTAATGTCCTTTTCTTTTATATAGTAAATTAAATGAGCAACGTAAAAACATATTTTTACGTAATTCATGGATTAACCATATCTAATCAATGTATGGGGGTGTGTTGTAGGATTATTAAGATTCTAGAAGGAGTGGAACTGTAAATGATACTAACTATAGTATTATGTGTAGTAATTCTATTAACTTATGGTATTTGGGAGCGTATATTGCATCAAAAAAGGTTACATTCAATACCAGTCAGAATCAATGTAAATGGAATTCGAGGAAAGTCCACTGTTACAAGATTAATTACCGGGGTTGTGAAAGAGGCTAATTATAAGGTTGTGGGAAAAACGACTGGAACATCCGCACGAATGATTTATTGGTTTACCAAAGATGAGTCACCAATAAAGCGACGAAAAGAAGGACCTAATATTGGTGAACAGCGGGGAGTAATAAAAGAAGTAGCAGATTTAGAAGCAGATGCTCTTGTATGTGAATGTATGGCTGTTCAGCCAGATTACCAAATTATTTTTCAGAATATAATGATTAATGCGAATATCGGTGTCATTGTCAATATTTTAGAGGACCACATGGATGTTATGGGGCCTACACTTAATGAGGTAGCAGATGCATTTACGGCAACAATTCCATACAATGGTTATTTAGTAACAATCGAAAGCGATTATTTAGAGTATTTCAAAAAGGTAGCTAAACAAAGAAATACAAAGGTAATAACTGCAGATAACTCAAAAATTTCAGATGAATTTTTACGAAAATTTGATTATATGGTATTCCCTGATAATGCATCGATTGCCTTAGCTGTTGCCGAAGCAATGGGCATTAATGAAGAAACAGCATTTCGTGGTATGTTAAATGCTCAACCAGATCCTGGTGCAATGCGAATTACACGATTTGGAGAAACGGTAGAACCATCATTTTTTGTAAATGGATTTGCAGCAAATGATGCATCATCAACCTTACGTATTTGGGAAAGAGTAAGTTCTTTTAAATATAGCGAGAAAGCGCCCATTATTATTATGAATTGCAGAGCGGATCGTGTAGATAGAACTGAACAGTTTGCGAGGGATGTATTACCGTATATTGAGGCAGAAATATTATTAGCCATAGGAGAGACAACCGCTCCTATTAAGGATTTTCATGAGAAAGGCTTAATACCAGCAAATTTGTTTGTTGATTTAGAAGGTAGGTCAACAGAGGAAATTATGAACGCTATGCGCCCGTATATAAGAGGTCGTATTGTATATGGTATAGGAAATATTCATGGAGCAGCTATACCATTTATTGATGCAATCATAGAAGAAGAGTTAGTAAGCCAAGTGAGCTAAAAACATAAAAATTTATGGAGGGGAAGTAATGTTTGGATCAGATTTATATATCGCATTAGTATTAGGTGTAACCTTAAGCCTCATATATACAGAAAAAACGGGAATATTACCTTCAGGATTAGTTGTAGCTGGTTATTTATCCCTCATTTTTAATCAGCCTGTATTTATGTTACTAGTATTACTTATCAGTATTTTAACGTACTTAATCGTAACACATGGTATAGCACGTTTTACAATTTTATATGGCCGTCGAAAATTTGCAGCAATGCTTATTACTGGAATTTGCTTAAAACTTATATTTGATTACTTGTATCCTGTAATGCCGTTTGAAGTTTATGAGTTTCGAGGTATTGGTGTCATTGTCCCAGGGTTAATTGCTAATACAATCCAAAAACAAGGTTTGCCATTAACTATGGGTAGTACACTTTTATTAAGTGGTCTTACCTTCGGAATTTTAAACGTTTATTATCTATTTTAAGGAGAGAAAAATGAAAAAAAATTTAACATTTCAAGAAAAGCTCTTAGCTTTTAGTAAAAAAACTAAGAAAAAAAACACTCTATATACATTAACTACATTACTAGGTATTTCAATAGCGTTAATCTGTTTTTCATTTTTTGAACGTACTAAAGCAACGGAATCGATACCTGTTAATACAGAAGCAATATTTACGATGACGATGGTTGGTGATGTAATGATGGGACGAAATATAAAAGAAATCTCCGAACGTTATGGTCCTACTTATGTTTTCAGATACACTTTGCCATACTTTGAGAATTCAGATTACGTTAGTGGTAACTTTGAAAATCCTGTTTTACTAAAAACCAAGGAACAATATGAAAAAGCAGAGAAATATATTCACCTAGAAACACAAAGGCAAGCAGTTGCAGCTACTAAAGAGGCTGGTTTTACAATTTTAAATTTAGCAAATAACCATATGATGGATTATGGTGAAAAAGGATTAAGGGATACCTTACAAGTTTTTAAGGAAGAAAACTTAGATTACATAGGAGCCGGGGGAAATTTAACAGACGCTAAAAATATTGTATATCAAGATTTAAATGGTGTAAGAGTTGCTTCACTTGGTTTTACAGATGCATATGTGGATGGGTTTATTGCAACAAAGGAACAGGCTGGTGTACTGAATATGAATCCGGATATATTTTTTGAACTTATTAGAAAAGCTAAAAAATCTAAAGAAGGAAATGCAGATTTGGTAATTGTTAATGCGCACTGGGGAGATGAATATGATACTGAAGCAAATCCAAGACAAAAAGCATTAGCAAAAGCAATGGTTGATGCAGGTGCGGATATTATTATTGGTCATCATCCACACGTTCTCCAATCTTTTGAAGTGTATAAAAATAGTATTATATTTTATAGCTTAGGAAATTTTATTTTTGATCAAGGATGGACAAGAACAAAAGATAGTGCGTTGGTACAATACCACTTACAAAATAACGGATTAGCAAAAGTTGAAATAGTACCTTTAAAAATTAAAGAAGGAACACCACGTCCAGTAGCTGGTTGGTGGGATACGGAAAGGATTAATCGCCAACTTACAAAAAAAACAAAGAATGAATCAATATGGAATGAAAAAGAGGGAAAGATAGAAATTACTGTAAATCACCAACGTATTCTTAACCACAAGAATGAAAGAGCTAATCAATCACAAAGATAAGGAGATAGTAGTTTGAATTTCTTTCATAAAATACGTGCTTTAAAATTAATACTTATTCTTTCTTTAATAATATTAATATTTTACTTAGTTTATAATAAAGATAACTTACAAAAAAAGCAAAGCATAAAGAAAGATTTTGCATACGGAGTAAGCGCTTCCCATCCTCTTGCTGTAGATGAGGGAATGAAAATTTTACAACAAGGAGGAAATGCAATTGATGCGGCAATAGTAATTTCATATATATTGGGAGTTGTAGAACCTTACGCTTCAGGATTAGGTGGTGGAGGTGGTATGTTAATTTTAAATGAACATGGGGAAAGTAATTTTATAGACTACCGTGAAGTGGCCCCCTCTCAAATTAATAATACAGGTAATACAGGAATTCCAGGATTCGTAGCGGGAATGGAATTTGCCCATAAAAAATACGGATCTATAGAAATGTCAGAATTATTGAAACCATCCATCTTCTACGCTGAGAATGGATTTGAAGTAGACGATATACTTTCTTCTCGATTGGCTGGTGCATCTCATCGGATTTATTCGAAAAAGCTAAATATTTTTTATCCTGATGGAGATCCAATTACTAAGGGGAAAAAACTTATTCAGAAAAAATTGTCCAATACTTTAAAAAATATTCAAGAAAAAGGAACTTCGGCATTTTATCAGGGTGATATAGCCAAAGAACTTAATAAAATGACTAATATCCCCTTGAGCGATATTAACAAGTATCAGGTTGAAGAGAGGAAACCCGTAATTGGGCAATATTGTGGATATACAGTTTATACGGCTCCGCCACCTTTTTCTGGGGTAACATTACTCCAAATGCTAAAACAAACTGAATTCACTAATACTTATAGTAGAGCTAATAATTTAGAGGCATATATGAAAAATATGGGTGAAATCACAAAGGTTTCCTATCAAGATAGGGTTCAAACAATAGGTGATCCTAAATTTTCTCAAATGTACTCACAAAAATGGATTAGTCATCAATATCTATCAAGATTAATTAAAAAGGAAAATATAGTACCTCTGGAAGAGGAACACGAAAGTACAACACATTTTGTTGTTATGGACAAATATGGAACAGTTGTTTCTGTGACGAATACTTTAAGTAATTTTTTTGGTACTGGAGCTTATATGGAAGGTTTTTTTCTAAATAATCAGCTAGCTAATTTTAGTAATAGTCCAAATCAAAGAGAACCGGGTAAACGGTCAAGAACATTTATGGCTCCTACAATATTAGAGAAAAAAGGAACAGAAATTATGGGTATTGGATCACCAGGAGGGAATCGAATCCCACAAATTTTAACATTAGTATTAGATAAATATTTTCATAGAAATTCCGCTTTACAAGATATTGTAGATGAACCGCGATTTACCTTTGAAAAAGATTACTTGTATACCGAAAATGTATTACCATTCAATGTACAGAAAAATTTAAAAGAAGATGGTTATAACGTTATTTATAAGGATTCCCCAGTATTTTATGGCGGAGTACAAGCTTTAGTTAGAGATGAAAAAAAGAATAAAATGAATGGGGCTGGGGATGGAAGGCGGAACGGATCTTGGAAATCTAACTAATAAAAGGGAGAGTGCAGTTTGATGGTAAAAAATACAATGAAATGGTTGGTGCCAATATTGGTTATAGCAGTATTACTTATTACACTTGGAAGCTTTAAACGTTCATCAACAATCACATCTGAGGAACAAGAAAAGATTGACTATCATGTAAAAGTTGAATAAAAATTTCATCGTATATTATTAGCAACTTATTATACACTTTATTTGCTATATCAGACTAAAGTTTCAACTAGAAAACCAAATCTATTAGGACGTATAGTAAGTCAAAAGGAAATGAGACGTACTCTTAATTTAATGGAGGTAGCATAATGAATTTAAACTTAAAAACAATAGGGTCTTACATTCTTGGCGTAAGTATTTTATTTAGTCAAACTTTATGGGGAGATTCCGTAATTTTTGCAGCAGAAAAACAGATGGACTATATAAAACAAACTAGTTTTCAAAAAACCAATATATTGGTTTACTCTGATAATTCGAGCTTAACAAAAGAATATAGAGATGAACAGTATCCTTTTACTTTACAAATCCCTACTATTTGGATGGACCATGTGTATGTGAATCGAGACCCATTTGACGAAATTGCGAAAGGGACAATTAGTTTTGTTACGAATATTGAAGGGGGAGAATTCCCTATTTGTAGCATTTTAATTTTTGATAATAACTCGGAAGTAACTGATTATATTGAATCTGGTCCACTTATAAAGTTGTATGAAACCGATAATTTAATTTATGGATATATTTGTGCAAGTCAACGTCCTGTTGAATATTATGAAAATAAGAATTTTAAAAGAATGTATGATAGCATTTATAACGAAATATCAAATGTAATGAAGAGTTTTAAATTACATTCATTAGTGAATTAGTTTATACCTGTAGCTTAAGCGGCTTAAATCCTATATTCTAATGGGATTAAGCCGTTTAATTTTTATTGATTACATTCGTTATTGTAAAACTGGATATACTCATCTATTGTTTATATGAGTAATAGTTTTCGCACTACACCGCCCTCAAAAAAACAATTCCATTGGTCTGCTTTAAGTTGATTAAACATACGCTTCTATCCTCAGTTGATAGGTATGTATGTTTAATCCTATATTTAATTTTTTGATAATTGTGTAATTTATTCATAAAACACTCATCCAATAGTAGAAATAATCCTTCTTATAAGTTAAATAAAATTAATTTAGGAATAAAAGTGAGTCTATGACTTATTTTTATTCGTATCTCGGCTGTACCCCTCTTTACGTTGGCAAATCGAGATTTTATTTAAAACATGGAAGTCATTCTTTGAAATTGATGAATGCAAAAATATAAAAAGAGAACGCCTAGGGTGCCATTTATATGGACAACTCATCAGCATTCTACGATGTTTCAAGCGATAGCTTTTCGCACAGAAGAACTTTTAAAAATTTTGCATCGCCTTTATCAACTGCTCAAAAAGAACGGTCGTAAATGTCATAGGCATAAGTAGATGTGACCGTCTTTGATATTCTAGGGATTGTGTATAAAACGACATTGAAGCATAGAAAAGCTGCCTAGCGAAAAATCGCGTTTTAATAGGCTTCTTTAGCATGTCTACTGTTTTATCACTTGCTAGTTTTGAAACAAGGATCATTTCGTACCTAGTAATTTACTTGGTTAGCTTGATGGATGTGGGGTACCGTCACATACCCATCAACTTAAGAATTATATAACACTCTATGATGAAAATTTCATGTATTTTTGACAGAAAACGGATTGTTTTTTTCGTTTTGGAAGTATTTGTATTTTTAGTTTGATGGCGATGTTTCTGTACCCCTAGATAGATTTAAAAATCATACAGTTTTCTTTTATCCTCTTAATCCAGTATACTCGTAAAAACCCCAAAAAATATTCTCATATGGGTGAAGTTTTCGTCCGTTTTAGCTAGAAATATGTTCATAAACTGTGTATATAAATCATGTAGGATAGTTTAAAATCTAGAACGGTGAATTGTATCACAAATAAAGGGGAGTTTTGGGAGGGAATTTGCAAACACCATTGTAAACTGCTTGTTATGCTAGAGTTGCTTTAAATTACTTTTTGGGAAAAACTTATTTTACAGATGCTTCAAGTTCATTCAGGCGAAATAATAATGGAAAACCAGCGTTGTATAATCAATTTATTATGAACATGCAAGGGGGCTTGTTAGGAGTGAAAATAAGCGAACTAGCAAGATTGACCAATGTCAGCATACGATCCATCCGGCATTATGAAAATAAAGGACTTCTAAACGCCGATAGGTTGGAGAACGATTACCGGGATTTCGACGAATCGGCTATAGAACGAGTCAAAGCAATTCAGTTATACTTGAAGCTTGGATTAACAGCAGATGAGATTAAAGTATTGTTCAAGAGCGAATCGGCAAATCCTGACGAATATGAATATTGCGAAGAGATGCTGGAAACGTATGAAAAAAAGCTAAGTAATGTGAATTATCAAATCGAAGCACTTCATGGATTAAAGAGATTACTGGAGAGGCAAATCGCTTTAACGATTAGGAAAAAGAGAACTGTTTAATGTAGACATGGTCCCGAGCATGATGAATCGCTCCGGGGCCATTTTTGTTTGTGTTGACATTGACACTAGTGTAATCCTTTATGATTTACTTAATTTCATCTGAAAGGGGTTTTTTCATTGAAAAGTAATAGCCAAAATGAGAAAAATGGTTCTGAAACTACAAACACGGTTGGGAACCGAAAATCAGTAACAGTCATAGGATTAGGGCCGATGGGTCAGGCGATGGCAGGCGTTTTTCTGAAATACGGGTACTCGGTGACCGTGTGGAATCGGACTTCAAGTAAAGCAGATCAGCTTGTAGCAAAAGGAGCCATCAGGGTTTCCACAGTCAACGAGGCGTTAGCTGCTAACGAGCTGGTAATCCTTAGCCTTACAGATTACAATGTGATGTACTCTATTTTGGAACCAGCTTCTGAGAATTTATTTGGTAAGGTGCTCGTTAACTTGAGTTCGGATACCCCGGAAAAAGTTCGTGAGGCGGCTAAATGGTTGGAAGACCGTGGAGCACTGCATATTACTGGAGGGGTGCAAGTTCCACCGTCAGGCATAGGTAAATCGGAATCTTACACATACTATAGTGGTGAGCGAGTGGTCTTCGAGGCTCACAGGGAGACCTTGGAAGTGTTAACAAGTACCGATTACCGGGGCGAGGACCCCGGATTAGCCATGCTATACTATCAGATACAGATGGATATATTCTGGACGGCAATGCTGAGTTACCTACATGCTCTTGCAATCGCTAACGCAAACGGCATTACGGCGGAGCAATTCCTACCATACGCTTCGGCGATGATGTCGTCATTGCCGAAATTCGTAGAGTTCTATACCCCGCGTCTCGACGAGGGTGAGCACCCTGGTGACGTGGACAGACTAGCAATGGGCTTGGCGAGCGTTGAGCATGTTGTTCATACTACCCAAGAATCTGGCATCGACATCGCTTTGCCAGCAACTGTTTTGGAAGTCTTCAGACGCGGCATGAAGACTGGTCATGCCAGTGATAGCTTCACTAGCCTCATTGAAATCTTCAAAAAGCCCGATATTCGTTCATAAAAAATAGGCCATTCCTTTCGGGATGGCCTATAATGGGGCACGGAAACATTGCCATTAAGCTAAGGAAAAGAAGATACCCTCAAACCGAAAAAATGAGCTTTTTTATTACAAATTAGCACAAAATCTTGTTCTGGGGGTAGTTGTATTTTCTTAGCTTTATAGCGATGTGACGGTACTCCTTATACACTATATAAAGAAAAAGCACCCTAAAGTGCCTTCCTCTGACTTGAACTACTTTAATTTTAATAACATCATTTTACAATCACAAATATATCTTTACTCTTTCATATGATATTTTATCATTTTTTTCAGTCAATTGCATAAAACTGGTGAAAGATAGGTTATTTTTTGTAAATTCCTTTTCTCCATATCCATTCAATGGGACCATAGCGGAAATATTTGCTCCAAATTTTACTGAATATAATTTGCACAAAGATAATTAAAACCCCGAAGATACATAGTTGCCAGTAATATACCTGTGAGACATCTTTAAAGTACAACGAAAGAATGACAAGAGTTAGTATACTTTGGCTAATGTAATTCGTTAAAGCATACTTGCCTACGTTTATAAAAGGATGCAACCATACTATATATTTTTTATTCTCACAAACTCTAAGTAGAGTACAAATATAGAAGATAGCTAGCATTTTCCCTTCAAATAAAATCCATAGTTTTATATCCTGAGAATAATAGACATCCGTATTTATAAAATAGTAGATAATAGGACAAGAGAGAAGGCATGAAATGCATAACGAACTCCACTGGATAAATCTAATTTCCTTTATTAATTCCGGTACCTTTTTAAAAATATCTTTCTTACCAGCCCATAAACCAATTAAAAATAAGCCTATATATTCCGGAATTCCTATTAGTAATTGTTGAAATTCCTCGGTCATTAAAAAGAACAGACGAGCTTTTACTTGATGTGAATAATGTGTAAATAGATTTACCGTGTGATTGGTAGTGTTGCCTGTAAACATATATTGATAGTAACTTGGTACTCCAGAAATAGAAGAACTTGCTTGTATAAATAAAATAGCATGTAATGTATAGCTAACAAGTAGAGAGATGCAGCCAACTATAAAAATAAGCTTTGTAGATCGCTTATAAAAGAACAATAGGATAAAACCAGCTAAGGCATATGCGTGTAGAATATCTCCATACCATAGAAAGATAAAGTGGAGTAAACCAAAGAGTAGTAAAATGCACAATCTACGGCTAAACAGCTTATATATAGAATAGCCTTTTGCTTCCGCGTTTTTTATAAAGATATAAAATCCTACTCCAAATAAGAACGCAAAAATAGTATAGAATTTTGCTTGTATAAACAAATCTATAAAAAAACGAATCACTTTATCTGTACCGGAGTAACCTGCTTGATTAAAGGAATCTAGCCCCGTCATAGTAGGTAGATTAGCAAATAGGATACATAGTATGGCTATACCCCTTATTATGTCTAAAGAATAAATACGGGCGTTTTGTTGCATGTAAATTCCTCCTTTTTACAAAGAAAAACAAGCACTATTTTAACTAGCGCTCGAATTACGTCTCGCAAAGAATCCGTCATATGTAGCAGCTGACACTGCACCTTCTAGGCGTTCAATTTCTTCCCCTCTGTTATAAGCTACAACAACTGGAGTACCAGGAATGTCGAACTCTTGAAAGGCACTTTGATTTTCCGGCGTAGAGATATCAATACGATAGATGGTTCTATCATGCTTTTTTGACATACTATTGATATCTGGTGCTACCTTTTTACAATAATGACAAGTTGGTTGATAGTAATACGCAATAAACTCTTCATGGGATTGTATTTTTTGCTTTAATTCTTCTTTTGAAATATCTTTAATATTTTCGGGTGATCCTTTTGTTTCTGCAGCTGACACAATTGTTTTGTTTGGTGTTACAGTCTCTGGGTTAACAGATTCATTTTTAGTTAAAGTAAAGATAGCGATACAAGCAACGCATAATGTAGTAACAATTGCTCCAATTTTGTAGACTTTATTCATAGTAAATTCCTCCTTAAAGTAAAAAAAGGACAAACCTCGCCCGAGTTAACTGGGCGTAAGGTTTGTCCTTCACGCTACGTACAATAGAGTATAAACAATGGAAACAAATTTTCTATCAACATTTTAACATAGAATCTATATAGAATACTATATAAATTTTAGGTTGCAAAGTAAAAAAATAAAAGACACATTTAAAATTTCACGTACCGTAATATTTAATAAAAAATAAAATACTTAAACAATAGATTTGGGATGTTGCAGAATCTTAATGATAAGGATACTTTTTTATTATATTTAAGCAAAAGAGAACTCTTAAATTTTAGCAGTCAGGATACTGACTGCTAAAATTTGATTATAGAACTATTTTTCTGTGGCAAAATAAAGCAAGGCTATGGTCGGAAAAGCGATTCCTATCCATAATGTTAGATTCCATCCTCCTAAGGCATATGCCCATCCTCCAATAAAGGATCCAACAGCACCTCCTAAAAAGAAAATAGCCATAAATAGCCCATTTAATCGACTACGAATTTCTGGACTCAACGAGAAAATTAAACGTTGGCTAAGCACAAGGTTTGCAGATACTCCCATATCCAACAGAATTGCAGCAATTACTAAAACAGCTATTCCTATGGGGGAACTACTTTGAATAATAAGTGGTAGTAATAAAGAAATAATAACAACAGTGAGTGCTATCCCAGTGGCGGGTCGTGTCCAGCCAAGATCAGCTAGACGACCACCTATTGGAGCGGCTATTGCACCTGTAATTCCGACAAGTGCATATAATGCTATGACAGTCTGGGAAAAATGAAAAGCAGGACTAGACAATAATAATGGAACAGTGGTCCAGAATAAGCTGAAAGCCCCAAATACACAAGCATGATAAATTGCACGACGGCGTAAAATTGGAGTAGTTCGTAGTAGTTGCCACATTGAACTAAGTAAGGCGGTATAATTTGTTTTTGCCGTTGGTTTCCTAGTAGGGAGTACCTTCGATAATACAAAAGCCAAGACAATGATTACAGTAGCAGATAAAGCAAATATTGCATTCCATCCCCAGATATCAGCTACTAGACTAGATATCGGACGCGCAAGCATAATACCTAATAACAGGCCACTCATAACATTACCAACTACACGACCGCGTGCATCTTCCGATGAAAGGTATGATACAAAAGGTACGAGCACTTGCGCTGCGACCGAACCCAGTCCGATAAAGAATGAAGCTACTAATAACATGATTGCGCTCTTTACAAAAACTGTGGCAGTTAGAGCAACTGCACTTAGTAATAACAATATAATTATCAATTTTTTATTCTCAACAATATCCCCCAATGGTACAAGAAATAGTAAGCCAGCAACATATCCAATCTGGGTTAGCGTTACAATTAATCCGGCACTACTATTAGAAAGACCAATTACATTACTAATTAACCCAATTAAAGGCTGCGCATAATAAAGATTAGCCACGATGATACCACATGCGGTTGCCAGAAGAATGATTAAACCCGATGAAATTTCCTTATCACTTGCTTTATTTTTAACATTAGACATAACAATTTCCCCCCATACTTTTATTTCAGAATTACCTTGGTGTATTTTGGAACTTAGATAAAGCCATGGACATTACAAGATTACTTAATAATTAATAAACTAAACGTTCAGTTTATTAATTAGCTAAAATATATACTAAACGTTCAGTTTTGTAAATGGGCTATTTTATTATTTGTTCATATTAAGTATACTAAACGTATAGTTTATGTTCTTGAAAGGAATGATTAATGTGCAAGGTAAAAGAGGTAGACCGCGTAATATCGAAACCCAAAAAGCTATTCTTTCTGCATCTTATGAGTTATTACTGGAAAGTGGCTTTAAAGCAGTCACAGTCGATAAAATTGCAGACCATGCTAAAGTTAGTAAAGCTACGATTTATAAATGGTGGCCTAATAAGGCTGCTGTAGTAATGGATGGTTTTCTTTTTGCTGCCGCAGCTAGATTGCCTATACCTGACACAGGCTCAGCATTGAATGATATTTTAATTCATGCTACAAGTTTAACCAAATTTTTGATAAGTCGGGAAGGGACTATTATTACTGAGTTAGTTGGGGAAGGACAATTTGACTCAAAGCTGGCAGAGGAATATCGTACTCGATATTTCCAGCCACGTCGCCTGCAAGCAAAGCAACTCCTGGAGAAGGGAATTAAAAGAGGCGAATTAAAAGAAAATCTCGATGTTGACTTAAGTATCGATCTCATTTACGGACCAATTTTTTATCGGTTGCTAGTAACCGGTGAAAAGTTGGATGATTCCTATGTGCATGACTTGGTAATAAATGCATTCGAAGGAATACGCTTGAATTAATTAATATTAAAATAAAGATTTAGAAATTCTACTGTCTCTTATGCGGAGGCAATTTATATTAACTTGGTAAATAAAGTATTTAATTTTTAAAAACTGATGTATATGGAGTGGTCTCCCAATACATCAGTTTAAGAATTAAGGAGATGTTAAAAATAATCAAGATAATTACTCTAAATATAACGTCATGCAAATAATTTTCGTTATGGGGTAATTCTGAATTCTTAAGTTGATGGGCATGGGGTAGCACCACATCGCTATCAAGCTAAGAAAATATAACGTTAATTATAGTAGAGGTTGTTTCTTTTTTTAAAAGCTACGTGTAGGGAATTTAAAGATTTGCATACGAAATAGACCCTAATGGGTTTCAATTTTTTGATTTAAGCCGCTTGATTATCAAACATGCTACAATTGTAAATGACACCTAATATATCAAAGACTGTTTTCTTCTCATATCGATGAGATTTTCTCCCGTTTTGCTGTAAGAGGTTGAACAGGCGAAGTAACACCTTTGATAGCTCTTGGGTGTCTTTTTGTATTGATTGGAAAAGAAGAAAAAAGTAATCTTTAATCATATATATGGCCTTATATTCACTCAGTTCTCGTTTCTTTTTCATAAGAAGTAATTGCCGCATTTGAAACATGGTAGAAGAACAAAGTAGAATGGCAATCAGTTGCCCATACAAATGGCATTCCAATCGTTCTCGTTTTATCTTTTTACAATGATGAATATGAAAGAATGATTTCCATGTTTTAAATAAAATCTCGATTTGCCAACGTAAAGAATACCAATCATGTACTTGTCCCATCGGGACAATATCTATAGGGGTATTTGTCATATATACATTGATACCGCTAAGTCGTTTACTACGAGCAGAATACTTCATTCCTTTCTTTTTTTCTCTTACCGTTTGATCGTGTAATCGTTTTTGTTGTTGTTCTTTTGTTAGTCGATGAACAATCACACGAGTTGGTACTTTATCAATCATTCCTACATAAGCGTCGGATATTTCATACGTTTGTCCTGGCTGAAGAGAGTTCATTAAAACCTCCATATCTATTTGGATATACTCTGTACCCTTCTTAATTCTGCCATCTTGAAAATAATCAGGGTTTGGATTTTTTTGATAAATACGTGTATTCAATTTGATACGTGAGATATAATAAGCCTTTTTATCTTGTATATGTTGAAGATCTTTCAAATGAAAATAACCTAAATCTCGGATACATAAATCATTCGCTGTTACAGTTGGTGCACACAAGGAACCGTAGGTTCGATCATGTTGTTTACCTGGACCTGTATGAATATGAAGGAATTGTCCACTTAATAAATCATACTCAAGCTGTATCTTTACTCCCGCTGTATGGCTGCATCCTCCCGCACCAGGATAAATTGATGAAAATATATCCGGAAGTTGAAATGCAGTTGAATCTAAAATACGAATACGCTTGAAAACAGAAGTATATGGATAAGAAATTGGCATAGATGAGGTCAGTTTTTGGTTTAGTAGTTCAGCTAATAGGTGTTGTAAAAATTGAACAGCCGCTTTATTAAATCGTTGATTCAAGCCCTCAGGGCTGATGAGTACTTCTGTTGATGCTTCTAAACAGCTAGATAACTGAGTTAAAGAAGTCATAGCTACATTTTGGCTCACCCATACACATAAAGCGACTAAATCTTTTGCTTGGTACTTACTGGTTCGTTGTACAAAGCCAACATCTCTAGCAAGATCCCGTAAGGCATTTGGAGATAGGGCACTTTGAATCTCTTGAGCAAATAGTTGTAATTCATTAGATACAGAAATAGACATACAAAAAACGCCATCCTTTCCTATGATTCTACAGAAAGAATAACGTATTTTTTCATTTCAAGAAAATTTAATTTAGTAAGTCAATAGTGATATGCTACTGCCAATATTTTTGTCAGCTTCACGTTAAAAAACAAAAAATGTCTGTAAGGTAGGCTATACAATTTACATAAATTTTGTTTTCAGTAGCAAAAAGAGTCTTCATCAGTTACGAAAATCTAATTTATAAAAAACGTTATTAAACAAATTGATAAAATAAAAGTTCTTCTATCCTACTTCAATCTAATCACAAACAATGCCCTAAATTCAAAAGAAATATAGTTATTTAATTTCTTTTGAATTTACTTTCTCATTTAAATTACTATGCTTCATAGAATAAAGGAAATATATTATTACCCCGATAGTTATCCAAATGCAGAAGTACAGCCATGTTCTTAATGGTAAATTTAGCATCAAAAATATACAACTTACAATTGAAATGATTGGTAATATAGGTACAAATGGTACCATAAAGCCTCGCTTTAAATTAGGATGAGTTTTACGAAGGATAATAACTGATATACCCACCATTGAATACGTTACCAAACCACTAATATTAACTAAATTCGCTAATTCTTTCAAATCGATCAACCCAGCAATAAAAGAGCTTCCTATTCCTACCAACCCTATTGTGAAAGTCGGTGCTTCAGTCTTCTTATTAATTTTCGCGAGTGATTTGGGTAATAGTCCATCACGACTCATTGCAAAGAATACTCGTGTTGCTGCATACATCGAAGAGAAAATAACAGCCATTAGACCAATGACTGCTCCTACAGCAATTACACCAGCGACTTTACCTTGTCCTACTACTTCCATTACATAAGCCATTGCTTCAGGTACATTTAATTCTTTATAGGAAACCATACCTGTCATAACAAGGCACACTATAACGTATATAAGTGTACATATGATTAACGATACAATAATACCAATGGGAAGATTGCGTTGTGGATTTTTTACTTCTTCTGCCGAAGTTGCTAATATATCAAATCCCATAAAAGTAAAGAATGCTGCTGCCCCACCGGCTAAAACGCCACTTACACCATATGGTGTAAACGGTACCCAGTTCTCTGGCTTTATATAAAATACACCAACTACAATAAATAATATAACCATTCCAATTTTAATTAACACCATTATATTATTGATATGTTTACTTTCCTTTGTACCACGCGATAACATCCATGTAATTATCAATGTAATGACCATCGCTGGTAGATTCATCAGACCACCTTGAGATGGAATCATTAACAGTGATTTTGGCATATCTAAACCCAATCCACTTATTAAGTTGTGAAAATAACCTGTCCATCCACTAGCAACTGCTGCTGTTGCTAAAATATATATTGAAAGTAGCATCCAACCTACTAAATGTGCAACTAATTCACCAATTGTTGCATAGGCATATGTATATACACTTCCTGAAACCGGAAGTATAGAAGCAATCTCTGCGTAACATAAAGCTATAAATCCACATACAATTGCTGCCAATACAAATGAAAAAACAACTGCTGGTCCGGCGTCTCTTGCTGCTACTAATCCTGCTAATACAAGAACTCCTGTTCCAATTATTGAACCTAATCCTAACATAACTAAATCAAATGAACCCAATGTTTTCATTAAGGTTTTACTTTTACTAAGTTCTAATAATTGTGTAACAGATTTCTTTTTAAACAACTTACTCATATCTTCTGTATCCCCTTTGAAAAATAAGGTGTGTTCTTCTCATACTTATGTCATGCATACGTGTATATAGATATTGGCTAATTCACAATATATATTGTGAAATTATTCAAAAAAATCTAATATATATTTCTGTGAAAAATTATAGAAATCGATTCCATAAACGCTATTCAATATTGGTATCTAAATTTATTATTTTATCCGTCTTTTTAGAAGGGATATTTCATTATCGCTCTGTAACAAGAATTAATATATTTGCTACTTTTGTTTTAAATGTTCATCTGGAAATACTATTGAATCATGAGTGACTAAATTACTTTCAAACTCAAAACCAAACAAGATATCTTTTTAATCTGATAAAATCACATGTTCCTCAAGTTTAAAAAATAAATACCCCAAAATGTAAAAGTTGCTTTTCAAAGCCAAAATATATATTTTTTTATTTTGGGGCTTTACAAGATTTTTAAAATCCGAAATATTAATTCAACATATATTTCAATCCTTATCTTCTATCCTTCGTCTCTATAGTTATCTTTTGTACAATAGCTTGGCATGTAAACGTGACAATTGATCGAATACAGTATTTAGTTTTAAAACAAAAAACGTAAGACTATAATTGAAATAATACCTCCCAGTACGGTGACCAATAAACTACGTGTTTTTATAGCAATAAAGAAAGTTGGTATGGCTGCAAAAAATTCGATGTTACTTGTAAGTGATGCAATCTTTCCATCATGTATAAATATCTCTTGACCAATCAAAGCAGCTATAACAGAAATAGGGACATAATTTAACCATCGCATTACCCATCCCGGTAATTCGAAACGACTTAGTACCATAAGAGGAACGACCCTTGGAATAAACGTTACAATAGCTGAACCTAGAATAATTAAAAAAACGCCCCATCTTACTTCCATTTTTCCACCACCATTCCTATTGTTGAAGCAATAATTGTAGCCACAATAACCCCCATACTACTGGACAATATGAAAGAACTTCCTACAGCAATTGCAACTGCTATAATTGCGACAATGATATCTAGTTTGATTGCACTTCTTCCTAACATTGTTAAAATAAGAATCCCTATAAACATCGCTGGCAAGGCAAATCCTAGGCCGAATTCTTCAGGATTGGAAATCCACTGTGCCAAAAATGCTCCTGCTAAATTAGCTACAAGCCAGTTTATATACGCTGTTATGTTAAGGCCATGCATCCATCTTTCACTGATTTGTTTTTTCTTTGCAGCTTCGCTAATAGCAACCCCAAATGTCTCATCGGTAAGTAGGGAGCCTACTAACATATTCCTAAAAGGAGAAAGATGCCGAAAATAAGGTGCTAGTGCTGCACTAAGTAAAATATGCCGAAGATTAACAAAGAAAATGGTAATAATAATGGCAGTAAGAGAACTGCTTGTTGCCATCATCCCAGCAGCAATAAATTGAGCAGAGCCAGCATAAAGGATTAAAGACATTAGAGCTATTTCAGCTATGCTAAGTCCCGCAGTCTTTTGAATAACACCTGCCGCTATTCCAATACTTAAATAACCTAGTAATGTAGGGATACAATCTTTTACTCCTTTGATAAAGCTATCTTCATCTCTCTGAGATGAATTCACTTGGACGTTCGACAGACTCATTTCATTCCCTCCTTATTTTTTGGAAATTAGAAGCTAACACACT
This sequence comes from Bacillus cereus group sp. BfR-BA-01330, assembly GCF_022663885.1. NCBI lineage: Bacteria > Bacillati > Bacillota > Bacilli > Caryophanales > Bacillaceae > Bacillus > Bacillus cereus group sp. BfR-BA-01330. The sequence goes on from NZ_JAKUGK010000014.1 coordinate 52,371, forward strand.
AACTACTACGAAAAAATGAAAGAAAATACGGTTCAATTTATTTGAACCGTTTTCCAGTGACAACATGAAATAGATTAGAATCGTTTTTCCAAAGAGATTCCGTTTTCTCTGAACCAACTTCTTTAACTAATTCTGAGAACATAATGTCATGTCTAATGTACTCCATTGCGATTAATACCAGGGCTGGGTCTTCTGTTTTTATTGCCCATGCAGGTGTATTTGGAGAAAAATTTGCAATTAATACTTCTTCATTGTCACGTGCAACAATCGTTAATCTACCATTCATACGTTCCTCAGCTACTTCGGGAGCCATATAATTATGATGAGTAGTTACACCAAGCTGCATATCAGGTGCTCCAAAAAGAATAGAGAAAACATGGATTTCTTCATTTATTCGTCTATCTAAAGCACTTTTTAAAGACGAGGCTTGTGGTTCCCAAATCGACAACCATATTTCTTTATCTGCTTTATTTATGATATCAATCATTTCAGCAACAACATTATCATCACTACTGATACGATGAATCACATCTACTTCTTGTTCACTTTCTAAAGCAGATAAATTCTTTTCAAGATAATCCATAGAATTTTCGAAGTTGTTTCGTAATCGACGAATTAACTCTTTAGCTGGCAATGGGGCATAGGTTACAGGATCAGAAGGTACCGTATAAACCGCACCTTTATCAATTAATTTTGCCACCACTTCGTAAATCGTTGAACGAGGTACACCTGACCTTTTACTTATTTCATATCCTGTTATAGGGTAATTTTTTAAAAGGCCTATATACGCTTTACATTCATATTGCGAAAATCCCCATTTCTGAAGTTCTTTATAAAGTTCTTCCATAATAACTCCTTTAGTAGTTAGTGTAGTACTTACTATAAAATAAAGTATATTATATGTCAAAGTTATTTTTAAGTAAAAATATAAATTATAATGAACAATTTAAAATCAACAAATAAAAAGATTGAGAATTTCCCAACCTTTCTTGTTTACTATCAATCAATTTAAAGAATTTTGGTTTGGGGGTAATCTAAAATATTAGCTTGATAGCGATGGGGTAGCACCACATCGCTATCAAGTTAAGATTTTAAAGTACCCCCTAAACGATAATTTTGTGTTTTTTACAGCACCGAAGTTCATTTTTATCGTTTTGGGGCAACCTTTTCTGTTAGTTTGATAGACATGTGGAGAGGACCCTATAATAACTTTCAGCTTTCTTAAGAAAAAATTAAGATAGATGATCAGTATTTATTAAGAAATGCTATTTATAATTCAAAATACCCTTTAAAGAAAAAATAAAAATTATATATACGATATAATTTTTATTTTTTTGCGACTTCACATATTTTCCTCAAACATGTGAAGTCGCAAAACACTAATAAGACGGAGGAATTTTGATTGATGAAAAAGTTTTTATTTTTTTGTAGTATTTTATTAATAATAGGAGCAGGGTATTGTTTCTATCAAGCGTTGCCAAATGTACTGCTTGTATCTGGGGATCAACAACAAGTAGAAAAAGTAACAGAAGAATATAATTCTAAATTAAGCTCATCTACGCAGTATAAAGAAAAACAGATGTGTGGTTCTGAATTTAAACATAAAGATGAAACATCCTGTGAAAATACTGGATCAGTACGAGTTTTGAATAAAACTACCGCTGAGAAACTATTAAAAGAACAGATGTTACAAAAAACACTACGTCCACGTGTTACAGAGCCTATCCAATCTTTGCCATCCATTACAAAAGAAAAAGGTGTGGTATATGGAAAAGATATTTCTAGTGAAGAGATACAGATTGGAACTCAAATTATTCCTGTGACAAAAGGAGGAGATGATTTAGGAATCGGCGTTGGACAGGGACAAAAAATACAATCTAAATTAATAATTGTTGATGATTCTATTTATAAAGAGCTGTTATTAAAAGAAAATACTTTTAGTATATTGCGTTTTAATATTAAAAACACTTTAATGGGTAATATTCCAGATATAGGAGTTGTAGAAAAATCATATCCAGAAGTAGAAACAATAAGAGTAAAAGCTAATAAAAAGATTAACTATTAGGGGTACCGCCACATCGCTATCAAGCTAACAAATAAAAATCGCCCAAAATAAAAAAACGATATTCTTTCTATCTAAAGTGTAGAAGAATTATCGTTTTTTTATTTTTACAAATGTAAAAAGTTTTTGACAAAATTAGAGGTGATGTTCATAAAAATGGAGAACATAATTCGTATTTTACGTAAAGAGCAAAAGCTTTCCCAAGGAGATTTAGCTAAATTATGTCATGTTTCAAGACAAACGATTAATGCGATTGAGAATGACTGATATTCTTTGCGTTTGCAAATTGAAATTTTATTTAAAACGTGATTAAGAGCAGTATCAAATGATTTCAAAATTAGGTTTAAGTCAAAAAGAGTTAAAGAAAATTATAACAACACAAATGATGATATTATTTTTCTTACCCATTGTAGTAGCTATGATTCACAGCAGTTTTGCATTTCTAACTTTGCATCAATTAGGACAAACCATAAGTAGGGAAATGTCCGTTATTCAAAGCTCAATTGTTGTATTAGTAAGTTTTTTTGTATTCAATTTATTTACTTCCTTATTATTAGAAATTTCTATATAAAACGCATATGTACAAAAATAAATTCATAAAAAAGATAACTAAAAAATTAAAGGTGCAGATGCACTAAATATGATTGAATCTGCACCTTTATTGGGGTACAGCAACATCTTAGCTTGATAGCGATGGGGCGGGACCTCAATAAGAACGGTATCTAAGGTTGTATGAGAGGTATAGGATAGGAACCCTTCTACTTAATTTATTTTGATCGATCATGAGGAACCGTTACAGTAGCTGTTTTAGCTGTAACATTCCCTGTATTGTCCATAGCAGTGTATGTCACAGTGTATATACGTCCACTTCCCAGTCTATCTGCACGAAGACTAAAGGAGTCAGTGGACCCACTAATAGGTTTATTATAATTTGCATTCCGAATATCATCAGATTGAAGTATTTCATTGCTGGTAATGGATGTTAACACTACTGAATTGATTCCTGATGTACCATCAGAAGCATGAATTGTAGCTGTAATCGGAACCATTTTATGATTAGGCGGCCATATTATTGTTTTGTCTAAACTGATGTTTAGCACAGTAGCTGTTTTATCTAGTTTAATTGTTTTTTGCTGTTACGATTGGTGCATTTCCCCTGGGTGTAGCAAAACCATCCGTTGTTATCATTGCTACTGCATCATTAGCTTGAAAACCAGCGCTTAACACCTCATAAATAATTACGTCTTTCTTATTAATAATCATAGGTATATTTAGAAAGGGAGAGCTATTAATACTATTATGAATAATTGCTCCTGCGGCGTTCTTTCTTATCTGATTCCTTTGCATTTTTACACTCCTTTTTAATAATCCAAACGTGATTACATCAATTCACTTCATTTAACATCTATTATATTAGAAAAGTGCAGTTTCATCTTATTATAAAAAGCATCGGTACATATAACAGCGCTATTTGAAGGATCAATATCAACAACGGTCATATAACTAGTGAGTAAATAACCATCCTCATAATATGTAATCATTATTTCCTCTTCAGATATTAAGGAACATAATAGCATGTTTTCAATTCGTTCTTTTTCCTCAGTTGTTAAAATCGGACGGGTTACTTTGTTTTGCTCCTTAATCATTTCACGTATCCCATCAAATTGAGATGTTAATGCAGCGAACGGAGTCCACTTGACCATTTTTCTTCCTTTTGGCATATTAGCGTTATTCATGATTTGTGTCCCCCTATTAGTGTATTTCTATATCTAGCTGTAGCGCTATGTGTGTAGGAAATTCCCCGCAATATACTGTTCTTCCCAAACCTTGTGCGTATTTCATCCATTACTTTTGTTAATTTTACTTCTTGTTCTCGCTGCGTTATGTTATCAAAAAGAGAAATTTGTTCTTCTCCTTCTTGAAGGAGGTTTGTTAAGGATATGTTTATGCTGCGAATGGGCTCTCCAGTATATTGTTGATGTAAAAAGTATGTACAAATCTTATAAATATCCATAGTTAGGTTAGTTGGACGACTTAAAGTATGTGTTTTTCTAATACCACCGTTATAACTCTTGCTATAACCAACAGAAAATTGAACGGTTTGAGCAAGTTTATTTTGTCTTCTAAGCCGATAACAAACTTCTTCAATATGTTCCAGTAGAATAATCGGAAATTCCTCTATTGTGTAATCGCGCATGAGTATTTGGCTTTTCCCAACAGAAGTTGTGGCAGGAACATATTTTTCTGAAATGCGACTAAAGTCAATTCCGTAGCTATGTAAGTGTAATTCTTCTCCAATCTTACCGAAGCTCTGTTTTAAATATTTAAGAGGGTAATTGGCTAAATCTCCTATAGAATGTATTCCTTTTCGATTCAACTTTTCTTCCGTTTTGTACGAAATGCCCCAAAATGTATTAAGCGGTCGTATGCTCCATAATTTTGTTGGGACATCTTCATATTTCCAATAAGCAATGCCGGTTTGATTCTTCTTTGCTTCAATATCTAAAGCCACTTTGCTCATTAAAGGGTTAGGGCCAATTCCTATTGTGCATTCGATCCGTGTTTTCGCATATATTTCACGTTTAAATTTCAACGCAAACTCATAGGGATCATTAGCAAATAAATGAATACTATCTGTAATATCCATGAAGAACTCGTCGATGGAATATTGGTGAAAATCCTCAATAGGAACGTACTGCAAAGCTAGCTTTGTTATGTAATTGGAGCAATTTATGTAAGTACCCATAATTGGATTTACAACAAGAATGTCTTTTCTGCGAGGAATCTCGTATAATCTGGCCATCTTTTTTACACCTAATGCTTTTAATGGTGAAGTGGCAGCTAGAACGATTGAACCGTTTCTATTTACATCACCGACTACTGCCAATTTTGTATACATAGGATCTAACCCCATTTTGATGCAACTTACTGAAGCGTAAAAGCTACGTAAATCAACACATAAGATGATTCTATTCGGTAAGATAGAATAGTCATACACTGTTATTCCTCCCTAACTAAAAAGAACGTTTGTTCTTATTATATACGAACTTACGTTCTTTTATAAAGAGTTTTTGTTTAAAAATAATTTTTTGCATAAAGAAGAGACACTCTTATATGAGTGTCTTTCAGATATTCTGCTTGTGGGAGCAGCAATTCTAATGCCAATTAGTAATAAGAGCGCATAGATATATATCCTCTTACTATTGATTAAAGGCGCACTATAATAGGGATGTATAAAAAATTATATAGGTAGATAGAACGCAAAAGGAGTTTCCTTTGTGAGAGTAGAGGGACGTCTTTTTTCTTGCTACTGATAATAGAACGTTATGTAAATTTGACATGTATAAAATATACAGGGTTCTTTATTCAACTGATGGAGCAAATTAGTTGAACACGACATTTCAAAAACAGTATGATTATGAAGGATGGAATATTAAGGGATTTGAAAAAATAGTGGGAATTTAAAAATCAAATTTGTAAATAGAATGGATGATACTATGAATGAAAACAGAATAAAAATACTCGCTATTTCAGGAAGTCTACGGAAGAATTCCTCTAATACAAACGTTTTATATGCTATTTCTAATCTGAAATCGGAAAATATTGATTTTCAATTTTATGAAGGATTAGAACATCTCCCATACTTTAGTCCTGAAGCAGATACAGATGATCCTCCTGCTTCAGTTAAGGACTTACGTGAACAACTTAAACTAGCTGATGGTGTAATAATTTGTACCCCTGAGTATGCGAGGGGAGTTCCAGGAGTTCTAAAAAATGCTCTTGATTGGGTTGTATCATCGGGAGAATTTATGAATAAACCAGTAGCTGTTATTAGTGCTTCTTCACGTATTACAGGTGGAGATAAAGCACATGAATCAATAATGCTCACATTACAAATGATTGAAGCAAATATCCCAAAAGAAAGCACTTTACAAATTGGTGTCGTAGGAACCAAGATTAATAGTAAAGCAGAAATCCTAGATCCTACGACGAAAGAACAATTAAAATCAGTGCTTAATTCCCTTATTTCATCTATCTAATGTTAAGTAAAACACATGTATTTACTTCCGATAACACTTGATTATGTGAACATAAAAGCCCTCCAGATCAATTAAACTGGAGGGCTTTTGATAGTTTCTAAAATACATTGACTCCCGATAATGATACGTTATGTTAATTAAGTTTGGATATTGTATACATCGTCTTTTCTTCAACTAAGAGTGCAAATTCATACAATAAGAATTATTTTTTAAATTATAAAATAAGAAAAAGTGAACCTATATTACTACTAATAGAGCTATGTTATAATCAAAATAAGGGTTTTACCCTTATTCCCTTTTTATAGGAGAGTGTTTAACATGATTATCAAGTTCATTCGTTTACGTTAATTTTAAACACAATTCGTTATGCCTAACTATTTTTTTTCAAAATATGTGGGTTTATTTGATTGTGTCTTTTTTATTAACTAAATACGAATGAAATGAGGAGCTAATCATGACTGAAAAGATTATTAAAATTAATGAAATTGATATATGTACAGAGAGCTTTGGCGATTCAGCAGATCCAGCAGTCTTACTGATTATGGGAGCCATGTGTTCAATGGTTTATTGGGATGAGGAATTTTGTCAACAATTAGCTGATACCGGCCGATATGTTATTCGTTATGATAATAGAGATGTCGGACGGTCAACTACTTATAAACCGGGAAGTTCCCACTATACTGTGGTAGATATGGCTGATGATGCGATTGGAGTACTCGATGCATATCATATTGACGAAGCACATATTGTTGGAATGTCATTGGGTGGAATGATTGCTCAAATTGTAGCCTTAAGGAACCCTCAGAGAGTTCTAAGTATAACTTTGATTGCATCAGGTATTTTTGGTTCTGAAGACAACAACAGGAATTTACCTCAGATCGATGAGAAGATACTCGCTTACCATGCTAATGCGGCCAAACTAAATTGGTCAGATGAAGAATCAGTTGCAAATTACTTGGTTACAGGATCAGCTTTACTCTGTGGTTCAAGTCATAAATTCGATGAGAAGAGGGTTTATAAGCAGGTAGAAAAAGAAATAAAACGAGCAAATAACCTACTCAGTATGTTTAATCACTCCCTTCTTAAAGGTGATGATTCTTATGAGGGGAAGTTAAAAGGAATCAATATACCTACTTTGGTTATCCATGGTACAGAGGATATAGTGCTTCCATACGAGCATGGTCTTGCTCTTGTTGATGAAATTCCCCATGCTTTGTTACTAACCCTAGAAGGATCGGGTCACGAGATTCACTGTGACGATTGGAATCATATAATCAACGCTATTTCGAATCATACTTCAGTCCTATAATCATTATAGGAACCTTATAAAACAAAAAAGATTTAGAAAAAGGGTTACAATCGAATTTGTAACTCTTTTTTCTATTAAAAATCAGTTTTGGAACTGTTACTCAGTTAAAAAATATTAATGCCCAGTGATTGATATTTCCTTCCTATAACGAGAATTTAAAAAAGGGTATATTAGGGGAAATATAAAGGGAACTTTTCTTTCCTTACTGTTACAGCGTTTTGATATAACAATATTATTTCATGTTGTCCGGGTTTGTGTCTGAAAGTTGGGAATCCAGCAGCAAATCCTGGTTGGCTTTCTGCATATCTTTGTACTCTTTTCATAAGATTCTCGTCAGTTTCTGGTTCTATAATACCTAGATCTGAATAATCTGATACAAATTTCTTTATTCCTGCATTTGGGAATAATCTAGTGGCTCCAAAACGATTTCCAGATGATGATACATTAAAATCAGGAAATCCACCTAGATATCTTGAATCTTCTCTTAAAACATTATTTACATTTCTAATATGAACAGCAAAATTCTTAGGTGAAGAATCTAAATTTATAAGATCATCTTTTACTCCATATTGTGGATTTATTAATAGAACTTGATAATATGGGTATGGTGAATGAGGGTCTGGATATGTCCAGAAAGTTGGAAATCCGCCCTCAAATTTATTAGAAGCAGCATAATCTGAGATTGTTCTAAAAAGATTAGAGTAGGGGACATTTATGTTTCTGAATATTTCTGAGTTTATTGGGATATTATCAATATAGTTTTTTTGATTGGATGATGGATATGTGTAATTTTGGTAGTAAGGATAATAATTAGAAAAATCATTTACAATATTTGAAGGATGAGGATAACGCTCATTATATTGAGGATTGTAAGAATAATAATTTATATTCTGAGGTTGATTATAAAAATTTGAATATGGTTGTTGTACAGGATAAGTAAATTGTTCAATGGTTTGTTTAGTGAAATCATAGTATATATTTTGATTATTAATCATAGATATAATTCCTTTTCATTTGATAACATACAATGCATTGTATGTTATCAGTAGTACATTGTACCTAGTAATTTTAAATTTCGTTTTTGTTACAATATAGTATTTAAAAATTAATCTTTATATAAGATTTGAAAGTTATTAAAAGAATAGGTTATTTGTTGTTATAGTTTTTAAGTTAAGAGATTTAAAAGTAAGAGGAAGATTTAAAAAATAGTGAAGTTGTTGGTAGGAATTGATTTTATAGTGATATGAATATTATATACATGCAAAGTTAACATAACGTCCTATTATCAGTAGCAATAGTAAAGGAGGAACCCTACTCTCACAAGGGAACCCCCTTTTTTGTGCCATGGGTCTATGCATTTTTCTATACATTACTATCCTGACAAGGTTTTAGGGTCCTCTTTTGTTCGTGAATTAGTAGAAAAACTGTATAATATCTTGCATACTCTTAGCGTGGTTATTTTCCAAAATACTGGTGATACCCCATGCCCATCAAGTTAAAATCTCATATTACCCCCAGAACAAAAATTTTAAAAAATCCTTTCAGGAAACCTGAAAGGATTTTTTATTTATATAAGTGGGAGTATTAGATTATTACTTGTTACTTATTTTTTTGAAATAGATTGGTGTTCCTTTTTCTGATGAAATGAACCCTTGCTCATCCTGGGACTTTCCTACGAGTTCTTGCATTTCTTTGGTTATAACAACATAGGGGTCTCCATTAAAAACTTCAGGGGGTCTGGATTTTATCTCAAATTGATACTGTCCATTAACAGCTAATACCTCTCCATTATTATAATTGAGAATAATATCATCAATTGGATATTTAGTAATTTTATACGTTGCAGATTTTCCAATTCTTTGTTCTTGTTTAATTTGTTTTGGTTCTTCTGCATGTGCATTTAGTAAGGATATTGCTGAAATAGCAGCTATTGTAATAACTCCAATTGCAGACCAACGGTAAGATTTCTTTTGGAATTTTTTAATCATAAGAATTCTCCTTTTCAACGTTCTTTTATTTCTGCTTAAGTTCGCTAAGCTGGGCATTTGATAATAACTTGAATAGTATTCTAAAAGGCTAATAATAGTATGACCATATGCAAGTTGTTCCTCCGAATCTAGATATATAAGAGCTAATGCATCACATGCCAATTCCTGATCTTCCCGCATGCATGAGTAGGCATACCAAAGAATTGGGTTAAACCAATTTAGAATCAATAAGCCATGCATAAGCCAATTCACACCAATATCTCTTCGCTTGATATGAGCCAACTCATGATGAAAAATGTATCGTAACTGTTGCTCATCTAGTACTTCCATATGTGCACTTGACAATAACACCTTTGGTTGAATGAATCCGAACACAGTAGGACTTGAAACCTTCCCAGCTAAAAGTAGTGGGATATCTCGCTTAATAGACATAGATTTTTTACAGTTCTCAAAGATTTCGACAACCCTTTGATCTATAATAGCAGGTTGTTTTTTTATGTAGAGTAATAAACGTCTATTCATAATGAGAGTAATAAAGCTCAGAATGATAACTCCAGCAAGCCAAATATATAAAATGATGGTATAAATTGAAAAAAACCTATCATTTTTCTTTTCATTACTATGTGTTTGTTTCTTACTTTCCTCAGCCATTTGTGATGAACCAGATGTATAGGTATTGTCTTTTGTGACAACCTTTGTATCTCCTATATCTGTCTTTGCTTGTATACGTTCTTTTGAAGAAGAAACAGATATAGGGTCTTGATAAAAGCTAACTGAAGTTCCCGTGCTGTAAGAAAGGATAGAATAGATACTATAGGAACTATCCGGTGACCATGGCAACAAAAGCCTTACAATTAATATCAACCATAGCATGTACTGCCAGCGTGGGGTCAGCTTGTTCCTAAGCAGGGTTTTGACACATAAGATTAAACCAACTAATATACTTGCCATAATGGATGTTTCTATTACCCAATCAAAAAATCGAGATAGATAGACATTGACAAACATATCTATCATTACTATCTATCCTTCCTTTGATTTTCTTCATTCTTCTCATCCAGAATGCGTTTGAGCTCATTAATATCTTCTGAAGAAAGTTTTTCTTCTTTTAAGAAATTTACAAGTAGAGGTTTAAATGCTGCACCATAAAACCGTTTGAGCAGGGATTTTGTTTCTACTTGTAGATAACTATCTTGTGATACTAAAGGATAATATGCATACAAACGTCCTTTTTCTTGATGGTAAGAAACAGCTTCTTTTTGAACTAATCGATTAATAAGTGTTCGAATCGTTTTTGGTTTCCAATCGATTGTTACCTCCAACGCTTCAATCACTTCATTCGCCGTTTGAGGAGATTTTGACCAAAGAACTTTCATAATTTCCAATTCAGCTTCCGATATTTTAGGTAATTCTTTCATCGTATAATCCTCCTTGATTACATTTGTAATCCTTAAATATATATTACAAATGTAATCTTTAATTGTCAATCATATATTGTATACATATATTTCTATGTAAATTAAGAAAACAATCCCCAAATCTATGAAAATACGCTATTCTTTCTGTAGAATCATAGGAAAGGATGGCTTTTTTATGTCTGTTTCTGTTTCTGTGTCTGATGAATTACAACTATTTGCTCAAGAGATTCAAAATTTTTTATCTCCAAATACCTTACGGGATCTTGCTAGAGATGTTGGTTTTGTACAACGAACTAGTAAGTATCAAGCAAAAGATTTAGTCGCTTTATGTGTATGGATGAGCCAAAATGTTGCTACTACTTCTTTAACTCAGTTATCTAGCTGTTTAGAAGCATCAACAGAAGTGCTCATCAGTCCTGAGGGATTGAATCAACGATTTAATCAAGCGGCCGTCCAATTTTTACAACACCTATTAGCTGAACTACTAAACCAAAAATTGACCTCATCTATGCCGATTTCTTCTCCATATACTTCTATTTTCAAGCGTATTCGTATTTTAGATTCAACTGCATTTCAACTTCCAAATCCCTTTTCGTTCATTTATCCAGGTGCAGGAGGATGCAGCCATACAGCAGGAGTGAAAATTCAGCTTGAGTATGATTTATTAAGTGGACAGTTCCTTCATATTCATACAGGTCCAGGTAAACAACATGATCGAACCTACGGTTCCCTGTGTGTCCCAACTGTAACAGCGAATGATTTATGTATCCGTGATTTAGGTTATTTTCATTTGAAAGATCTTCAACATATACAAGAGAAAAAGGCTTGTTATATTTCACGTATCAAATCGAATACACGTATTTATCAAAAAAATCCTAACCCTGATTATTTTCAAGATGCAGAATCAAGAAAGGTACAGAGTATATCCAGATAGATATGGAGGTTTTAATGAACTCTCTTCAACCAGGACAAACATGTGAAATATCCAACGCTTATGTAGGGATGACTTATAAAGTCCCAACTCGTGTGATTGTTCATCGACTAACAAAAGAACAACAACAAAAACGATTACAAGATCAAACTGTAAGAGAAAAAAAGAAAGGAATGAAGTATTCCGCTCGTAGTAAACGACTTAGCGTTATCAATGTATATATGACAAATACTCCTACAGATATTGTCCCAATGGGACAAGTACATGATTGGTATTCTTTACGTTGGCAAATCGAAATTTTATTTAAAACGTGGAAATCATTCTTTCATATTCATCATTGTAAAAAGATAAAACGAGAACGATTAGAATGCCATTTGTATGGGCAATTGATTGCCATTCTACTCTGTTCTTCTACCATGTTTCAAATGCGGCAATTACTTCTTATGAAAAAGAAACGGGAACTGAGTGAATATAAGGCCATATATATGATTAAAGATTACTTTCTTCTTCTTTTCCAAGCTATACAGAAAGACACCCAAGAGCTATCAAAGATTTTAATTCGCCTGTTCAATCTCCTACAGCAAAACGGGCGGAAATCTCATCGGTATGAGAAGAAAACAGTCTTTGATATATTAGGTGTCATTTACAATTGTACCATGTCTGATAATCAAGCTGCCTAATTCAAAAAATGAAACCCGATAGGGTTTATTTGATATGCATAATTTCCAATAATCTATACTAGTTTTTTAGAAAAAGAAGAAGAGTTTTTCTGAAACTAACCTTTCCGAACCTTAGCTTGATAGCGATGTGGTGATACCCCTCATTGTATTTAAAGTGAAAATTTTTAAATATAGCAGAAATGATAATAAAGTATTTATCTCTAATTTGCTAACTAAAATTTTTCAATACAACTAATGTAGTAGAAGCAATTGAGAAATAGGTTATTAAATATTCTACATTTTATAGACTTGCTAAACAGTATAAAGAAGTAAAAAAAGGGAAACCTAACGAATAATTAAGGATGATTCAGGGGGTACCAAATGGAGCATAAAACAGAAGTAACAATTGGGGATTACGTTCAATTTTTATATCGTAAAAATCCTAATTTAGAATTAACCGGATATGTAGTCAGTGTTCTACAGAATACAATTGTTGTAGATATTACAGAGATAATGGGATTTGAAGTAGATGATGTTAGGCAAGTAGTAAAACACGGTTACTATAATAAAGTGAATCAAAGGCAAATAAAAAATAATGTTTCATAAAAAATGCTCCTAGATCAATCTAGGAGCATTTTTTTGATGAAGTTACTGGATTTCTTACGATGATAAATACCAGCCGTTAAAGAGTAACATATTCATTTAGAAAAAGCACTATCATGGATTCTTTTATATGCCAACCGACGCTCATCGCTACCTAAAATTGGTGTTTCACACCTTCACATTTTTGAGGAAGGAGTCTTCTGTTTGAAAATGCTAAAAAAAGTCCTTAACAATTTGTTAAGGACTGCGGAATAGAACCGCAATTTGGGCTGACACCCAATCAGTTTGCAGAAAATAAATTGCGATTATAATAGCAATTGCATTCCCAAAAGCAATATTTCATATGGATTGTAGCATAGCTGTAACTAGATTGGTATCAATAAAATATGGATTGGATTACAAATAGTGGTTTTGAATATTAGAAAGAGTTTAAAAGTTAATTACTTCTCATGAAGAAAAGACCTTAAGAAAACTTGTAACGATAAATTTTTAGAGGAAGGGTGGATTTTTAATTGTAAATTCACATAATTTTCAAATATCAAAACCCTGGATGTTAATATTTGTTATATAATGAAATCAAGCCGTAATCAATATGGTTTCCCCATTATGAATAATGAGATAATTTATGTGTCCCGTGTATTCGCTGTAAAACAAAAAGAACTTGTAGTGATTTCTACAAGTTCTTTTTGTTTTACTTATTGTATTAGAAAAAAGCCCTTTAAATATGGCAGAAATAATAATGAAGTGTTTATTTCTCGTTTGCTAACTAAAATTTTGTATTTTAACAGGTTTCATTAATAAAAATATTTTAGACTATAGAATGAATTTAATCCTTACAGTTTCTTTATAGTGAATTAAAAACGGCAAAAAACAAAAAGGTTAATTTTATCAATACGAGTTTTTTCTTTTACATATTAAAATGGAAGTACCCTTTCAATGTATACTGACCCCTTCACAAATCGTGAAGGGATTTTTTTATTTAATAAATGAATTTTACAAAACATATAGAATGTTAAACTGATAAAACCCATTAATCACAGTATGTGTACATGAGATCAAGTTTTTTTTATTAATATGTGTTCGAAGATGTGGGAAGTATTTTGTGTGTCTATAAAGGTTGGTTTTAAATTTTACGGATGTCTGTATATTCTATGAACATTTACAGATATTTTTGTTATAATTATTGATGAGGTGTATGAAATGAAACATAAAACATTTGGATATGTACGAGTTTCCGGTAAAGATCAAAATGAAGAACGACAAATTCGAAATATGAAAGATTTAGGGATAGAAGATCGAGATATTTTTATCGATAAACAATCTGATAGAAATATTCAACGCGAAAATTATCAAATGTTAAAACGTCTTGCTCGTACAGGTGATACCATTGTATTCGATTCTTTAACTAGACTAGGAAGGAGCATGAATGATGTCCTAGAGGAATTCAGATACTATGAAAAGCATGAGATTAATTTACAATTTATAAAAGAACCATTCATTAATGTAAATTACACAGGTAAGAGTACAAATGATGTTATTCAAAGTGCTATTCAGAAAGCAACTCTTACCATTTTATCTGCTTTTGCAGAAAAAGAACGGCATGATATTAAACAGCGACAAGTGGAGGGTATTGCTCTAGCTAAAAGGAAAGGTAAGCGGTTAGGACGTCCTCCAGTAGAAATTACAGCCGAATTTATTGAAGCCTATAAAGAATGGAAGTCTGGTGGCATTACAGCAGTAGGAGTCATGAAGAAATATGGTATCAAACGTTCTTCGTTTTACAAACTTGCTAAGCAGTATGAAGAAACAAAACATAAAAATCTACTGAATGATTAATTATAATTTAGGAGGTTATTATATGAAACATACAGCAAAAGTAAAAATTGGTGATTGCGTTCAATTTTCTTATCGTAAGAATCCTTCCTTGCAATTAACTGGATATGTGGTAAGAGTTTTAACGAATACCATTGTTGTAGAGGTTTCAGATATGATGGAAGAGGAGTTAATTGATGCTAGACAGGTAGTAAAGCATGGGCGTTATCATAAGATAGCCCGTAAACAAGTAAAAAGTAAAGTTTCATGAAAAACGCTTTTAAAGAAATCTAGAAGCAACTTTTCAAATGTCATATACTGTCTTGAATACATTTGTGTATTGGCATTTTTGTTCTTATTTTGTATACTAAATGTGAGTTTCCTTACAGTAGGCAATCTTTCAATTTCTATGACAGCCAACTAATCTGTTAATTATGTATGGTAGCAAATAAGCTCTTATGTCCACAGATATAAGAGCTTATTTGTATATGAATCACTCTTTTATGTACAATGAAAGAAAAACATCATATGAGATGGGGAGAGGAAAACCCATGTCCAACCAACAATTAGTGAATTTACGCATTGATTTTTCTTTTTAACAATTATTTGGTACAAGTGGAAATGAGGATATTCTCATTGCTTTTTTTAATGCTATATTACAGGATTCTTTAGAATCGCCCATTGTTTCGTTACAATTAGAAGATCCACACTTGCACCGAGAACACGAAGAGGATAAATTATCGATTTTAGATATTTCCGCTACATTAGATAAAGGAACAAAGGTAAATCTAGAAATACAGTTGAATAACAATCATGACATGATTAAGAGAAGTTTATATTACTGGGGAAGGCTATATACATCCAAATTACAAAAGGGAATGCCATATAGTTCCCTTCACAAAACCATTACGATTAATTTATTAAACTTTGTGATGTTTCCAGAATATGAAGCATTTCATACAACAGGAATCCTATGGAATCAACAGCAACAAAAGAAGTTAAGTGATGATATTGAAATTCATATAGTGGAAATTCCAAAATTAATGCAACAGTGGCGTAATGAACAAGTAAATCCTTGGGAAGATTCGTTTGTTCGCTGGTTGTTACTACTTCCAGCGAATGAAGATGAACGATTAACCCAGACATTGGAGGATATTACGATGAACCAAGACCCGATATTACAAAAAGCTATGAACAAATGGGAACGTATGAGTCAAGATTCTTCTTTCCGACAAGCGTATGAAGCAAGGGAAAATACAAATAATTAACGGTATGCATGAACTTGGTGTACCAATTGAAACAATTCCTAAAGCAAGCAAGTTAAGTGTTGATGAGGTTGAACGTATTCTAGAAAAAAAGAATTAGTAAAAAAGAAACGAAGTCAATTTGACTTCGTTTCTTTTTTATATGACTTTTTATTAGAGCAAAGTAACGATTATTACTTTTAGGGGTCTCGCCACATGCTCACCAAGCTAAAATTTTGAAGTACCCCCAAAACAAAAAATTATTGTTTTACCGTGATTTATGAGAAGTCAACTCATTTTCTTCGTTTTGGGGAGCTACCAATTTCTTAAGTTGATGGCAATGGGGGTACTATCCCTTATTAAGGTTAATTTAAGTCTTTTGGAAATTAATTCTTTAAATTAGTTTAAGTACTTGCTATTATTTAGGGGAAATAAAGGGGGAGAAAATATATGATGAACATACGTAGAGCGACAGTAGAAGATGCAAGAGAAATAGTTGTGATAAAACATAAGATTG
Source organism: Bacillus cereus group sp. BfR-BA-01330 (assembly GCF_022663885.1). Lineage (NCBI taxonomy): Bacteria > Bacillati > Bacillota > Bacilli > Caryophanales > Bacillaceae > Bacillus > Bacillus cereus group sp. BfR-BA-01330. The sequence continues at coordinate 68,954 of NZ_JAKUGK010000014.1, forward strand.
TTGAAACGACAAACTTTTTTCTTCGATCACCTGAAGAGCCGCAAGAAAAGGCAGAAGATTATCAAAAAAAGATACAAACAGGACAAGAAAATGGAGGATTAACATTAGTAGTAGAATTTAATGATCAAGTCATCGGTTTTTTATCTTTTTCTAGATCTTCCTATATGCGTTTACACCATGCCGGTTCATTTGGAATGGGGATCAAACCAGAATTCGGTAATGAGGGTATTGGAACAAAGTTACTATCCCATTTTATTGAATGGGCAAAAGAACAAGAAGGATTAGAAAAGATATGTCTGGATGTATTTTCAAACAATGAACGGGCTATAAATTTATACAAGAGACTAGGATTTAGAGAAGAAGGTAGGCAAATAAACCAAATTAGGTTCAAAGATGGTTCTTATGCTGACATTATTTTAATGGCACTTTATATAAAAATACCGAGTAAATTCGCATACTAAGGGTGAGAATTTACTTGCAGTTTCCGTAATTTATCATTTTAGCCAAGAAGACTCCTTCCTAAAGGAATGCGAAGTGAGTAGGTGGGAGATGAATTGGCTTCGGACAAGAGATGGCAGGAAGCCATCTTAATTGTTCGATATACATAAAGTGTTACTTCACTATCTATCGAATGTATGTTTGTTGTATAATAGACACATGCCGAAATGGAGGTGAAATGAATGATGATTAATAAAGCATATAAATTTCGTATCTATCCAAATAAAACACAAGCAACCCTAATTAATAAAACAATTGGCTGTTCTCGTTTTGTATTCAATCATTTCCTATCTCTATGGGATCACGCATACAAAGAAACTGGGAAAGGTTTGACATATGGTACATGCTCTGCAAAACTCCCTGCCATAAAAAAAGAATTTGTTTGGCTCAAAGAAGTGGATAGTATTGCGATTCAGTCGTCTGTTCGCAACCTTGCGGATGCGTATACACGCTTTTTCAAAAAACAAAACAGCGCACCGCACTTTAAATCTAAGAAGAAC
>NZ_JAKUGK010000015.1:0-58533 GCF_022663885.1 Bacillus cereus group sp. BfR-BA-01330
TTTGTCTAGCATCTAAAATAAAAATTGACGTTTCACGTTGTTTGTTTCGTTCAGTTTTCAAAGAACTACTTGGTCGCTCATTTGCGACTTCCTTATGTTAACATCTTCGTTAGTTAATGTCAACTAAGTTTTTCAATTTCTTTTTGTCGTTTTCTGCGTTTCCGCATCAGCGACGGTTATTAATTTAACATATACAAACTATTAACGTCAACACTTTTTAATAAAAAATTCTTTTTCTTACATAACGAATACATTCTTCTGTGTTAGCTACTCTCCGGAATAAACAGAAAATGATTTTATATCTTTCTTCCATAGCTTTTTTTACAACTTCATGAATACGCTCATCTTCAAAATCAAATAAAAGTTCCTCTAATTCTCTCTTCAATATGTATTCCATTTCTTTTCTCTCTTCTTTTGTCAACATCAGCCCAAGCAAACAATCACCTCAATAATTCCTTACGCAACAATAAACGTTCCGCTCATTTTCAATTATCACAATCCTATCATCCATTATATCCACTACTTACGATATTAATCCTTTGTTCTCTTTTTTATATTTCCAGCATATATGTAACTGAAAAGGATTGGACAAAGGGGCGTAATATTATGTTTTTCTTTTTTATTACGAGTAAGAGAAATTTTAAACACATTAGCTTAATAGTAATACTGTCCTTATTTACAGCATGGCTACTCTTTTTAAAAACATATTCACATGAATCTGCTTTTTCAACTGCTACAGGCCCTAAAGTAATTTACAAGGGAGACACCGCTAAAAAGCAAGTTGCATTTACGTTTGATATTAGTTGGGGAGACAAAAAAGCAATTCCAATCCTAGATACTCTTAAAGAAAGAGAAATTAAGAATGCAACCTTCTTCCTTTCTGCTGCATGGGCCGAAAGACACCCTGATATTGTAGAGCGCATCATGAAAGATGGACACGAAATCGGTAGTATGGGGTACAATTACACATCCTATACTTCTCTAGAGACAAATGAAATAAGACGAGACCTTTTACGAGCACAAGATGTTTTTACGAAACTTGGTGTAAAACAAGTCAAGCTGTTACGTCCACCTAGTGGCGAATTTAACAAAGCAACCCTTAAAATCGCAGAATCACTTGGATACACCGTCGTGCATTGGAGTAATAATTCAAACGATTGGAAAAACCCAGGTGTAAATAACATCGTTTCTACTGTTTCTAATAATTTGAAAGGTGGAGATATCGTCTTATTACACGCATCCGATTCTGCCCTTCAAACAAATAGAGCTTTACCGTTGCTCCTGCAAAAAATAAAAAGTGATGGATATGAGCAAATATCCGTATCACAACTTATTTCCAACACAAGTACGAAAAGTGAAGATGTGAAGTAGCTTCTTCCCTACTACTCTTCACGCATAAAAAGCTCTACTACCTTTCAAGAAGGTGGTAGAGCTTTTTTAATCATACCATTTACAACATTATAACTGCTGTTGTATAAAACCTCTCTATTAAGCTGATTTACTTGTTTTTCCGATTAAACGATGTAATACAAGTAATTGATATGCATTACATAACAATAGCGGTATAACCATTAAATATAACCAATCTGTATCATTAATCCGAAGCGCCGGTACCCATTCAAGAATCGTTACAACAACCATAAAGAACAGAGCTGGCACAAATGCTTTTTTATTTGTTTCTTTACTTTTTACATAAGCAACAATTGCTCCAAACACAAATAACATTCCAGCAACAAGTATATTATTCCCTAACGAGACTTCCCCATTTGCAATAAGTACAGATCTTAAATACACAAAATCAAATAATACGAATGCAATAAAGAAGAGCTGGACTGCATTCCATAAAGAAGATGAGCGAAACATCCCTAGTCCAAAACGGTGGATTGTTAAATATGCAAAGAATCCCATTTGACTTATAACACTAAAAATAAATCCTACACCCATCAGCCAGAAAGATACTGCTAAAATCTCCTTACCGTCGAAATTTTGAAAAAATTTATTGTACTTGTCCCACTCCAAAACAAAACCAATAATGACTGTGCTAATCCCACCAAGAAACAACGTCGTTAAAAATAGTCGTACCCACTTGCGGCTATTCACAACACATCCCCCATTATCCTTATATTTCTAATTAAATTGTATCAATGACAATTTCAAAAAGCTAGCCATGTTCATGTATAAATTCCTTAAAGATATTTATATTAAAAAGAGAGAACTGTGCTGAAAGGAGTTCCAACTTATGAAACGGATGCTATTCATTTTCGTTTCTTCTTTTCTACTTATCGCACTTGCAGCATGCGCACAAGGAAAAGAAACGAAATCCGAACTAGATTACGATCAAACAAAGAAAATGATTGTTGATATTTTAAAAACAGATCAAGGTAAGAAAGCTATTCAAGATGTATTAACTGATGAAAAAATGAAACAAGCACTCATACTAGATGAAACAGTAGTAAAGAAAACGATTGAAGATGCCATGGTATCCGATAAAGGGCAACAATTCTGGGAAAAGCTCTTTAAAGATCCTGAGTTCTCATCAAAATTTGCTAAAAGTATGGGGAAAGAACAAACTCAATTAATGAAAACCTTATTAAAAGACCCTGAATACCAAGCAGGCGTTATAGAAATTATGAAAAATCCTGAAGTAGAAAAAATGATGTTACAAACAATGAAGAGTAAAGAATACCGTCAATATCTACAACAAGTACTAACAGAAACTGCTGAAAGTCCACTCTTCCAAGCCAAGATGATTGATATCATTAGTAAAGGTGTGCAAAAAGCTGAAAAAGGCGGATCTGGTAAGAAAGAAGCAGGCGGTGACGGTGGTTCTCAAGGCGAGAAGAAGGAAGAACAGTAAAAAATAATAACTATAATAACGAGTGGACAATTTATATATTGTTCACTCGTTATTACTTTATCTTGCTATTAACACACAAAATGGCCCCCTCTAATTAAGCGAAAGGTTTACTAGCAACAAAAGCCTTATTGTTGTCAGTAACAGGTGAACCCCACTGATTAAAGTTTCACTTTATTTTTGTGTAACAGCTGTTTTATCAATTACTGTTTCAGCTATTTTACTATAAATAATACCCGTTGTATGTGTATCTTCATATACTGAAGGAGCAAAGTCTTCTTTATTCCAATCGGGTTGTTGCAGTGGAATACGACCAAGAACATTCGTTTGTAATTCGGTAGCTAACTTATCTCCCCCGCCTTTTCCAAATACATATTCTTTCTCACCAGTTACCTTACTTTCAAAATATGCCATATTCTCAACAACACCAAGAATACTATGTTCAGTGCGCAATGCCATCGCTCCAGCACGCGCTGCTACAAACGCAGCTGTTGGATGAGGCGTCGTTACAATAATCTCTTTGCAAGATGGCAACATTGAGTGCACATCTAACGCAACATCACCTGTGCCTGGTGGCAAATCTAGTACTAAATAATCTAAATCGCCCCATTCTACTTCTGTGAAGAAGTGGTTTAACATTTTCCCAAGCATAGGTCCTCTCCAAATAACTGGTGCATTATCCTCTACAAAGAAGCCCATTGAGATTACCTTTACACCTAAACGTTCCACCGGAATTATCTTGTCACCTCTTACGATAGGACGTTTTTCTATCCCCATCATGTCTGGCACACTAAAACCGTAAATGTCCGCATCAATAATACCAACTTTTTTTCCTAAACGAGCTAAAGCAACTGCAAGGTTAACGGAAACAGTTGATTTTCCCACGCCACCTTTTCCACTCGCTACTGCTAAGAATGTTGTTTTTGAATTAGGTGACAATAAAGATTCACTTTGCTCTTCTTCTTGTTCCGGTGCAAACTGAGCTAATTCCTCTTCTGTAAATTCTGCAAAACGAAGTCCAACTGTTGCTGCCCCAAGTTCTTTTACTAACTTTACAATTCCAGACTGCAACTGCATTTGTTCCGCTGTACCGGTTTTTACGATTGCAATTTTGACACTCACATGTTCCTTCTCTGGCTTGACTGTTACCTCTTTAATTGCACTTGTTTCTTTTAATGTTTTATGTAAAAACGGATCTACAATCCCTTCTAACGCTTCAACCACTTGCTCTTTCGTTACCATAATTAGCCCAGCCCCCTGTATGAAAAATAACGTAATGTTAATTGAATTTATCTCTGCTTATCCATGAAATAAATGCGTTTACATTTCCAGTATAACATATTTTCCGAAAACTTCGTTAACGAGAGAAGCTCAAAAAAATCCTCCTTATTCTGGAGGATTTCCTTTTTCCGTGAAATAACGTAATATACCACGGTATATTGCAGCTGCTACCTTTTGCTGATATTTCTCCGAATTTAACATATACCTTTCGTTCACATTCGATAAAAAGCCAGCTTCAATTAAAGCACCTGGTGTTTTAGAATACTTTAATAAATATACATGCGAAATTGTCTTAGCAGAACGATTCGTGTTCTCTAAACTTGTTCTCAATTCAGCCTGTATAAATTTTGCAGCACGTTCATTTTCAATCGAAGAGCGGTAATAGAACGTTTGTGCGCCTTTCGATCCACTACTAGTTAAAGCATTTAAATGAATACTTGCAAAAAAATCTACATCAGGTTTATTGATGATTTCTACACGTTTTTTTAAATCCTCTGCTTTACGTCTACTATATGACTTTGTATCTTTGTTAGCTAAATCATAATCTCCCTCACGCGTTAAAATAACTAGTGCACCTTGTTCTTGTAAATAGTCTTGTACCTTTTTTGTAATTTCAAGCGTAATATCCTTTTCTATAATATCCTTTCCACCAACAGCCCCTCCATCTGGTCCACCATGCCCAGCATCTAATACAATTACTTTCCCTGATAAGGGTAAATTCCAAGCTCGCCACGATTTTGTAATTTGAAATTCTTGCTTGACTAAAAAAAACAATACAACCGCAGCGAGTGCAAAAGAGATAATTCGAATTCTCTTCATACCTTTCCTCCTCCAGCTAGTCCCTCTAATTACTTATATGGGACAAGAGGAAAGTTTATGCTTGTCTTAATGAAGCTTTAATCGATATCTTCTTTCACCTTTTTCATACCCTTCTTGCCACCACAATCCTATAAACTGCTGACAAGATTCAAAAAGTAACTCCTCATCTTTCAACTTTATTTCTCGCATAGTCATACTCGTTAAAAATTGAAATAGCGTTTCAGTTAATTGTTGTTCTTCTTCTAAAGCTCTATATTTCACATCAAAAAACGATTCACCATAATAACCAAATTTACTGTATCTCGCTCCTAATAAATAAGATTCTATCCCTAATTCAATACAGTAATCTTCATACTGACGATGAAGCTCTTGCATTTGAAAGGCATCACGAATATTTGAACGCAATGTTTTTAATGATAATTCCCGCAACATCTTCCGCTCGTATTTTAACTGCTTTTCTTTTTGTTTTTCTTGTAAGCTGACAATGACATTCATAGTACATATAAACCTCCCTAATACGTATTAGTCTAAACTTCTAAAGAAGAAGCATACGCGCGGCGGTAGCACTAAAATATTCCAAGCTATAAAAATTGCAAAAGAGGAATGAAACATAAAAAAACCCCAACCAAAATGGTTGGGGTTTGTAGTTCGCAAAAATTAACGTTTTGAGAACTGAGGTGCACGACGTGCGCCTTTAAGACCGTATTTTTTACGCTCTTTCATACGTGCGTCACGAGTTAATAGACCTGCACGTTTTAGTGTTAGACGGTATTCTGGATCAGCTTTTAATAAAGCGCGAGAAATACCGTGACGAATAGCACCAGCTTGACCAGTGTATCCACCACCATTTACGTTTACAAGTACATCGTAGTTACCTAAAGTTTCTGTTGCAACTAGAGGTTGTTTCACTACTTCACGTAATGCAGCAAATGGGATATAGTTTTCAAAATCACGACCGTTAATGATAACGCGTCCTTCGCCTGGAACTAGGCGTACGCGCGCTACTGAACTCTTACGACGTCCAGTGCCATAGTATTGAACCTGTGCCAAAGTAAGCCCTCCTTTAATTAATTATCCGCGAAGTTCGTAAACTTCTGGTTTTTGTGCTTGGTGTGGATGCTCTGCTCCAGCATACACGTTAAGTTTCTTAGAAACTTGACGGCCTAAGCGTCCTTTTGGAAGCATGCCTTTAATTGCAAGCTCTAACATTTGTACAGGGTAGTTTGTACGCATTTCAAGAGCTGTTCTTTGCTTAAGTCCACCTGGGTGGTTAGTGTGACGGTAGTAAATTTTATCGTTTAATTTATTACCTGTTAAATGAATTTTCTCAGCGTTAATAATAATTACATGATCACCCGTGTCAACGTGTGGTGTAAATGTAGGTTTGTTTTTACCACGTAAAATGGATGCTACTTCACTAGCAAGGCGACCTAAAGTTTGACCTTCAGCATCAACCACATACCATTTACGCTCAACTTCGTTAGCTTTTGCCATAAAAGTCGTACGCATGTGTTTCCCTCCTCGTTATCTTTTCCATAGAAAAAATCTATTGTTTATCTTAAACACGATTTCCTTCCGGGGCTAATCGTGGTTTTAGAAACAATACCATATGTTATGATATACTTTTGAGTTTCTAATGTCAAGCAAATGTTACACCAGGATTAGTTGTTATAGTTTACCTCCCATAAGTAAAGCCCATGACCTGGAGCCATCTTTCCAGCAAACTGACGATTTTGTTTCGCTAAAATCTCTGGAATGCTATCAGGATCAAGCTTTCCTTGCCCTACGCTAAGTAACGTACCAACAATAATTCTGACCATATTATATAAAAATCCATTACCTACAAAACGAAAAATTATTTCATCATCTTGTTCAATTAACTCGATTTCATAAATTGTTCGCACTTTATCTTTTTTGTCAGTTTTTGCCGAACAAAAAGAAGTAAAATCATGCGTTCCAATAAAATAAGGAATTGCTTTTCTTATAGAGTTGATTTCGAGCGGGTATGGATATTGATATACGTAATTTCTACGGAATACATCCGCAGTCTTTGATAATAATACACGATAACGATATTCTTTTTTCTCAACACCGTAACGTGCATGAAATTCTTCTGTTTTTTTCTCTACTTGCCTAATAACAATATCATCTGGCAACATTGTGTTTAAAGCATTACTCCATTGCCACTCTTCAAGAGACAAAGGAGTATCAAAGTGTATTACTTGTCCTTTTGCATGAACTGTAGAATCTGTTCTACCAGATGCCTGAACACGAACAAGTTCTCCCTTATGCAATTTCTGCAATGCTTTTTCTATCTCCTGTTGAACAGTACGATGGTTCGGCTGAATTTGATAACCACAAAAATGCATGCCATCATATGCAACCGTACATTTTATTCTATCCATTTCTCTATTCTCCATTACGATCGCACCCATGCCAAAATACAAGCTAAACAAAATAAGCTGACAATCGTTACTGTATCGCTTGTTTTCCAGCGTAGTTGCCTAAATTTAGTACGTCCTTCACCACTTTGATATCCACGAGCTTCCATCGCAATGGCTAAGTCCTCTGCACGCTTAAAAGCACTGATAAACAGAGGAACGAGCAGTGAAATAATAGCTTTCATTCTATCTTTTATCGGTCCCCCGGCAAAATCAATACCACGTGACGCTTGTGCTTTCATTATTTTACTCGTTTCATCCATTAATGTCGGGATAAAACGAAGAGAAATTGACATCATTAATGCGATTTCATGAACAGGAACCTTTATACGCTTCAACGGCTTTAATAACGTCTCCAAACCATCTGTAATTTCAATAGGTGTCGTCGTTAACGTTAATAATGTCGTCATTAAAATAATAACGAAGAATCGTACAGAAATGTATATCCCTTGCTCTAATCCTTTTTCATATATCGAAAACCAACCAAGCTGGAATAGTACATCCCCCTCTTTATTTGTAAAAATATGCAGGAAAAATGTAAAAAGAAAAATCCATAAAATTGGTTTTAAGCCCGAAAGTACATAACGAATCGGCACTTTTGCAAAAAATAAAGCAATGAGTGCATATAAAAATAAAAATCCATATGAAATCGCATTATTTGCTAAGAAAACAACAAATACATATAAAAAGACAATCAGCAGCTTCGTACGTGGATCAAGTTGATGAATAAGTGAATTCCCCGGGATATATCTCCCAATAATCAACTGCTGCATGATTCATGACCACCTTTTCGTAACACCTGCACAACTTCATGAGTAAGATCCTCTAAAGATAAGGTAGCCTTTGGAATTGAAATACCAAACTTCTCTTCAATTGCACGTTTATACTTTAATGACATAGGAAGATCCACACCAATTTTCTCTAGTTCATCAGCATGTGAAAATACTTCCTCTGCACTTCCTTGCAAAAAGACCGTTCCTTTATGCATAACTACAATCTGCTCCGCATACTGAGCAGCATCCTCCATATTATGCGTTACAAGGATGACTGTAAGACCCTTCTCCTTGTGCAGCTTATAAAACATCTCCATAAGTTCGTTCTGCCCTTTTGGATCTAGTCCTGCTGTAGGTTCATCTAATACAAGCACTTCAGGTTCCATTGCCAGTACACCCGCTATAGCAACACGTCTCATTTGTCCACCACTTAATTCGAACGGAGAACGTGTTAACAGTTCTGGTTCTAGCCCTACAAGTTCCATTGCCTTTCTAGCCTTTTGCCTTGCTTCGTCTACAGATACTCCAAAATTAGTAGGGCCGAAACAAATATCTTTCTCCACAGTCTCTTCAAACAACTGATGTTCTGGAAATTGAAAGACAACCCCTACTTTTTTACGTAGTGGCTTTAGCTTTTTTTCTTTCTTTCCTGCCGAAATCAAATGTTCACCAATTTGAACTGTACCATTTGTCGGCTGCAATAAACCATTTAAATGTTGAATCATCGTCGACTTTCCTGAACCAGTATGACCGATAATGGCATAATAGCCCCCACTTGGAAACGACACGTCTACATCATAAAGTGCGCGTCTTTCAAATGGAGTTTTATATTGATAACGATGTTCTACTTTTTGGAATGTAATCTCCAAAGTTCGTTCACCAAGCTTTCCATTGTAAGATGCGTATTTTGCAAGAGAATTTCATTTCTTTTTAATAATTCTGCTATTTTCACCGAAAACGGTACATCTAAGCCAATTTCTTGGAGCATATGAGAGGATTTGAAAATTTTTTCTGGAGTCCCTTCCTCTAATATTTCTCCCTTATTTAAAATAATGACACGATCTGACTGTGCCGCTTCTTCTAAATCGTGCGTAATTGATAACACGGTAATACCTTTTTGAGTAACAAGTTGTCTAACCGTTTCTACTACTTCACGTCTCCCTTGAGGGTCTAACATTGACGTTGCTTCATCTAATATTAAAATAGATGGTTGAAGTGCTAAAACGCCTGCTATTGCCACTCGCTGCTTTTGCCCACCAGATAAGGAATGAGGCTCATCATTAAGAAAATCTTCCATACGGACAAGTTGCAAGGCCTGTTCTAATCTTTCAATCATTTGTTCTCTTGGCATTCCGATATTCTCCAAGCCAAATACAACATCATCTTGCACTGTCGTTCCAACAAATTGATTATCTGGATTTTGAAATACCATTCCAATTTGTTTTCGAACATCCCATACCGTTTCCTCTGATAAAACCATTGTATCATTTACTGTAATAGTCCCTGCTTCTGGCAAAAACAAACCATTCAATAATTTTGCAAGTGTAGACTTTCCTGAACCGTTTTGTCCAATAATAGATACCCATTCTCCCTCATATAAGGAAAATGAAACATCTTTTAATGCATAAGTGGCTGCCCCAGGATATTGAAATGATATATTTTCTATCCGAAGTTTCTCTTTTTTCAATAGAAGGCACCCTTTCCTTCGCCAAGTTAGCCTATTTTTATATTTAAAAAAAAGGGCCATGACCAGTTTCTTGAAAAGAACTGTCCTGCCCTTTTAATTATCATTATACTAACTCGATAATTACCATTGGTGCTGCGTCTCCGCGACGTGGACCAATTTTTGCAATACGAGTGTATCCGCCTTGGCGCTCAGCATAGCGTGGAGCTACATCAGCGAATAGTTTTTGAAGTGCATCTTGACCAGTCTCAGCGTTAGCTACTTCATTGCGAATGAAAGCTGCTGCTTGACGACGAGCATGAAGATCTCCGCGTTTACCTAAAGTGATCATTTTTTCCACTACAGAACGAAGTTCTTTTGCACGAGTTTCTGTCGTTTGGATGCGCTCGTTGATAATTAAATCAGTAGCTAAATCACGTAACATAGCTTTACGTTGCGCACTTGTACGGCCTAATTTTCTGTATGCCATTCGTAGTTCCCTCCTTTGTTGATGGGTTTAAATCCTCAGTCGTCTTTACGTAAACCTAAACCTAATTCCTCAAGTTTATGTTTAACTTCTTCTAAGGATTTACGTCCTAAGTTACGAACTTTCATCATATCTTCTTCTGTTTTGTTCGCAAGCTCTTGTACAGTATTAATTCCTGCACGTTTTAGGCAATTATAAGAACGAACAGAAAGGTCTAGTTCTTCGATAGTCATCTCAAGAACTTTCTCTTTTTGATCTTCTTCCTTCTCGACCATAATCTCAGCATTTTGTGCTTCATCAGTTAAACCAACAAAGATATTTAAATGCTCAGTTAAGATTTTGGCACCTAAAGAGATAGCTTCTTTTGGCCCGATGCTTCCATCCGTCCATACATCAAGCGTAAGCTTATCATAATTAGCCACTTGTCCGACACGTGTCTTTTCCACTTGGTAAGTCACACGTGATACTGGAGTATAAATAGAATCAATAGGAATTACTCCTATTGGTTGATCTTCGCTTTTATTTGCATCAGCTGGCGTATACCCACGGCCACGCTTTGCAGTTAAACGCACGCGGAAATGCGCATCTTTTGCTAACGTTGCAATGTGTAAATCTGGATTTAAGATTTCTACATCACTATCGTGAGTAATATCAGCAGCTGTGACAATACCTTCGCCCTGTACATCAATTTCCAACGTCTTCTCTTCTTCAGAGTAGATTTTAAGAGCTAACTTTTTCAAGTTTAAGATGATCGTCGTAACGTCTTCTACTACGCCCTCAACTGTTGAAAATTCATGTAATACGCCATCGATTTGGATAGCAGTAACAGCGGCACCAGGGAGTGAGGATAAAAGAATACGACGTAAGGAGTTACCCAAAGTAGTACCATATCCACGCTCAAGCGGTTCAATTACGAATTTACCATATTTAGCATCTTCGTTAAGTTCAACCGTTTCGATTTTCGGCTTTTCGATTTCAATCATTAACTAAACCCTCCTTCAAAACGTCGAAACCCCGGTTAAACAAAGGTATAACCCCTGTCTAACCGAAAGTCCCCCTTAGGCAGTTCCCGATTGTGCACAACAAGCGATGTTTCTGTACGAAATTTCTCGATAATGCATCATATCCATTATAGACAAAAGGGAAAATTCTATACAGAAAAATTACACACGACGACGTTTTGGTGGACGACATCCATTATGAGGAACTGGAGTAACATCTCTAATTGCTGTTACTTCTAGACCTGCAGCTTGAAGAGCACGAATTGCAGCTTCACGACCAGCACCAGGACCTTTAACAGTAACCTCTAAAGTTTTTAAACCGTGTTCCATTGCAGCTTTAGCAGCAGTTTCAGCAGCCATTTGCGCAGCGAATGGAGTAGATTTACGAGATCCACGGAAACCAAGTGCACCAGCACTAGACCAAGAAAGTGCGTTACCGTGAGTATCTGTAAGTGTTACGATTGTGTTGTTGAAAGTAGAACGAATATGAGCTATACCAGCTTCAATATTCTTTTTCACACGTTTTTTACGAGTGTTTGTTTTACGTGCCATTGTTAGTTCAACCTCCTTTACTTATTATTTCTTTTTATTTGCTACTGTACGACGTGGACCTTTACGTGTACGAGCATTGTTTTTAGAGTTTTGACCACGAACTGGTAAACCACGACGGTGACGAAGACCACGGTAAGAACCGATCTCCATTAGACGTTTGATGTTAAGAGATACTTCACGACGAAGGTCTCCCTCAACTTTAATACGATCGATGATATCACGGATACGTCCTAATTCGTCTTCCGTTAAATCACGAACTCGTGTTTCTTCAGAAATACCTGCTTCAGCAAGAATTTTTTCAGCAGTTGTGCGACCAATGCCGAATACGTAAGTTAAAGAAATAACAACGCGTTTGTCTCGAGGAATATCTACACCTGCGATACGTGCCATTACGAATGCACCTCCTTCTGATTAACCTTGTTTTTGTTTATGTTTAGGGTTTTCACAAATAACCATTACTTTTCCACGTCTACGAATAACTTTACATTTTTCGCAGATTGGTTTAACTGACGGTCTTACTTTCATGTCTCGAACCTCCTTAAAGATTACGGAGTGCTATATTATTTAAAACGGTACGTAATACGACCACGATTTAAATCGTACGGAGATAATTCTACCGTAACTTTGTCTCCTGGTAAAATACGAATGAAGTTCATACGGATTTTACCAGAAACGTGAGCCAATACGACATGCCCATTCTCTAATTCTACTTTGAACATAGCATTTGGCAACGTTTCAAGAACGGTACCTTCGACTTCAATTACATCATCTTTAGCCATTCAATAGTTCTCCCTTCTTCAAATCAGTAACATTTTACACTGCTCTGAAATCCCGGAGAGCCAGCTACTTATAAAGTGGTAAGGATTTCGTATCCTGCTTCTGTAAGAGCAATCGTGTGCTCAAAATGGGCACACCATTTACCATCTACCGTTACCACTGTCCAGTCATCAGATAGTGTTTTTACATATCGTCTTCCTTGATTCACCATCGGCTCAACACAGATGACCATTCCCGGCTTTAATCTAGGGCCTCTATTTGGTGGACCATAGTGCGGGATTTGAGGGTCCTCATGTAAGTCTTGCCCGATTCCGTGACCAACATACTCCCTAACGATCGAGAATCCATTCTCTTCAGCATGGGTTTGAACCGCATGTGAGATATTTGATAATCTCTCGCCTGGTTTTACTTGTTCTAGACCAAGATACAACGATTTTTCTGTGACATCAAGTAGCTTTTGAACAGATTCAGAAATGTTTCCAACTGGATACGTCCATGCAGAATCTCCATGGTACCCATTGTATTTCGCACCAATATCGATACTGATGATATCGCCCTCTTTGAGCTTGCGCTTCCCTGGAATTCCGTGTACAAGCTCTTCATTTACAGAAGCACATATGCTCCCCGGAAATCCGTTGTATCCTTTAAAAGATGGCGTAGCACCATATTTTTGAATCGTCTTTTCCGCTATTTGATCGAGCTCTTTCGTTGTAATTCCTGGAGTAATGTGCTGTTTCAACTCTTGATGAGTCAAAGCAACGATCCTGCCAGCTTCTCGCATGATTTCTATCTCGCGAGGAGTTTTGCAGATTATCATTACGCTAAGCCTCCGATGAGAACATCGATATCAGCAAATACTTTATTGATATCTTGCTCACCATTAATGCTTTGTAAGTAACCAAGCTCTTCGTAGAAATCAAGCAAAGGTTTTGTTTGCTTAATATTTACATCTAAACGATTTGCTACAGTTTCTTCATTGTCATCAGAGCGTTGATATAATTCGCCACCACATTTATCGCACACATCAGCTTTTGCTGGTGGATTGAATTCTAAGTGGTAAGTCGCACCGCACTCTTTACAAATGCGACGGCCTGTAAGGCGTTTTAATAACAACCCTGAATCCACATTAATGTTTAAAACATAGTCGATTTTTTTGCCAAGATCTTTCATAATTTCTTCAAGAGCTGATGCTTGTGCAACAGTTCGTGGGAAACCGTCTAGTAAGAAACCTCTTACGCAGTCGTCTTGACTTAAACGTTCACGAACGATTCCGATTGTAACTTCATCTGGAACAAGTGCACCTTTATCAATAAAAGATTTTGCTTGTAGACCCATTTCAGTTTCAGCCTTCATAGCTGCACGGAACATGTCTCCTGTTGAAATGTGAGGGATGTTATACTTGGCAACAATCTGTTCGGCTTGTGTACCTTTACCAGCACCAGGAAGCCCCATTAAAATTAAGTTCATCCTTGTTCCCCCTCAGAGTACATGAGCATGTAGGGAAGACAATTCTTCCCACTTACTCACTGCTTGATAAACCCTTTGTAATGGCGTTTTACCAGTTGGCTTTCTAGCTGCTTCATTGTTTCTAAAGCAACGCCGACAACGATTAACATACTCGTTCCACCGATCTGTGCAGATGGAGGAAGATTTCCCAATTTCGTAAAGATAACTGGTAAGATTGCAATCGCTGCTAGGAAAATTGATCCTACAAAGGTCAAACGATACAAGATTTTTGTTAGATATTGTTCCGTATTCTTACCCGGACGAATACCTGGAACATATCCACCTTGCTTGTTTAGATTCTCTGACATTTGCTCTGGATTAACCTGAACAAATGCATAGAAATATGTGAAGGCTACAATGAGCGCAACATATATGATCATTCCCACTGGGTGAGAATAGTTAAAGTTTGCAATAATCCACTGCGATACATCATGTTTCGGGAAGAACTGTGCAATAGTCGGAGGCGTAATTAAGAATGAAACAGCAAAAATTACTGGAATAACACCAGCACTATTTACCTTAAGCGGTAAATGTGTGTTTTGTGCTCCAGCATAACCACCATTTCCTCCTGTTACACGCTTCGCATATTGAATTGGGATCTTTCTAACAGCCTGTTGAATGAAAATAACACCCACAATAACTGCTAGCACAGCTAGTAAAATCAATGCAACTTTAACGATACTCATGAACAATTGATCTCCGATATTTTGAAACTGTTGCTGATACACTTGAGATATAACACTTGGGATCGCTGCGGCAATACCGCCAAAGATAAGGATGGAAATACCATTACCTACACCTTTAGCTGTAATCTGTTCACCTAACCACATTAAAAATGCAGTACCAGCAGTCAGTACCGTAGCAATGTATAAATAAGTGCTCCAACCTGGATTCAAAATTAATTGTCCACCTACCATACCGTTAAAACCGATTGACATACCAAACCCCTGAATAAACGCAAGAACAATTGTAAAGTAACGCGTGAATTGCGTTAATTTACGACGGCCCATTTCACCTTGCTTCGACCATTCCGAAAATTTAGGAACAACATCCATCTGCAATAATTGCACGATGATGGATGCTGTAATATACGGCATGATTCCCATCGCAAAGATGGAGAAGTTTTTCAAGGCTCCACCGCCAAATGTATTTAGAATACCTAAAGCATTTAATTGATCTTGTGCCTTCAGTACGTCTCCATTTGTAAATGGCACGGGGATAAACGTGCCAATCCTGAATACGATTAACATCGCTAAAGTGAATAATATTTTACGTCTTATCTCAGCAACGCGCATAAAGTTGGAGATTGTACGAAACATTAGATCACCTCAACTGATCCGCCAGCTGCTTCAATTGCTTCTTTAGCACTTGAAGAGAACTTGTGCGCTTTAACAGTTAGTTTTTTCTCTACTGCTCCGCTTGCAAGAACTTTAACACCGTCGTTTAACTTGCTGATAACGCCAGTTTCCAGCAATAATTCAGGTGTTACTTCTGTACCATCTTCAAAACGATTTAACGTTGATAAGTTTACAATAGCAAACTCTTTACGGTTAATGTTTGTGAAGCCGCGTTTTGGTAAACGACGGAATAATGGAGTTTGACCACCTTCGAAGCCAAGACGAACACCGCCGCCAGAACGTGCGTTTTGTCCTTTATGACCTTTACCAGCAGTTTTACCGTTACCAGAACCGATACCACGACCGACACGGTTACGTACTTTACGAGAACCTTCTGCAGGTTTTAATTCATGAAGTTTCATTCCCAGGCACCTCCTTATATTAATGAGTTATCCTTAAGCTTCTTTTACAGTTACAAGGTGAGAAACTTTGTTGATCATACCAAGAATAGCAGGAGTTTCTTCCTTAACTACAGTTGAATTCAACTTTTTAAGACCTAAAGCTTCTACCGTCGCACGTTGATCTTGTGGACGACCAATTACACTACGAGTGAGGGTAATTTCTAACTTTTTCGCCATTTGTTTTCCCTCCTTAACCTAGTAGCTCTTCTACAGATTTACCGCGTAATTTTGCAACATCTTCAGCGCGCTTAAGTTCGCTTAATCCGTTCACAGTAGCGCGAATCATGTTGATTGGTGTGTTAGAACCAAGAGATTTCGAAAGAATATCTTGTACACCAGCTAATTCAAGGACCGCACGAACAGGTCCACCAGCAATAACACCAGTACCCTCAGCAGCAGGTTTTAAGAATACTTCACCAGCGCCAAAATGACCGTTGATTGTGTGTGGAATTGTTGTACCAACTAATGGTACAGCGATTAAGTTTTTCTTAGCGTCTTCGATAGCTTTACGGATTGCGTCTGGTACCTCTTGTGCTTTACCAGTACCGAATCCAACATGACCGTTTTTATCGCCAACTACAACTAGTGCAGCAAAGCGGAAACGACGACCACCCTTAACAACTTTCGCGACACGATTTATCGTAACTACACGTTCTTCAAGTTCTAATTTACTTGGGTCAATGCGATGCATCAATTTTCCCTCCTTTGACCATTAAAATTGTAATCCAGCCTCACGAGCAGCTTCAGCTAGAGCTTTAACACGGCCATGGTATAAGTAACCACCGCGATCAAATACTACTTCTTTAACGCCTTTCTCTACAGCACGCTTAGCAACTGATTCTCCAACTTTCGTAGCAGCTTCAATATTGCTAGTACCGTTAAGAGCAAGGTCTTTATCAAGAGTAGATGCACTTACTAACGTTACACCATTCACATCATCAATAACTTGAGCGTAAATATGTTGGTTAGAACGGAACACGTTTAAACGTGGACGCTCTGCAGTACCAGTAAGTTTAGCACGTACACGTGCATGTCTTTTCTTACGAGTCGCATTTTTATCAGCTTTAGTGATCATTCTTGTCACTCCTTTCTCTCACCTAACGGGTTTACTTAGCAGTTTTACCTTCTTTACGACGAACAACTTCGCCTTCGTAACGAATACCTTTACCTTTGTAAGGCTCAGGAGCACGTACAGCACGGATGTTAGCAGCGAATTCGCCAACACGTTGCTTGTCGATACCTTTAATTACGATCTTAGTTGGTGCAGGTACTTCAACTTCAAGACCTGCTTCCGGAGTCATTTCTACTGGATGAGAATAACCTACGCTTAATACAAGTTTATCACCTTGTTTTTGAGCACGGTAACCAACACCGACTAATTCAAGTCCGCGTGCGAAACCTTCAGTTACACCTTCAACCATGTTTCCGATTAAAGCACGAGTTGTACCGTGTAATGCACGGTGTTCCTTCTGTTCAGATGGACGCTCAACTGTTAATGTATTCTCTTCAATTTTGATAAGCATATCAGCATTGAAAGTACGAGTTAATTCACCTTTAGGGCCTTTTACTGTTACAGTATTGTCTTCTGCAACTGTAATAGTAACACCTGCAGGGATTTCAAGAATCTTTTTACCAATACGAGACATGTGGTCACACCTCCGTTCGTTTTAAATATATATTACCAAACGTATGCTACTACTTCTCCACCAGTTTGTAATTGACGAGCGTCTTTGTCTGTCATTACTCCCTTAGATGTAGAAACAAGAGCGATACCTAATCCGTTAAGTACACGTGGTACTTCGTCAGCTTTAGCGTAAACGCGTAAGCCAGGTTTACTGATACGTTTTAATCCAGTGATTACACGTTCATTGTTTGCACCATATTTCAGGAAAATACGAAGGATACCTTGTTTGTTATCCTCGATGTATTCTACATCACGAATGAAACCTTCACGTTTTAAAAGTTCAGCGATCTCTTTTTTGATTTTAGAAGCAGGAACCTCTAATTTCTCATGACGTACCATGTTCGCATTACGGATGCGAGTAAGCATGTCTGCAATTGGATCTGTCATCACCATGTGTTTTACCTCCTTCCCATTTGTGGGTTTTACCAACTAGCTTTTTTAACACCAGGAATTTGACCTTTATATGCAAGTTCACGGAAACAAATACGGCAAAGTTTAAATTTGCGGTATACAGAATGCGGACGACCGCAGCGTTCGCAACGTGTATACTCTTGTACTTTAAACTTAGGAGTACGCTTTTGTTTCGCTATCATAGATTTTTTAGCCACGTTTTCGCCTCCTCTACTTAGCGTTGGCTTCCATTATTTTTGGAATGGCATACCGAATTGTGTTAAAAGTTCACGAGCTTCTTCATCAGTTTTCGCTGTAGTAACGATTACGATGTCCATACCGCGGACTTTGCTTACTTTATCATAATCAATCTCAGGGAAAATAAGTTGCTCTTTAACACCTAATGTATAGTTTCCACGACCATCGAATGATTTCTTAGAAACACCACGGAAATCACGTACACGTGGTAAAGAAACTGATACTAATTTGTCGAAGAACTCATACATTTGCTCGCCGCGTAAAGTTACTTTCGCACCGATTGGCATACCTTCACGAAGACGGAAACCAGCGATTGATTTTTTAGCACGAGTTACAACAGGTTTTTGACCTGTGATTTGTGTTAATTCTTCTACTGCGTTGTCTAACGCTTTTGAGTTAGATACCGCGTCACCAACACCAGTGTTGATTACGATCTTTTCGATTTTTGGTACCTGCATTACAGATTTATAGTTAAACTTGCTCACTAGAGCAGGAGTAATTTCCTTTTGGAACTTCTCTTTAAGGCGATTCAATGAAGTGACCTCCTTTCTTAAGAAAATTATTTATCTAATAATTCACCAGATTTTTTTGCAATACGAACTTTTTTACCATCTTCTACTTTGAAGCCTACGCGAGTAGGTTCACCTGTTTTCGGATCTAAAATCATAACGTTAGAAACGTGAATAGGTGCTTCTTTAGTAATAATTCCACCTTGTGGATTTAATTGAGATGGCTTAGAGTGCTTCTTAACGATATTGACACCCTCAACGATAACACGGTTTTGCTTTGGGAAAGCCACAAGGATAACGCCTTGTTTTCCTTTGTCTTTACCAGTGATTACCTGTACTTTATCACCTTTTTTTACATGCATCTTAATTCTGCACCTCCTTAGCAAGGCAATACCTTAAATTATAGAACTTCTGGAGCTAAAGAAACGATCTTCATGAAGTTGCTATCACGTAATTCACGAGCTACTGGTCCGAAGATACGAGTACCACGTGGGCTCTTATCGTCTTTAATGATAACCGCTGCGTTTTCATCAAATTTGATGTAAGAACCGTCCGGACGACGAGCTCCGCTCTTCGTACGTACTACTACTGCTTTAACAACGTCACCTTTTTTAACAACGCCACCTGGTGTTGCTTGTTTTACCGTAGCAACGATAATGTCACCAATGTTAGCATATTTACGACCAGAGCCGCCTAATACTTTAATTGTTAAAAGTTCACGTGCACCAGAGTTGTCAGCAACTTTCAAACGAGATTCTTGTTGGATCATGTTATGAAACCTCCCTTCGGACTAAAAATTCCGATTCGTCTATTTAGATAATAACCGCTTCTTCAACGATTTCAACTAAACGGAAACGCTTAGTAGCAGAAAGCGGGCGAGTTTCCATGATTTTAACGATATCGCCAAGTTTCGCTTGGTTTTGCTCATCATGGGCTTTGTACTTCTTAGAATACTTAACACGTTTTCCGTACAAGGAATGAGTTTTGTAAGTTTCAACTAAAACTGTAATCGTTTTGTCCATTTTGTCAGACACTACACGACCAGTATAAACTTTGCGTTGGTTACGTTCGCTCACTATGCAAACCTCCCCTCAATTTATCGATTAATTCCGATCTCTCTTTCACGAACTACAGTTTTCATACGAGCAATTGCTTTACGCACTTCACGAATGCGAGTTGGATTCTCTAATTGTCCTGTAGCAAGTTGGAAGCGAAGATTAAACAACTCTTCCTTTAAAGCTTTAACTTTTGTTTCGATTTCGGCAGTGGTTAATTCACGAATATCATTAGTTTTCATTAGATTCACCACCATTTTCTTCACGTTTTACGAATTTACATTTCACAGGTAACTTGTGAGCTGCAAGACGTAATGCTTCGCGTGCTACCTCTTCAGATACACCCGCGATTTCGAACATAATTTTCCCAGGTTTTACTACTGCTACCCAGCCTTCTGGTGCCCCTTTACCGGAACCCATACGTACTTCTAGAGGTTTTGCAGTGTAAGGTTTAGAAGGGAAAATTTTAATCCATACTTTACCGCCACGTTTCATGTAACGAGTCATTGCACGACGAGCAGCTTCGATTTGACGGTTTGTAATCCATGAAGCAGCTTGTGCTTGTAAACCGAATTCACCGAAAGCAATTTCAGTTCCACCTTTAGCACGACCACGCATTTTACCACGATGCTCTCTACGATATTTTACGCGTTTTGGCATTAACATATTATTTTCCTCCTTCCTCAGAAGCTTTCTTTTTTGTAGGAAGGACTTCTCCACGGTAGATCCATACTTTTACGCCTAATTTACCGTATGTTGTATCAGCTTCAACTGCTGCATAGTCAATATCAGCGCGAAGTGTATGAAGTGGAACAGTTCCTTCACTGTAAGATTCTGCACGAGCGATATCAGCTCCGCCAAGACGACCAGAAACCTGTGTTTTAATACCTTTAGCACCTGCACGCATAGCACGTTGAATAACTTGCTTTTGTGCACGACGGAATGATACACGGTTTTCTAATTGACGAGCGATGTTTTCGCCTACTAATTTAGCGTTAAGATCAGCTCTCTTAACTTCTAAAATGTTGATGTGTACACGCTTGCCTGTTAATTGGTTAAGAGCTTTACGAAGTGCTTCAACTTCAGTACCACCTTTACCAATTACCATACCAGGTTTTGCAGTGTGAATTGTAACATTTACACGATTTGCTGCACGTTCGATTTCTACTTTAGCAACAGCAGAATCTTTTAAGCGTACATTAATGTACTCACGGATTTTGATGTCTTCATGTAATAATGTAGCGTAATCTTTCTCAGCGAACCAACGAGATTCCCAGTCACGGATAACGCCGACACGAAGACCAATTGGATTAACCTTTTGACCCATCGATTATCCCTCCTTCTTTTCTGATACCACAACTGTGATGTGGCTTGTGCGTTTGTTAATTTGGCTTGCACGACCCATTGCACGTGGACGGAAACGTTTTAACGTTGGACCTTCGTCAACGAAAACTTTTTCTACAACTAGGTTGTTAATGTCCATCTCATAATTGTGCTCTGCATTTGCGATTGCAGATTTTAAAACTTTTTCTACAACTGGAGAAGCAGTTTTTGGTGTGTGGTTAAGGATAGCAATCGCTTCACCCACTTGCTTACCTCGGATTAAGTCTACTACTAAACGAACTTTACGAGGAGCAATACGAACTGTTCTCGCTACTGCTTTAGCTTGCATTGAAGTGCCTCCTCTCATTATCTTCTAGTTTTCTTATCGTCAGCAAGGTGACCTTTGTACGTACGAGTTGGTGCGAATTCACCTAACTTATGGCCAACCATATCCTCAGTGATGTACACAGGTACGTGTTTACGACCATCATATACAGCGATTGTGTGTCCGATGAACTGAGGGAAGATTGTTGAACGGCGAGACCAAGTTTTAACAACTTGTTTTTGCTCAGATGCAACTAATTTTTCCATTTTGCTCATTAAGTGATCATCGACAAATGGTCCTTTTTTTAAGCTACGAGCCATTTTGGTGCCTCCCTTCGTGATTGGCGTACGGTTCTAGAAATGAACCGTACTACAATCCCATTATTTTTTACGACGACGAACGATAAATTTGTCAGACGCTTTGTTTTTCTTACGAGTCTTGAATCCAAGAGTTGGTTTACCCCATGGAGACATTGGAGACTTACGTCCGATTGGAGAACGTCCTTCACCACCACCGTGTGGGTGATCAACAGGGTTCATTACAGAACCACGAACTGTTGGGCGTTTACCTAACCAGCGAGAGCGACCTGCTTTACCGATTTTGATAAGTTCGTGTTGTTCGTTACCTACTTGACCGATTGAAGCGCGACAAGCAGATAATACAAGACGTACTTCACCAGAAGTTAAACGTACAAGTACGTATTTACCTTCTTTACCAAGTACTTGAGCAGATGTACCAGCAGAACGAACTAATTGTCCGCCACGACCAGGCTTAAGCTCGATGTTATGAACAACAGTACCTACTGGAATGTTGATTAATGGTAATGCGTTACCGATTTTAATGTCAGCTTCTGGGCCAGACATAACTTCCATACCTACTTCTAAAGATTTAGGAGCAAGAATGTAACGTTTTTCACCGTCAACGTAGTTAATTAATGCGATATTCGCAGAGCGGTTTGGATCGTATTCGATCGTAGCAACGCGTCCTGGAATTCCATCTTTGTTACGCTTAAAGTCGATGATACGGTATTGACGCTTATGTCCGCCACCTTGATGACGTACAGTGATTTTACCTTGGTTATTACGACCAGCCTTCTTGCTTAAAGGAGCAAGTAATGACTTTTCGGGTCTATCAGTCGTGATTTCAGCGAAATCATTCGTAGTCATATTACGACGACCGTTAGTAGTTGGATTATACTTTTTGATTCCCATCTCAATTTCCCTCCTTCTTTAGTAAGAATTAAACGCCTTGGAAGATTTCGATTTCTTTGCTGTCAGCAGTTAGCTTAACGATTGCTTTACGACGACGGCTAGTAAAACCAGCGTGACGACCAACGCGTTTTGCTTTCGGCTTGTAGTTCATGATGTTCACTTTTTCTACTTTAACACCAAAGATCGCTTCAAGAGCATCTTTAACTTCTGTTTTATTAGATTTAACGTCCACATCGAACGTGTATTTTTTTTCAGCCATCATTTCCATAGAACGTTCAGTGATAACTGGGCGCTTAATGATATCACGAGGATCTCTCATTATGCAAGCACCTCCTCTACTTTTTCCACTGCCGCTTTTGTCATGATTAGCTTATCATGATGAAGCACGTCTAAAACGTTTACGCCATCAGCAGTGATTACTGTTACTCCAGGGATATTGCGAGCAGATAACTCTACAGATTCGTTTGCATCAGCAGTTACGATAAGAGCTTTCTTCTCAACAGTTAATCCTTTAAGTACTGCTAGCATGTCTTTTGTTTTTGGTGCATTTAACACTAGGTCTTCAAGAACTACAATGTTGTTCTCAACTACTTTAGTAGCTAATGCAGATTTGATTGCTAAACGACGAACTTTCTTAGGAAGTTTGTACGCATAGCTTCTTGGTGTAGGTCCGAATACCGTACCACCACCACGCCATTGAGGAGAGCGGATAGACCCTTGACGAGCACGTCCAGTTCCTTTTTGACGCCATGGTTTACGACCACCACCGCGAACTTCAGAGCGAGTTTTTACTTTGTGTGTACCTTGACGTAAAGATGCACGTTGCATCATTACAGCTTCGAAAAGTACAGCTTCATTTGGTTCGATACCGAAAATAGCTTCAGCTAATTCGATTTCACCAACCTGTGAACCAGTTTGGTTATATACAGTAACTTTTGGCATTGGAATTCCTCCTTCCTATTGTGAATTATTTGCTAACCTTCACAGCGCCTTGAACAACTACAAGAGATTTCTTAGCACCTGGAACGTTACCTTTTACTAGTAATAAGTTGCGCTCAGTGTCAACTTGAACGATTTCTAAGTTTTGGATAGTAACTTGGTCTCCACCCATACGTCCAGCAAGTTTTTTGCCTTTGAATACACGGTTCGGAGCAACTGGGCCCATTGAACCTGGACGACGGTGATAGCGAGAACCATGAGACATAGGTCCGCGAGATTGTCCGTGGCGTTTGATAACACCTTGGAAACCTTTACCTTTAGAAATTCCTGTTACATCAACGATTTCACCTGTAGCAAATACGTCAACTTTTACCTCTTGACCAACCTCTAATCCGTCCACGTCTGCATCGCGGATTTCGCGAATGAAGCGCTTAGGAGTTGTAGATGCTTTAGCAGTGTGGCCTTGTTCAGGTTTGTTAGTTAACTTTTCACGTTTATCTTCAAATCCTAACTGGATTGCATTGTAGCCATCAGTTTCAGTTGTTTTCTTTTGAAGAACAACGTTTGGATTAGCAGCGATAACTGTTACTGGGATTAACTCACCGTTCTCAGCAAATACTTGAGTCATACCGATCTTTCTTCCTAAGATTCCTTTGGTCATGAGTTACACCTCCTACATTTTTAAGTTATATAAATTATAGTTTGATTTCGATATCTACACCAGATGGTAAGTCTAAACGCATTAATGAATCTACTGTTTGTGGAGTAGGACTCACGATGTCGATTAGACGTTTGTGCGTGCGCATTTCGAATTGCTCACGAGAATCTTTGTACTTATGAACAGCACGAAGAATTGTGTAAACAGTTTTTTCAGTTGGTAATGGGATCGGACCAGAAACTGTTGCCCCAGAACGCTTAGCTGTTTCTACAATTTTCTCAGCTGACTGATCAAGAATACGGTGATCGTAAGCTTTTAAACGGATACGAATTTTTTCTTTTGCCATTATTTTCCCTCCTTCGTTCGCCTATTTCTAAAATAGACCTTCTCCATGGAAATTTCCCCACACCATGCCATGGCAAAGCGGCCGGGTGTGTCAGCAACCTTCCACTTCATCGCAGTCAAAGACCAACATTGTCTATTATACAATGTTATTCGTCTAGATGCAAGCATCTTTTTGTTTGCATCTGCTTTTCTCTACTTTTGCTATTATACATGGCACTTTAAAGAATTTCAAGTTTTCATCTAACAGAATTCATTTTACAGTTTCTGGATTATCTTTTGTCGTTTTTATAATACTATAGAAGAAACTCGTCAAAACAAAAAACACCCTCTTCTTCCTTATATAAACGCAAACAAAAAACCTAAGGGAAAATCCCTTAGGTTTTTTTATATCAGTTAAGATTACTCAACGATAGTAGCAACTACACCGTAACCTACTGTACGTCCACCTTCACGAATAGAGAATTTAGTTCCCTCTTCGATAGCGATTGGAGCGATAAGTTCGATAGTCATTTCGATGTTGTCACCAGGCATTACCATTTCAGTACCTTCTGGTAATTGGATGATACCAGTTACGTCAGTTGTACGGAAGTAGAACTGAGGACGGTAGTTAGCGAAGAATGGAGTGTGACGTCCACCTTCTTCTTTAGATAATACGAAAACTTCAGCTTTGAATTTAGCGTGAGCTTTTACAGAACCGCTTTTTGCAAGTACTTGTCCACGTTGGATGTCTTCACGAGCAACCCCACGAAGTAAAGCACCGATGTTGTCTCCAGCTTGAGCTTGGTCAAGAAGTTTACGGAACATCTCTACACCAGTTACAGTTGTAGAAGCATTTTCTTCAGCAAGACCGATGATTTCTACTACGTCACCAACTTTAACGATACCGCGCTCAACACGACCAGTAGCAACTGTACCACGACCTGTGATAGAGAATACGTCCTCTACAGGCATTAAGAATGGTTTGTCAGTTTCACGTTCTGGAGTTGGGATGTAAGCATCAACTTCAGCCATTAATTCAATGATTTTTGCTTCCCAATCAGCTTCTCCTTGAAGAGCTTTAAGAGCAGAACCTTTGATTACAGGAATGTCGTCGCCTGGGAATCCGTATTCAGATAATAGGTCGCGAACTTCCATTTCTACTAATTCTAATAATTCTTCGTCATCTACCATGTCGCATTTGTTTAAGAATACAACGATGTAAGGAACACCTACTTGACGAGAAAGAAGGATGTGCTCACGTGTTTGAGGCATTGGGCCATCAGCAGCAGATACTACTAAGATACCGCCGTCCATTTGAGCAGCACCAGTGATCATGTTTTTAACATAGTCAGCGTGACCTGGGCAGTCAACGTGTGCATAGTGACGAGTTTCAGTTTCGTACTCAACGTGTGCAGTTGAGATTGTGATACCGCGCTCTCTTTCTTCTGGAGCAGCATCGATTTGATCGTATCCGCGTGCTTCAGCACCACCAGCTTTTGCAAGAACTGTAGTGATCGCAGCAGTTAATGTAGTTTTACCATGGTCAACGTGGCCGATTGTACCGATGTTAACATGGGGTTTAGAACGTTCGAATTTAGCTTTAGCCATTCTAAATTCCTCCTTAGTTTATATAGGTTATTTTATATTTAGACTAGAAAGTGAAACTTACGTCCCACTTTCTAAGCTTACATAAGTAGTTATACTTGAACAATCGATAAAAATCAATTATTCACCTTTATTTTTTTTGATAATTTCTTCAGAAACAGACTTTGGTACTTCTTCATAGTGGTCAAACACCATAGAGAATGTTCCGCGTCCTTGAGTGTTAGAACGTAATGACGTTGCATAACCGAACATTTCAGAAAGTGGAACCATAGCGCGAACAACTTGTGCGTTACCGCGAGCTTCCATACCTTCTACACGTCCACGACGAGATGTTACGTCACCCATAATGTCACCCATGTACTCTTCAGGAATTACAACTTCAACTTTCATCATTGGCTCAAGAATTACTGGGCTACATTTAGAAACCGCAGCTTTAAGTGCCATAGATGCAGCGATTTTGAACGCCATCTCAGATGAATCGACATCATGGTAAGATCCGTCAACTAATGCAGCTTTAATGTCAACTAGTGGATAACCAGCTAGTACACCATTTTTAAGTGCATCTTCAAGACCTGCTCCAACAGCTGGGATGTATTCACGAGGAACTACACCACCGACGATCTTGTTTTCGAATTCGAATCCTTTACCTTCTTCGTTAGGTTCAAACTCAATCCAAACGTGACCGAATTGTCCACGACCACCAGATTGACGAGCGAACTTACCTTCAACTTTCGCAGCAGCGCGGAAAGTCTCACGGTATGCTACCTGAGGAGCACCAACGTTTGCTTCCACTTTGAATTCACGGCGCATACGGTCAACGATGATATCAAGGTGAAGTTCACCCATACCAGCGATGATAGTTTGGCCAGTTTCTTGGTCAGTGTGAGCACGGAATGTTGGATCTTCTTCAGAAAGCTTAGATAATGCTGTACCCATTTTATCTTGGTCAGCTTTAGATTTTGGTTCGATAGCTACAGAGATAACTGGCTCTGGGAATTCCATAGACTCAAGGATAACAAGGCTCTTCTCGTCACAAAGAGTATCACCAGTAGTAGTATCTTTTAAACCTACAGCAGCAGCGATATCACCAGCATAAACTGTTGAAATCTCTTCACGGCTGTTAGCGTGCATTTGTAGGATACGACCTACACGCTCACGCTTACCTTTAGTTGAGTTTTTCACGTATGATCCAGAGTTTAACACACCAGAGTACACACGGAAGAACGTTAACTTACCAACATAAGGGTCAGTCATGATTTTGAATGCTAAAGCTGCGAATGGTTCTTCATCGCTAGACTTACGTTCTACTTCTTCATCTGTATCCGGTAGAGTACCTTTAATAGCAGGTACATCTAGTGGAGATGGAAGGTAGTCGATAACTGCGTCTAACAGAATTTGAACACCTTTGTTTTTGAATGCAGAACCACAGATTACTGGGAAGAATTCTACAGAAGTTGTAGCCTTACGGATACCAGCTTTAAGCTCTTCTACAGTGATTTCTTCACCTTCTAGGTACTTCATCATCATTTCTTCATCAAGCTCAGCTACCGCTTCAATAAGTTTTCCACGGTATTCTTCAGCTAATTCTTTGTGCTCTTCAGGAATTTCAACACGTTGAATGTCTGTTCCTAAATCGTTACCGTACATGTAAGCACACTCTTCAACAAGGTCAATGATACCATTGAACTCATCTTCAGCACCGATTGGTAACTGAATTGGATGTGCGTTTGCTTGTAAACGATCGTGGATTGTTCCTACAGAGTATAAGAAATCTGCACCAATCTTATCCATTTTGTTAACGAATACGATACGAGGTACGCCGTAAGTAGTAGCCTGACGCCAAACAGTTTCTGTTTGTGGTTCTACACCAGATTGCGCATCAAGTACTGCTACAGCGCCATCAAGTACGCGTAAAGAACGTTCTACTTCTACTGTGAAATCTACGTGTCCTGGAGTATCAATGATGTTTACACGATGACCTTTCCATTGTGCTGTAGTTGCAGCAGAAGTAATTGTGATACCACGCTCTTGCTCTTGCTCCATCCAGTCCATCTGAGATGCACCTTCGTGAGTTTCACCGATTTTATGAATACGTCCTGTGTAGTACAGAATACGCTCAGTTGCTGTTGTTTTACCAGCATCGATGTGAGCCATGATACCAATATTACGAGTGTTTTCTAAAGAGAACTCTCTTGCCATTTGGTGTCTTGCTCCTTCCATATATGGATTGGATTTTTTTATTTTAAGTAGCAAAAAAGCCACTTTATATTGTTACACATGTCAGTATGTCCAGTACTCTCATTATGTAAAACGAGCGCCCGATGAAAGGGAGAGGCATTCTCCCTCTCCACACTTCCATAAGCGACAAATAAAGCGGTTTATGCTTACATTTATTTTACGTTGAATCCTACCAACGGTAATGAGCAAATGCTTTGTTAGCTTCTGCCATTTTATGAGTGTCTTCACGTTTCTTAACAGATGCACCAGCGTTGTTAGCTGCATCTAAGATTTCGTTAGCAAGACGCTCTTCCATAGTTTTTTCACCACGAAGACGAGCGTAGTTTACTAACCAACGAAGACCTAAAGTTGTACGGCGTTCTGGACGAACCTCAACTGGAACTTGGTAGTTAGCACCACCAACACGACGAGCGCGTACTTCAAGAACAGGCATGATGTTCTTAAGAGCTTGCTCGAATACTTCCATTGGCTCTTTACCAGTACGTTCGTTTACGATATCGAACGCATTATAAAGAATTGTTTGAGATTTACCTTTTTTACCGTCAACCATCATTTTGTTGATAAGGCGTGTTACTAGCTTCGAATTGTACATTGGATCTGGTAACACGTCACGTTTCGCAACAGGTCCTTTACGAGGCATATTGAGTTCCTCCTTTCATTTTAAAGTTATTATTTTTTAGCAGGTTTTGGTCTCTTAGTACCATATTTAGAACGTCCTTGCATACGTTTGTCAACACCAGCTGTGTCAAGCGCACCACGAACGATGTGGTAACGTACCCCCGGTAAATCCTTTACACGACCACCGCGAATTAATACTACGCTATGCTCTTGTAGGTTATGACCGATACCTGGGATGTAAGCTGTAACCTCGATACCGTTTGTTAAACGTACACGAGCGTATTTACGTAACGCTGAGTTAGGTTTCTTTGGAGTCATTGTACCAACACGAGTACATACACCACGTTTTTGAGGTGCAGAGATATCAGTTGATTTTTTCTTTAAAGAGTTAAAACCTTTGTTTAACGCAGGTGATTTAGATTTCCATACTTTATCAGTACGACCATTTCTCACTAATTGGTTAATAGTAGGCATTTGATTATCCTCCCTTCGCATGTTTGTATGACCACATATCCAGGTGGTTCATTATTAGTTGAAAACAAAGTTTTTGCAAGGAAGAGCAAATGCTCTCTCCTCACAAAAACAGTTTTAACTTATTATTCCTATTGCTGAAGCTCCCACTTGAATCCCCGAAGCTTTACCAAGCTTACGAACTGATTCAACTTTTGTTATGGGCACGTTATATTGCATTGCAATACGAATGATAGCATGGGTTAACCGCATGTCAGCATCCTCTGCGATGACAACTTCTTTAACTGTACCATTTTTGATTGCTTCCAATGTGCGTTTATGACCAACGACTACATTTTCAGCAGTTGATACTTTTTGATAAGACATATAAATATCCTCCAAAGCATCGTTCAGGAGCAACCTTGATTATAGTAACATTTTGACTCATACAATGTCAACTAAGATTAATTGTTTTTATACAAAATTTATGACGAAAAATTTTACTGTTCCACATAAACCTCATCGTTTTCTACGTTCATGTCATCTTGTGTTGTTTTTACAAGATCCACTTTGCGATAACGATTCATACCTGTTCCAGCAGGAACAAGTTTACCGATAATAACATTTTCTTTTAATCCTAGAAGTTCATCGCGTTTACCCTTAATTGCTGCATCAGTTAAGACACGAGTTGTTTCTTGGAACGATGCTGCAGATAAGAATGAATCTGTTTCAAGTGAAGCTTTTGTAATACCAAGTAGAACAGGTCTAGCTGTTGCTGGTTGCTTACCTTGCAGTAAGACCTTAGCATTCGCATCAGTAAACTGATGGATATCTAGTAATGTTCCTGGTAATACATCTGTTTCACCTGCATCACTTACACGAACTTTACGTAACATTTGACGTACCATTACCTCTACGTGTTTGTCACCAATTTCTACCCCTTGCATACGGTATACTTTTTGAACTTCACGTAATAAGTATTCTTGAACCGCCGTAATGTCCGTTACTTTTAGTAATTCTTTCGGATCAATAGAACCTTCTGTTAACTCTTTACCGTGGCTAATTGGCTGTCCTGGAGTTACTTTCAGACGAGCACCGTAAGGAATAGCATACGTACGAGCTTCAACTTCACCCTGTACAACTACTTCTTGGCGATCTTTAACGTCGTTGATCGCTGCGATAACACCGTCGATTTCACTGATAACTGCCTGACCTTTCGGATTACGAGCTTCGAAGATCTCTTGGATACGAGGTAAACCTTGAGTAATATCATCTCCGGCAACCCCACCTGTATGGAATGTACGCATCGTTAACTGTGTACCTGGCTCACCGATAGATTGAGCTGCGATAATACCTACCGCTTCTCCTACTTCTACGTCTGTTCCAGTTGCTAAGTTACGACCGTAACACTTCTTACATACACCGTGGCGAGTGTTACACGTAAACGCTGAACGAATGTTTACAGTTTCAACACCCGAATTTTCAACGATATGAGCGATATCTTCAGTAATTAATTGATTTTCAGCAACTAATACTTCACCTGTTTCAGGATGTTTTACAGTTTTTCTTGCAAAACGTCCAACAAGACGATCATATAATGACTCGATAACTTCATTACCCTCTTTAATCGCACCAATTAATAAACCGCGATCTGTTCCACAATCATCTTCACGAACGATTACATCTTGTGCAACGTCAACAAGACGACGTGTTAAGTAACCAGAATCGGCAGTTTTAAGTGCTGTATCGGCAAGACCTTTACGCGCACCATGCGTAGAGATGAAGTACTCAAGTACTGTTAAACCTTCACGGAAACTCGATTTGATTGGAAGTTCGATGATACGACCAGATGGATTGGCCATAAGACCACGCATACCAGCAAGCTGAGTAAAGTTAGATGCGTTACCACGGGCACCTGAGTCACTCATCATGAAGATTGGGTTGCGTTTATTCAAGGATTTCATCAGTTTTCCTTGGATAACATCTTTTGCATTACTCCAAATAGAGATAACGCGATCGTAACGTTCTTCTTCCGTGATTAAACCGCGACGGAATTGTTTAATTACATTATCTACTTTTGCTTGTGCTTCGTGGAGAATTTCATCTTTTTCGCCTAATACAAGAATGTCAGATACCCCAACTGTAATACCAGCTTTTGTAGAGTACTTGAATCCTAAGTTTTTCATACGGTCAAGCATGCGAGACGTTTCTGTAATTTGGAAACGTTTGAACACTTCCGCAATGATGTTACCAAGTATCTTCTTGCTAAATGGCGCCACTTCTTCGCGACTAGCAATAATTTCTTTAATGTTCGCACCTTTTTCAACGAAATATTTCGCTGGTGTTTCTTTTTCAAGGTTTGAATTTGTTGGTTCATTAATATAAGGGAACGACTCTGGTAAGATTTCGTTAAATATTAATTTACCAACTGTTGTTAATAGAAGCATACTCTTTTGCTCTTCAGTAAATGTTGCGTTGTTTACTGCACTTGCAGCTACTGCAACACGTGTATGAAGATGAACATATCCATTTTGATATGCAAGCAATGCTTCATTTGCATCTTTGAAGACCATACCTTCACCGATTGCACCTTCACGCTCAAGTGTTAAGTAATAGTTACCTAATACCATATCCTGAGATGGAGTAACAACTGGTTTACCGTCTTTCGGGTTCAAGATGTTTTGTGCCGCTAACATAAGAAGACGAGCTTCAGCTTGAGCTTCTGATGATAAAGGTACGTGAACGGCCATTTGGTCACCGTCAAAGTCCGCGTTGTATGCAGTACATACAAGTGGGTGAAGACGGATTGCGCGACCTTCTACTAATGTAGGTTCAAACGCCTGGATACCAAGACGGTGAAGTGTTGGTGCGCGGTTTAGAAGTACTGGATGTTCTTTAATCACAGACTCTAAAACGTCCCAAACTTCAGGTTGTACACGCTCGATTTTACGTTTCGCACTCTTAATGTTATGTGCTAATCCTTTTTCAACTAACTCTTTCATTACGAAAGGTTTGAACAGTTCAAGCGCCATTTCTTTTGGCAATCCACATTGATACATCTTTAAGTTCGGTCCTACAACGATTACAGAACGACCAGAGTAGTCAACACGTTTACCTAATAAGTTTTGACGGAAACGTCCTTGTTTACCTTTAAGCATGTGAGATAGTGATTTTAATGGACGGTTACCTGGCCCAGTAACTGGACGGCCACGACGACCATTATCGATTAATGCGTCTACAGCTTCTTGTAACATACGTTTTTCGTTTTGAACAATGATGCTTGGTGCACCTAAGTCCAATAGACGTTTTAAACGGTTGTTACGGTTAATTACACGACGGTATAAGTCGTTTAAGTCAGAAGTAGCAAAACGTCCACCGTCTAACTGTACCATTGGGCGTAGTTCTGGTGGGATTACTGGTAGAACATCTAAGATCATCCAAGACGGTTCATTTCCAGAGTTACGGAATGCTTCTAATACTTCTAGACGTTTAATAGCACGAGTACGGCGTTGTCCTTGTGCTGTTTTTAATTCTTCTTTTAAGAAGTCTACTTCTTTATCTAAATCGATGTCTTGTAGTAGCTTTTTAATTGCTTCTGCACCCATAGCAGCTTGGAATGTGCTACCATATCGATCACGATATGCACGGTATTCTTTTTCAGAAAGTAATTGCTTCTTATCAAGTGGTGTATCTCCACTTTCTGTTACAACATAAGAAGCGAAATAAATTACTTCTTCAAGCGCGCGAGGGGACATGTCTAAGACAAGTCCCATGCGGCTCGGGATACCTTTGAAATACCAAATATGAGATACAGGAGCAGCTAATTCGATATGACCCATACGTTCACGACGTACTTTTGCACGCGTTACTTCAACGCCACATCGATCACAAACTACACCTTTATAACGTACACGTTTGTATTTTCCGCAATGACATTCCCAGTCCTTTTGTGGTCCGAAAATACGCTCACAGAATAAGCCATCTTTTTCAGGCTTTAACGTACGATAGTTAATAGTTTCTGGTTTCTTAACTTCACCGTATGACCAAGAACGAATCTTGTCAGGTGAAGCAAGTCCAATCTTCATATATTCAAAGTTATTTACATCTATCAAGGGGCCTACCTCCCTTTTAGTCTACAGGTTATCCCAATTATTCCTTAGTTGTCTCAACTTCGACATTCAATTTATCTGCTGATTGATGATCATCGTCATCTTCTGTATCACGCATTTCAATTTCTGTATCGTCGCTAGACATCATTTTAACGTCCATACCTAAACTTTGCAGCTCTTTAATCAATACTTTGAATGATTCAGGAACGCCTGGTTCTGGAACATTTTCGCCTTTAACAATTGCTTCATAAGTCTTAACACGTCCAACAACATCATCAGACTTCACTGTTAAGATTTCTTGAAGAGTATAAGCAGCACCGTAAGCTTCAAGTGCCCAAACCTCCATCTCACCGAAACGCTGTCCACCGAACTGAGCTTTACCTCCAAGAGGTTGCTGCGTTACAAGTGAGTATGGTCCAGTAGAACGAGCATGAAGTTTATCGTCAACCATGTGCGCAAGTTTGATCATATACATGACACCAACAGATACGCGGTTATCGAATGGTTCACCAGTACGTCCGTCATACAGGATTGTTTTCGCGTCATTTGCCATACCAGCTTCTTCAATTGTGCCCCAAACATCTTCCTCACGAGCACCATCGAATACTGGTGTTGCAATGTGAATGCCAAGGTATCTTGCTGCCATACCAAGATGAAGCTCTAATACCTGACCGATATTCATACGAGATGGTACCCCTAATGGGTTTAACATGATATCGATTGGCGTACCGTCTGGTAGGTAAGGCATATCTTCTTCTGGTAAAATACGAGAAATAACACCTTTGTTACCGTGACGTCCGGCCATCTTGTCACCTTCAGAAATTTTACGTTTTTGAACGATATATGCACGTACAAGTTGATTCACGCCCGGTGGCAATTCATCGCCATCTTCACGGTTGAATACTTTTACGTCTAAGATAATACCGCCACCACCGTGTGGTACACGTAGTGATGTATCACGTACTTCACGCGCTTTTTCTCCAAAGATAGCATGTAATAGACGTTCTTCAGCTGTTAATTCTGTTACACCTTTAGGTGTTACTTTACCAACAAGTAAATCTCCATCTTTTACTTCAGCACCAACGCGAATGATACCGCGCTCGTCAAGGTTACGTAATGCGTCTTCCCCAACGTTTGGAATGTCGCGTGTAATTTCTTCTGGTCCAAGCTTCGTATCACGAGCTTCTGATTCATATTCTTCAATATGAATAGAAGTGTACACATCATCTTTTACAAGGCGCTCACTCATGATGATCGCATCCTCGTAGTTATAACCGTCCCAAGTCATGAAGCCAACAAGCACGTTACGTCCAAGTGCTAGTTCACCTAATTCCATAGAAGGACCATCCGCAAGGATTTCACCTTTTACAACTTCATTTCCAACACTTACGATTGGACGTTGGTTGTAACAAGTTCCTTGGTTAGAACGAATGAATTTTTGCATTTTGTAGCGATCTAAGTCGCCTTTTACTGTTTGACCGTCAACTTCTACATAGCGACGTACCCAAACTTCACGTGCTTCTACGCGCTCAACAACCCCAGGATGTTTACAGATTACTGCAGCACCTGAGTCTTTTGCTGATACGTACTCCATACCTGTACCTACAATCGGAGATTCCGGATTCATTAACGGAACCGCCTGACGTTGCATGTTCGCTCCCATAAGTGCGCGGTTAGAGTCATCGTTTTCTAAGAACGGAATACAAGCTGTCGCTGCCGACACTACTTGTTTTGGAGATACATCCATGTAGTCGATGCGTTCTCTATTTGTGACAATGTTTTCACCACGGAAACGAGCTACGATATCTTCACTTAGGAATTCACCTTCGTCAGATAATTTCATATTCGCTTGGGCTACAACATAGTTATCTTCTTCATCTGCTGTTAAGTAATCAACATGCCCTGTTACAAGACCAGTTTCTGGGTCAACACGACGGTATGGTGTTTCAATGAAACCAAACTCATTTACTTTCGCGAACGAAGATAATGAGTTAATCAAACCGATGTTTGGTCCCTCTGGTGTTTCAATCGGACACATACGACCGTAGTGAGAGTAATGAACGTCACGCACTTCAAAGCCTGCGCGCTCACGCGTTAAACCACCAGGTCCTAATGCAGATAGTCTTCGTTTGTGAGTTAACTCTGCTAATGGGTTTGTTTGGTCCATAAACTGAGATAACTGAGAACTTCCGAAGAACTCTTTAATAGATGCAATAACAGGACGAATATTAATTAGTGCCTGTGGTGTAATTGCATTTGTATCTTGGATCGACATTCTCTCACGAACAACACGTTCCATACGAGAAAGACCGATACGGAATTGATTTTGTAACAGTTCTCCAACAGAACGCAGACGACGGTTTCCTAAATGGTCAATATCATCTGTATCCCCTACTTTGTATAGTAGGTTGAAGAAGTAACTGATAGAAGCAAGGATATCACCTGGTGTAATGTGTTTCACATCACGAGTAATGTTTGCATTACCAATTACATTAATTACGCGTTCGCCTTCCGACTCAGGAGCATAAATCTTAATAGATTGCAGCTCAACATCGCCTTCTACCACTCCACCCATTGGTTTCGCTGTTTTGAATCCAATGTTTTTCTCTAAGTAAGGTAAAATGCGATCAAGTGTACGACGATCTAAGATTGTTCCTTCTGCCGCTAAAATTTCACCAGTTTCTGGATCCACTAATGTTTCAGCTAAACGTTGATTAAACAATCTGTTTTTAATGTGTAACTTCTTGTTGATCTTATAGCGACCTACATTTGCTAAATCGTAGCGCTTTGGATCAAAGAAACGAGACACAAGTAAGCTCTTAGCATTTTCTACCGTTGGTGGTTCACCAGGACGTAGACGCTCATAAATTTCAAGCAATGCTTTTTCTGTGCTATCTGTGTTGTCTTTTTCTAATGTGTTGCTTAAGTATTCGTTATCACCTAAAAGCTCGGTGATTTCTTGATCAGAGCCAAACCCTAATGCGCGTAACAAAACAGTTACAGGAAGTTTACGCGTACGGTCAATACGCACATATACAACATCCTTAGCATCTGTCTCATACTCTAACCAAGCTCCGCGGTTTGGAATTACAGTAGCAGTAAAACCACGTTTTCCGTTTTTATCCACTTTGCCACTATAGTATACGCTTGGAGAGCGAACTAACTGGGAAACGATAACACGTTCTGCACCGTTAATTACGAATGTTCCAGTCTCTGTCATGAGTGGGAAATCTCCCATGAACACATCTTGTTCTTTTACTTCACCAGTTTCCTTGTTGATTAGACGCACTTTTACACGAAGTGGTGCTGCATACGTCACATCACGCTCTTTGCATTCGTCTACAGAGTATTTAGGTTCACCTAAGCTGTAGTCGATAAATTCAAGCGATAGATTTCCCGTAAAGTCTTCAATCGGAGAAATGTCTTGGAACATTTCTCGCAAACCCTCATCAAGAAACCACTGATAAGAAGAGGTTTGAATTTCGATAAGATTTGGTAACTCTAATACTTCACTAATACGGGCATAACTTCTTCGTTGGCGGTGGCGTCCGTATTGAACTAGTTGACCTGTCAACTGCTTCACCCCTCAAATCATGAGTATTATAAATGCACAAAAAAATTTGTGCAAAATCACAAATAAATACAACTACTGCTATTAGCGTAGTCTCTTTCTCTTAAAGATAAATACGTTGAGTCTTTCTACCTGCTCAAAAAAGAAAAATGGCTTCTATAAGAAAACCATCATTCTGTTTCATAATCTGCTGATTTTACTATCTTTTCCAAGAGAAACAAAAATATACATCTTTCTCAACGCAGAAAATCATATATTGGCATTGTATAATGTTAACATAGCCAAAAATAACCGTCAACGTTTTTTTGATTTTATGATATAATATCCTTTTTTCTTTTCTACAACCTCAACCTCAGAAAATACTTCTTCTAGTTTTTTTAGCGCAGACGGTGCACCTTGTTTCTTTTGAATAACAATCCAAAGTTCTCCACCTGGAACTAAATACTCCACAGCTTTTTCTAAAATCTCATGTACGATATCTTTACCCGCACGAATTGGAGGGTTAGATAGAATAGCAGCATACTTACCATCTACATTTTCATAGACGCTACTTTGAAAAATACGTATATTCTCGATTTTGTTATTAGCGGCGTTTTCTTTCGCAAGCCCAAGTGCCCTCTCATTCACATCCACCATGTGAACTTCACGACCTTGAAACTCTTTCGCTAACGACAAACCAATAGGACCGTATCCGCAACCTACGTCTAATATATTACCTTTAATATCTGGCATTTGAAACGCTTCAATTAAAAGACGGGAACCAAAGTCCACTTCGTTTTTCGAGAACACCCCATGGTCAGATAAGAAAGTAAATCGAGATCCACGAAGGTCAAACTCCCATCGCTTACGATCACTTTTACTAGAAGGGTCGTTAGAAAAATAATGGTCTGCCATATGGCCACCCCTTTTCTTTACAGTTAAAAAAAAAGCTCGCATGAGAGCGAGCTTTTTTTAAAGCATCAAAAGTTAATTACTTAACTTCTACAGCAGCGCCAACTTCTTCAAGTTTAGCTTTGATTTCTTCAGCTTCTTCTTTAGCAGCAGCTTCTTTGATTACTTTTGGAGTGTTGTCAACTAATTCTTTAGCTTCTTTTAAGCCAAGACCAGTGATTTCACGAACAACTTTGATAACTTTGATTTTTTGTGCACCAGCGCTAGTTAGTTCCACATCAAATTCAGTTTTCTCAGCAGCAGCTTCTCCAGCGCCACCAGCAACAGCTACAGGAGCAGCAGCAGTTACGCCGAATTCTTCCTCGATAGCTTTTACTAAGTCGTTAAGTTCTAATACAGTCATAGATTTAACTGCTTCAATGATTTGTTCTTTAGTCATTGTAAATATCCTCCCTTAAATAGGTTTGTATTGTTTTATCGATAATACGTAATTATCTTTTAAAAAATTAAGCGCCCTGCTCTTCCTTTTGGTCTGCAACTGCTTTAGTAGCAAGTGCAAGGTTACGGATTGGAGCTTGAAGAACGCTAAGAAGCATAGAAAGTAAGCCTTCACGTGATGGAAGAGTAGCGATTGCTTTAACCTCATCAAGTGTTACAAGTTTACCTTCGATTACGCCCGCTTTAATTTCTAAAGCTTCATGATCTTTAGCGAAGTCGTTTAATACTTTCGCAGGAGCAACTACATCCTCGTTACTGAACGCGATTGCGTTTGGTCCTGTTAAGAATTCATTTAACTCAGCCATTTCAGCAGATTCTGCAGCACGACGAGTTAGAGAGTTTTTGTAAACTTTGAACTCAACGCCAGCTTCACGTAATTGCTTACGTAATTCTGTTGCTTCAGAAACTGTTAAACCACGGTAGTCAACAACGATTGTAGATTTACTAGCGCGAAGTTTGTCCGCGATTTCAGTTACAACTTGTTGTTTAGTTTCGATTACTTTGCTCATGTTATTACACCTCCTGTAGATTATATAGAAGATGTACCGAAAGTGCACTAAAAACCTCCATGCCCAACTTGTAGACATGGAGGCATATAGTCACAGAAAAAAGATTCCGCTTCGTATATTAACACCTAGGTAGGAAATTAAGTCTATTGACACCTACTGTCTACGGTACACTAATTAAATTCACAACATAAATAATTATATTAAAACTTCTTTATGAAGTCAACTTCCAAAATTTACGCTAATGTAGAAACGTCTACACGTACGCCAGGTCCCATTGTAGAAGCAACTGTTACGTTCTTCATGTAAGTACCTTTTGCAGCAGCTGGCTTAACTTTTTGTAAAGTGTCAGCAATTGTTTTGAAGTTTTCTACTAATTTAGCATCTTCGAAAGATACTTTACCGATTGGAACGTGGATGTTACCAGCTTTATCAACGCGGTATTCAACTTTACCAGCTTTGATTTCGTTAACAGCTTTAGTTACATCGAAAGTAACTGTTCCAGTTTTAGGGTTTGGCATTAAACCTTTAGGTCCTAATACGCGACCAAGTTTACCAACTTCACCCATCATGTCAGGAGTTGCTACTACTACATCGAAATCGAACCAACCTTGTTGGATTTTACCGATGTAATCAGTATCGCCTACGAAGTCAGCTCCAGCAGCTTCAGCTTCTTTAGCTTTTTCACCTTTAGCAAATACTAATACACGTTGTACTTTACCAGTACCGTGCGGAAGAACAACTGCGCCACGGATTTGTTGGTCAGCTTTCTTAGGGTCAACACCTAAACGGAATGCAGCTTCTACAGTTGCATCAAATTTAGCTGTGTTTGTTTTCTTTACTAATTCTACTGCTTCTGTTGCAGAGTAAGCAGCTGCACGATCAACAAGCTTTGCAGCTTCTACGTACTTTTTACCTCTTTTAGCCATTTTTATTTCCTCCTCGAATGTGGTTTTAGCGGAATAACCTCCCACGTTTACGCCTGTTTTCAGGTATAACCTGAGGATGAGCGCCATCCATTTATTTAAAAACGATAATCATTTACGATAATAAAGGTTGCGAATTGGAATTCCAGACCCGCAACCTTTTTTAAAACAAATCGAATTAGTCTTCGATAACGATGCCCATACTGCGTGCAGTACCTTCAACCATACGCATTGCAGCTTCTACGCTAGCAGCGTTTAGGTCAGGCATTTTAGTTTCAGCGATTTCGCGTACTTTATCACGCTTAACAGTTGCCACTTTATTACGGTTTGGTTCACCAGAACCAGACTCAATACCAGCTACTTTCTTAAGAAGAACAGCAGCAGGAGGAGTTTTAGTAATGAAAGTGAATGAACGGTCCTCAAATACCGTAATTTCAACAGGGATGATAAGACCAGCTTGATCTGCTGTACGAGCGTTAAACTCTTTACAGAAGCCCATGATGTTAACACCTGCTTGTCCTAATGCTGGACCAACTGGTGGAGCTGGGTTAGCTTTACCTGCAGGAATTTGAAGCTTTACCATTTTAATTACCTTTTTAGCCACGAGACACACCTCCTTAAGTCCGTGATGTGGTCAATTGGACAGTGATTTGCCCTCCCACGTCATATTTTATCTGTAAGGATAAAATCTTTCAAAAAACGTCTCCGATAACGAAGACGTACTGACTTAAAAGATATTATCACTTTTTACAATTCATTTCAAGTTTCATTTTATAATTTTTCAATTTGATGGAAGTCAAGTTCAACTGGAGTCTCGCGACCAAACATGTCCACAAGCACGCTAACCTTTTTCTTCTCCACATCAATTTCTTCAATAGCACCTGTATAATCTGCGAATGGCCCCTCATTTACACGTACTGTCTCATGAAGTTCAAAGTCGAAATCAACCACTTCGTTGTCCATTCCCATATGTTTCATAATGGTAACAACTTCCTCTTCTAATAGAGGTGATGGTTTAGATCCAGAACCAGAAGAACCAACGAACCCAGTTACACCCGGCGTGTTACGTACAACATACCAAGAGTCATCAGTCATGATTAATTCTACTAATACATAACCTGGGAACACTTTTCTTTTCATTAATTTTTCTTTTCCGTTTTTCATTTCTACTTCTACTTCTTCCGGGACAACAACACGGAAAATTTTATCTTGCATACCCATTGATTCTACACGTTTCTCTAGGTTTGCTTTTACTTTATTTTCATATCCAGAATAAGTATGGACAACATACCAACTTTTTTCCATTCATTTAGGACGAGCGTCCTTCCCTCCCTGACGTACATTTTTTTGCGCAAATGAAAAAACCCGTTCACCGGGCTTTTACACAGTTCTTATAAATAACATTATATCATGGATAAGTGCTTCTTATTCAAGAATTAACCAAGAATTAACCGAATTAAAGAAGAAATGCCCATATCAACTACTGCGAAGAAAATCGCAAAGAACACAACTGTAGCAACAACAGTCGCTGTTGAGCGGAGTAATTCATCTTTTTTAGGCCAACTTACTTTTTTCATTTCGCGACCTACATCGCCGAAAAAGTTCGTTAAACGCATCTGCGGGACCTCCAGTGTATTATTTCAATTATTTATTTTGTTTCCTTGTGAACTGTATGCTGATTGCATGTTTTACAAAACTTTTTTATTTCAAGTCGCTCTATTGAGCTCGTATCTTTCATAGTAGAGTAGTTTCGATTTTTACACTCTTCACATGAGAGTACAACTTTTTTCCTCATTAGTTACACCAACCTTGTAACATTATGTCCCTAAAAATGTATCATACAATAAAAGACAATGTCAATGACATGCATTTTGTACTCTCTACAAAAGAAAACAGGTGATTTATTTTACACCTGTAGCACTTGTTACTTCTTATGAATTTAAAGTTGTACTTTCTCTCATTTCCATATATCGTTCCAATTTTCTCTTTACTCTTTGTAAAGCGTTATCAATAGATTTCACATGCCTGTTTAACTGTTCTGAAATCTCTTGATAAGAACGACCATCTAAATATAAAGAAAGCACTTTCCTTTCTAAATCGCTTAATAATTCAGATATTTTTGATTCTATGTCTGTATATTCTTCCTGGCTAATGATCATCTCTTCAGGATCAGTCACCTTCGCTTCAGAAATAACATCCAATAACGTT
This sequence comes from Bacillus cereus group sp. BfR-BA-01330, assembly GCF_022663885.1. Classification (NCBI taxonomy): domain Bacteria; kingdom Bacillati; phylum Bacillota; class Bacilli; order Caryophanales; family Bacillaceae; genus Bacillus; species Bacillus cereus group sp. BfR-BA-01330. The sequence continues at coordinate 42,249 of NZ_JAKUGK010000015.1, forward strand.
CGATCAGATTCCTCATCGTAAATCGGCTTATCTAAAGACACATACGAATTTAAAGGAATATGTTTTTGTCTTGTTGCCGTTTTAATAGCGGTAATAATTTGTCGAGTGATACATAGTTCAGCAAATGCTTTGAATGAAGACAGCTTGTCCTCTTTATAATCACGAATTGCTTTAAACAACCCTATCATACCTTCTTGAACAATGTCTTCTCGATCGGCACCCACTAAAAAGTAAGATCTTGATTTCGCACGAACAAAGTTCTTATACTTGTGAATTAAATATTCTAGAGCGTCAGTATTACCTTTTCGAACTAACTCAACGATTGCCTCATCCTCTAAATCACGAAATGTAACGTCGCCTATACTTACGAAGCCTGCTTCCACCTTGATCCCTCCGACCGCTATTTATTTAGCAATATTATACAGTAAAAAGATAAAGAGCGTCAATGCTTCAACGCTCTCCTCTTCTTAATTTTTCTAATTTTTCTGTAATATCTTTACTAAATATCTTTCGCATGGCGGGCTGCTGTTCTTTCGTATCTTTTGTGCGCCTTCTTACTTGTTGTTCCATCGCTTGTACTTCCAACTCTAATTCACGCGCAGATTTTCGAAGGGCACCTTGCCCAAATATAACCCATTGTTCTGTATAATCAGAAGTCGCAACATATATTTGTGTATTTATATTTCTAAGCTCTATCGCAAGTTGCTCTATCTTTTCGTCTGCAGTTTGATTCTTTCGTGTGAATATTACTTCTACACGAGATTGTTTCATCTTTTTTTCAATACCATGGACTGTATAGGCATCAAAGACTATCATCACTTTTATACCTGTATAACCTTGATAATCCGCCATCTTATCAATAAGCGCATCTCTTGATGATTGTAAATCTACATCCCGCAGTTTCTTCAAATCTCCCCAAGCTCCGATAATGTTGTAACCGTCAACGATTAAAATATCGTTCATTTTTTATTTACCAATTTCGTGACGTTTACGATATACCTCATACATTAACAAACTTGCGGCTACTGAAGCATTTAAGGATGTAACTTTACCAACCATCGGTAAAGTGATTAAGAAATCACACTTTTCACCAATAATACGACTCATACCTTTTCCTTCACTACCAATTACTAACCCAATCGGCATTGTACCATCTAAATTACGGTAATCCGTTTTCCCTTTGGCATCTGTACCAGCAATCCAAAGTCCACGCTCTTTTAATTCATCAATTGTACGAGATAAGTTTGTTACGCGCGCAACAGGAATGTATTCAATCGCTCCTGTTGATGCTTTCGCAACTGATGCTGTAAGTCCCACAGCTCTTCTCTTCGGAATAATAATTCCATGAGCTCCTGTTGCATCAGCAGTACGCATAATAGAACCTAGGTTATGCGGATCTTCAATCTCATCTAAAATCAAGAAGAATGGATCTTCATTACGTTTTTCTGCCACTTTGAATAAATCTTCTAACTCTGCATACTGATATGCAGCTACTTGAGCAATTACACCTTGATGATTACCCTCAACTAATTGATCTAACTTTTTCTTTGGTGCATGTTGTAAAATAATCTTATTTTCTTTCGCTAACGCTAGTACAATTTGTACTTGTCCTTTGGCAGCACCTTCTGCGATCCAAATTTTATTAATATCTCTCCCTGATCTTAACGCTTCAATTACAGGGTTACGTCCGATAATATATTCACTAGTCATGATGATGTGCCCCCTTCCTTTTCTTCTAAAACTGCAATTGCCTTATATACAATTTCGTCTAATCTTTCACGATTATTTAATAAATGATGATAACCAATTAGCGCTTCAAAGGCTGTACTATGTCGATATGTTTGTACATCCGTATTTTTCGGAACTGTACCTGAATTTGCATTACGCCCTCTTCTTAATACCGCCTCTTCTTCCTCTGTCAAAAATGCCGTCTCTAATAAATGATAAACAACTTTCGCCTGTGCTTTTGCTGAAACAAAGCTCGTCCCTAAGCGGTGTAATTGATTAGGGCGAACTTTTCCTTTTTGAAGGAGGTGATAGCGGATATATTGTTCATATACCGCATCACCCATATACGCTAACGCCAAGCTGTTTAATTGCTTTGCATCGATCATCCTTATCCTCTTTTCCATCTTGTACCTTGAGCAGTATCTTCTAAAATAATATTACGTTCTTTTAAATCGTCACGAATTTGATCAGACAATGCAAAATCACGATTTTTACGAGCTTCAATGCGCTTTTGGATAAGCTCTTCAATTTCTTCATCCAGTAATTCTTCTTTTGATAATTCTAATCCCAAAATATCAAATAACGTTTCCAGTTGTTTTACGTATGCTTCAATCACAACTTTAGATGTATGCTCTTCAAGTAAATATTGATTTGCATGATTTGCTACGTTGTATAATTCGGTAATTGCATTTGCAGTGTTAAAGTCATCATTCATTGCCTCTTCAAATGCAGTCTGGAATTTCTCTATTTCAGCTAACCATTTCTCATTATGGTCCGTTAAATCCGTACTACTCTCCATACGATGCTTTAAGTTTCCATAAGCTGTTTTAATTCTTTCCAGTCCATTATTCGTACTTTGTAATAACTCTTCACTAAAGTTAATCGGGTGACGATAGTGTACTGATAACATAAAGAATCTAATTAACTGCGGGTCGTATTGCTTAATAATATCGTGAACTAAAATAAAGTTACCAAGCGATTTAGACATCTTCTCATTGTTAATATTAATATATCCATTATGCATCCAGTAACGTGCAAACGTTTTTCCAGTCAATGCCTCTGACTGCGCAATTTCATTTTCATGATGTGGGAAAGCCAAGTCTTGACCACCAGCATGAATGTCAATTGTATCCCCTAAGTACTTACGCGCCATTGCTGAGCATTCAATATGCCATCCTGGACGTCCTTGCCCCCAAGGGCTTTCCCAGAAGATTTCTCCTTCTTTCGCAGCTTTCCATAAAGCAAAATCAAGAGGGTCTTGTTTCTTTTCCCCTACCTCAATACGAGCACCGTGACGTAAATCTGCGATTGGTTGATGTGATAATTTACCGTAACCTTCGAATTCCTTCGTCTTAAAGTACACATCACCCTCTGATTCATATGCATACCCTTTATTCACAAGTTCTTGAATAAATTCAATAATGATATCCATATTTTCTGTTACACGAGGATGAACTGTTGCGTGTTTGCAACCTAGTGCTGTTACATCTTCAAAGTACGCTTCAACAAAACGATCAGCAATTGTCGGTACATCTTCACCTAATTCATTTGCCGCTTTAATTAATTTATCATCTACATCCGTAAAGTTAGATACATATTGCACATCGTATCCTTTGTATTCTAAATAACGACGCACTGTATCGAATACCATAGGAGGCCTTGCATTCCCAATATGAATGTAGTTATAAACTGTAGGTCCGCATACATACATCTTTACCTTATTTTCTTCTAATGGAACAAACTCTTCTTTTTGACGTGTTAACGTATTATAAATGTGAATAGTCATTTTTATCCTTCCTTTCTACCTTTAATTCCAATTGTTTCTTCAATTTATCAAGTTCTACTTCCATAGCCTTTAATTTATCAAAAATCGGATCCGGAAGGTCAGAGTGATTTAATTCTTGACCAATCTTTACTCCATTTTGAATAACGACACGGCCAGGTATACCTACAACTGTAGAATGTGCAGGAACTTCTTTTAATACGACAGACCCTGCTCCGATTTTAGAATTCTCTCCCACAGTAATAGAACCAAGAACTTTAGCACCCGTCGCAATTAATACATTATCCTGAATTGTTGGATGCCTCTTTCCTTTTTCTTTTCCTGTACCACCTAATGTAACCCCTTGATAAATCGTTACATTATCACCAATTTCACAAGTTTCTCCGATTACAACTCCCATTCCATGATCTATGAAAAAACGTCGACCAATTGTTGCTCCTGGATGGATCTCAATGCCAGTAAAAAAGCGGCTCACTTGTGAAACAAAACGTGCAAGAAAGAAAAAATTTCTTTTATAAAAAGCATGTGCAATTCGATGGGCCCAAACTGCATGTAATCCAGAGTAAGTTAAAATGACTTCGAAATAACCTCTTGCCGCTGGATCCTGTTCAAAAACGACTTCAATATCTTCCCGAAGCCTCTTAAACATCGGTGTTCCCTCCCCTTTATGGGCTGCTTTTTTGTCGAGCGAACTAACTCCCCTAACTCATCACTTCTCCCCTAATTCTTTATATAAGGAGATAAATTCTATATTCATATCTATTTACACGGTATAAAAAAAAGGCGTCTCTGTCATATTGACAGAGACGCCTTTTAAGCGCGGTTCCACTCTGTTTAGGCTTAAAAAAGCCTCAAACTCATCCATGATAACGGTGTAAACCGCTTCTGCTTACTTTGCGGCCTAAGACATCCCACGAAGCAATTCGCTGTTCAGCAGAAGACTCGAAGGGGCATTTCAAAAATCCGCTTATAAACCACTCCCAGCCTAAAGGTGGTTCTCTCTGTAAAAAGCCTGATTTTCTACTTCTCCTTCTCGTCGCTTTTCCTTATTAGGTTTTAGGTATACTTATTATATTTCTAAACCTAGAAAATGTTAACCAATTACTTTTTGAAGACGATTTAAAACTTTTTCTTTTCCAAGAAGTGCAATAGCATTCGGAAGCTCTGGACCATGCGTTTGTCCTGTAGTTGCAACACGGATTGGCATAAATAAATTTTTACCTTTATGTCCTGTTTCCTTTTGAACTGCTTTAATCGCTGCCTTAATTGCTGCTGGCTCCATTGCTTCTAGAGCTTCTATTTGACCAGCAAATGCACGAAGTACTTCAGGTACTTGTTCACCATTTAATACTTCTTGTCCTTCTTCTTCATAATCAACATGATCTTTAAAGAACATTTCAGAAAGCTCTACAATTTCAGCTCCAAAACTCATTTGTTCATGGTATAAAGCAATTACATCACGAATCCAAGCTTGGTCTTGTTCGCTTAAAGTTTCTCCCACACGTCCAGCTTTCACTAAATGCGGTAAGCTTAACTCTACAACCGTATCTAAATCTTGCTTTTTCATATACTGGTTGTTCATCCATTTTAGTTTTTGAGAATCAAATAATGCAGGTGATTTTGATAAACGAGCTGCATCGAACATTTTGATAAACTCATCTTTAGAGAAGATTTCTTCTTCTCCTACCGGAGACCAACCTAGTAGTGCAATAAAGTTAAAGATTGCTTCTGGAAGATACCCAAGCTCTTTATATTGCTCAATAAATTGAATAATAGATTCATCACGCTTACTTAACTTTTTACGACTTTCATTAACAATTAGAGTCATATGACCGAATTGTGGAATATCCCAGCCGAAAGCTTCATAAATCATCATTTGTTTCGGTGTATTTGAAATATGATCATCACCACGAAGTACATGTGTAATTTCCATTAGATGATCATCTACTGCTACTGCAAAGTTATAAGTTGGAATTCCATCCTTTTTCACAATAACAAAATCACCGAAATCATTTGAATGGAACGCAACTTCATCTTTTACAATATCTTTGAATGTGTAGTCACGATCAGCTGGTACACGGAAACGAATACTTGGAATACGTCCCTCAGCTTCAAATTCTTTCACTTGTTCTTCAGTTAATTCACGGTGGTTACCTGCGTAACGAGGTGTTTCACCGCGAGCGATTTGTCCTTCACGCTCTGCTTCTAGCTCTTCTTCTGTCATATAACATTTATAAGCTAGACCACGCTCTAATAAATCTTCATATAATTTTTTATAAATATCTAAACGCTCTGTTTGGCGATATGGTCCAAATTCACCACCAACATCAACACCTTCATCCCAGTCCATACCGAGCCATTTCAAGTATTTTAATTGGCTTTCTTCTCCACCAGCCACGTTACGTTTTACATCAGTATCTTCAATACGAATAATAAATTTGCCATCTAAATGACGAGCAAATAAATAATTAAATAATGCCGTACGCGCATTTCCGATATGTAAGTGTCCTGTTGGACTTGGCGCGTAGCGCACTCTCACTTGCTTTTCCATAATTGGTACACCTTCCATTCTTAATGTCAACACATTCTATAATTGTACACCAAAAAAATGTGATTATCCATCTTACGAATTAAAAACCATTATTTTTTCTGTAATAAAACAACCGCTTGAGAAGCAATCCCTTCTTCTCTACCTGTAAATCCTAATTTTTCTGTTGTTGTTGCCTTTACATTAATGTTATCGATAGACGTTTCTAACAGTTCACTAATGCGCTTACGCATACTCTCAATATGTGGTGCCATTTTTGGTTTTTGAGCAATAATTGTACAATCTAAATTTCCTAACTCGTAACCTTGTTCACGCACAAATTCCCAAACTTTTTGTAACAATACAGCTGAATCTGCATCTTTAAAAGCTGGGTCTGTATCAGGAAAATGCTTTCCGATATCTCCTGCTGCAATCGCACCTAAACATGCATCAGCAATCGTATGTAACAATACATCTGCATCTGAATGGCCGATTAATCCTTTCTCGTGTGGAATTGTAATTCCACCGATAATCAACGGGCGCCCTTCCGCAAATTCATGTACATCAAAACCTTGTCCAATTCGAAACATCCTTACTTCCTCCTTAAGCTAAACTACTGAGCTTTATGACTCTATATTATATCGCTATCCTTATAAAGAAAAGCCCGGCTGTTGCCGAGCTTTTCTTTATTAACACGTCATCAATGTTATTTCTTTTGAACACGTAGGAAACTTTCAGCAATTAATAGATCTTCCGGAGTCGTCACTTTAATATTATAGTAACTCCCCTCTACTACACCTACTTGCTTCCCAACACGTTCTACGAGACTTGCATCATCTGTGCCAAGAAAACAACTTTGCTTTGCGCTTCTATGAGCTTCTAGCAAAAGAGAAACAGAGAATCCTTGTGGTGTTTGTACAGCGTTAAGTTGAGATCGCTCTACCGTTTCTACAACAACACCCTGCTCTACTTTCTTAACAGTATCTTTTACTGGCACTGCACAAATGGAAGCTCCATATTTTTCTGCTGCAGTTAATACATCGCGAATCACTTTATTCGTTACGAACGGGCGCGCCCCGTCATGCACAAGAACATATTCGACACCACTCGCATACTGAAGTGCGTTATAGACGCTATCTTGTCTTTCGGCTCCACCCTGAATGAATTGTACGTGCTTTTCAATCTGGTACTTCTGCAATAACTCTTCAAAATACGGGCGTTCTTCTTCGTTAATTGCCATAATAATACTTTTGCACGCTTTATCTTTTTCAAAAGCACGCAATGTGTGCACAATAATTGGTACTTCATCTATAAGTAAAAATAACTTATTTTTACCAGCACCCATTCGTTTTCCTTGGCCTGCTGCCGGAATAATTAATGTATACATATTAATAATCCTCTACTTATAATGCTTTTTCTAGCAATTTACGTTTTGCGAAAATCATACGACCAGCCGATGTTTGTAATACGCTAGTAACAAGTACGTCAAGTTGTGAACCCACATACTCTCTACCATCTTCTACTACAATCATCGTACCATCATCTAAGTATGCAACACCTTGATTTTGTTCTTTACCATCTTTCACAACATAAACACTTAATTCTTCACCAGGGAGTACGACTGGTTTAATCGCATTAGCTAAATCATTAATGTTTAACACCGTAACCCCTTGTAATTCAGAAACTTTGTTTAAATTGAAATCGTTTGTTACTACAGTTCCACCAGTGATTTTTGCCAACTTTACAAGCTTGCTATCTACTTCTTGGATATCATCGAAATCGCCTTCATAAATTTCTACCGGAATTGGCATCTCCTTTTGAATACGATTTAAAATGTCTAGCCCTCTGCGGCCACGATTACGCTTTAAAGCATCTGAAGAATCGGCAATATGCTGAAGCTCTTCTAATACGAATTGCGGAATGACAATTGTTCCTTCTAAAAACTTTGTTTGGCAAATATCTGCAATACGTCCGTCAATAATTACACTCGTATCGAGAATTTTCCAATGAGTCGTAGATTTTTCTGCTTCGACCTCTACCTCTTCATTCTCACTATTGTTTTTCTTCTTACCTCCGCGTTGGGGTAATGTAAATAATCCTAGCAATTCATTCCTTTTTTTAAATCCTACTTGGAATCCTAAATATCCAAGTAAAAGGGTGAAGAACACTTGCAACACCGTACTAATAACTGGAATTGTAAATTCACGAATTGGTATCAAAATTAAATATGCAACAATAAGACCAGAGATTAATCCTAATGTACCAAATAAAACATCTGCTACAGGCGCCTTTACAAGAGCCTCTTCAATATGCTTAATAAGTTGAACAATATAATCTACAAGCCAAAATGTTGTTAAAAATAAAATAATTGCACCAATAATTGCACGAACATACGATCCTTCCAACAAAGGAACCGCACCGATATCTAATACATTAATAATTTTGGGGATTAAGTAAATCCCTAACGCTCCCCCGATCACTAAAAAGAAGAGCTGTACAATCCGTTTTAACATCCAACCACCTCCTACTCATTATTAACCATTGTTTCGCTAATCAAAACGCCGAATGCAAAAGCGGACGTGTTTTTTTGTAAATAGTTTTATTTACCAATATATCATATCATATACCAAAAATGTTCTAGTGTCGTTATATTATAGAATCAATGTAATATTCTTAATTGTGTCTACTCATATAGAGATGCTCTTGAATTCTTTTTAGACCTTCTCGTATTTTCTTCGCTCTCACTTCTCCAATTCCTTCCACATCATCCAATTCATTAATAGTTGCTCGGCAAACACCTTGCAATGTTTTAAATCGATTAATTAAATTCTCGATAATAAGTGGCGGAACACGAGAAATCTTGCTTGTGATTCGGTACCCTCTAGGTGTCACACTTTCTTCTAAACTTGTTTGTCCTGGATAGCCAAGCAATTTAACTAAATCACTATCCTCTAAAAGTTGTGTATTTGCAAGATCTTGTAACTTTTTCAAGATTTGATGATGGTCTTGTGTTTTCTCCTGGTGATAATCTTTAATTAACAATGCTGCCTCTGCCTCTAAATCAGCTAGTAATTCTGTAAGCTGTAAACGAATTAACCTACCTTCTGTTCCTAACTCATGAATATAGCTCAATATTTCATTTTTAATACGCAGCACCATTTCAACACTATGTAAAACGTGAACCACCTCGGACATTGTAACGACCTCTTCAAATTCTAGAATACCCAAATTCGTAATGCCGTCATTCCATACAGCCTTATATTTTTCTAGCGTTTGAATTGCTTGATTTGCCTTCGTTAAAATGACACCTATATCTTTTAATGTATAACGTAAGTTCCCTTGATATAGCGTAATTACATTACGTCTTTGTGAAATGGCCACAACCAGGCTGCCCGTCTGCTTTGCTACACGCTCTGCTGTTCGGTGACGCATACCTGTTTCAATAGAATCAATAGATGAATCTGGAACTAACTGTGCGTTTGCAATTAAAATTTTACTTCCAGTTTCATTTAAAATAAGTGCTCCATCCATTTTTGCTAATTCATATAAACTAGCAGGAGAGAATGCGCAATTAATATGAAAACCACCATCAACAATGCTTTTAATCTGCTCATTATACCCAAGAACAATTAGTCCCCCCGTTTGTGCGCGAAGTACATTATCTATCCCTTCGCGCAGTGGTGTTCCTGGGGCCACGAGCTGTAAAATGTTAATCATACTTTTGACACGTTGCTTATTTTCTTCCATAGCCTAGCCTCCTAATGTCAAACGAAGCGCTTCTCCCAAATTAGAAACACCTACAACCTCAATCCCCTCTGGAATTGTCCATCCCCCTAAATTTTTTCTAGGAATGATAGCACGTTGAAATCCTAATTTAGCTGCTTCTTGTACACGTTGTTCAATTCTTGATACTCTTCTTATTTCTCCAGTTAATCCAACTTCTCCTATTACCGCATCAGTTGGTGCCGTAGATTTATCTCTAAAACTTGAAGCTATACTTAAGGCGACAGCTAAATCAATTGCCGGTTCGTCTAATTTCAAACCACCAGCTACTTTTAAATACGCATCTTGATTTTGTAATAGTAAACCTGTTCTTTTCTCTAGTACCGCCATAATAAGCGAGACACGATTATGATCAATTCCTGTCGCCATTCTTCGAGGATTTCCAAAACTAGTAGGGGAAATTAATGCCTGTATTTCTACTAAAACTGGTCTTGTTCCTTCCATTGAGGCAACTACTGTTGAACCTGCAACTCCAACTGGTCTTTCCTCAAGGAAAATTTCAGAAGGATTTAAGACTTCTGCAAGGCCAAGTTCTTTCATTTCAAAGATACCCATTTCATTCGTAGAACCAAAACGATTCTTTACAGCTCGTAAAATACGATATGTATGGTGTCGATCTCCTTCAAAGTAAAGAACTGCATCAACCATATGTTCTAGCATACGCGGTCCCGCAATTGCACCTTCTTTTGTCACATGTCCTACGATGAAAATTGGGATTCCCTTTGTTTTTGCAAGTTTCATTAATTCTGCTGTACATTCACGTACTTGCGCCACACTACCAGGAGCTGATGTTACCTCAGGTAAATGTATCGTTTGAATAGAATCAATAACAACAAAAGCAGGATTCATCTCTTCAATATGTGCTGCAATACGCTGTAAATCTGTCTCTGATACAACAAATAGATTACTACCATTTACATGTAAACGATCTGCACGAAGTTTAATCTGCTTTGCTGACTCCTCACCTGATATATACAATACATCATATGAAGCATCTGCTAATTGCGAGGAAATCTGTAATAATAACGTTGATTTTCCAATCCCAGGGTCCCCACCAATAAGTACTAAAGATCCATCTACAATTCCGCCACCTAGTACACGGTTAAACTCTTGAAATTTTGTTTCAATACGTGCCTCAGACTTTGTTTCTACTTCTGTAAGACGTCTTGGTTTTGTTACTTCTGTTTGAATTGCATTTGCATAATTTAGGCGTCTGGATGATACAACGGGTTCCATCTCTTCAACAAGCGAATTCCATTGACCACACCCTGGACATTTACCCATATATTTTGGTGATTGATAACCACACTCTTGACATGTGAATTTTGTTTTCTTTTTAGCCATATCTTTTTATATTTCACTTCGCTTTCATCTATAAACATTTGACCTTCTCGTACAAGAAAGAGGGCTATCTCGTAGCCCTCTTAGTTTGTCTATACTTATTTTACCTTTTCAGCACTATGAATGACAAATGTTTCCCCTTCTACATCAAAGATAACTTTTTGACCTTTCTCAATAGCACCTTTTAAAAGTTCTTCCGATAGTCTATCTTCTACATGCTTCTGAATTGCTCTACGTAGTGGACGAGCACCATATTCACGATCAAACCCTTTATCAGCAATAGCTGCAATCGCTCCTTCTGTTAAGTGCAATTCAATTTCTTGTTCTTTTAAGCGATTCACTAACTGATTTACCATAAGAGTCACAATTTCTTGAATATGTTTTTTCTCAAGCATATGGAATACGATAATTTCATCAATACGGTTTAAGAATTCTGGACGAAATGCCTTTTTCAGCTCATCCATTACTTTACCTTTCATATCCGAATAATCACGGCTTTCATCTTGTACGTTAAATCCAAGATGTTTGTTACGTTTTAACGCCTCAGCACCAACGTTAGACGTCATAATAACAATCGTATTACGGAAATCAACTGTACGTCCTTTAGAATCAGTTAAACGACCATCTTCCAATACCTGTAGTAGAATATTAAATACATCAGGATGTGCCTTCTCTACTTCATCTAATAGGACAACTGAATAAGGCTTACGACGAACCTTCTCTGTTAATTGTCCGCCTTCTTCATACCCAACATATCCTGGAGGAGAACCAACTAAGCGAGAAGTTGAATGTTTCTCCATATACTCAGACATATCAATGCGAATCATTGCATCCTCATCACCGAACATAGATTCTGCCAATGCTCTTGCTAATTCTGTTTTACCTACACCTGTTGGCCCTAAGAAAATAAATGAACCAATTGGACGTTTCGGATCTTTCAATCCTGCTCTTGCACGACGAACAGCTTTCGCTACAGCCACTACAGCTTCATCCTGACCGATGACACGATCATGAAGAATGGATTCTAAGTTTAATAATTTATCAGTCTCTGTTTGTGCAAGTTTAGAAACAGGGATACGTGTCCATGTAGAAACGACATTTGCAATATCTTCTACCGTAACCTCTGAATTTTCTTTTCCTTGTTGTTCTTTCCACTGACGTTTTGTATCTTCCAATTTCTCACGTAAGCGTTGTTCCATATCACGTAAGGAAGCAGCCTTTTCAAACTCTTGACTTTGTACAGCCGCATCTTTTTCTTTTCGAATTTCCTCAAGCTTCACTTCAAGCTCTTTTAAGTTTGGTGGTGTTGTATAAGAACGCAAGCGAACTTTTGAAGCAGCTTCATCAATTAAATCAATTGCTTTATCTGGTAAGAAACGATCCGTAATATAACGATCTGAAAGTTTTACAGCTGCATCAATTGCATCATCTGTAATAGACACACGGTGATGCGCCTCATAACGATCGCGTAATCCTTTCAAGATTTGAGTTGATTCTTCTAGACTCGGCTCATCAACATGAATTGGCTGGAAACGTCTCTCTAAAGCTGCATCCTTTTCAATATATTTACGATACTCATCTAAAGTTGTCGCACCAATACATTGTAATTCTCCGCGTGCTAAAGATGGTTTTAAAATATTCGATGCATCGATTGCACCTTCTGCTCCACCTGCACCGATTAATGTATGAAGTTCATCAATAAATAGAATAATATTCCCTGCTTGACGTATTTCATCCATTACTTTCTTTAAACGATCTTCAAACTCACCACGATATTTCGTCCCAGCTACCACTGTTCCCATATCTAGTGTCATAACACGCTTATCTCTTAACGTTTCAGGAACTTCATTATTTACGATTTGCTGTGCTAACCCTTCAGCAATTGCTGTTTTACCTACACCAGGCTCTCCAATTAACACTGGATTGTTTTTTGTTCTACGGCTTAACACTTCAATTACACGTTGAATTTCTTTACTACGTCCAATAACAGGATCCAAACGATTCTCACGTGCAACAACTGTTAAGTCGCGCGCTAAACTGTCTAGTGTCGGTGTATTTGCATTTGTCGATGAACCACCTTGGTGACCTGAACTTGCTTCGTTACTTCCAAGAAGTTGTAACACTTGTTGTCTTGCTTTGTTGAGGCTTACACCTAAATTATTTAATACACGTGCCGCTACACCTTCACCTTCACGGATTAAGCCAAGTAAAATATGTTCTGTTCCAACGTAAGAATGTCCTAGCTTACGCGCTTCATCCATAGACAATTCAATAACTTTTTTAGCACGAGGTGTATAATGTACAGTTTGAGAAGCTTCTGTTCCACGTCCAATTAACGCTTCTACCTCTTTTTGCACTTTCTCCGGGCTCAATCCAAGAGCAATTAACGCTTTTGCTGCAATTCCTTCACCTTCGCGTACAAGCCCAAGTAAAATATGTTCTGTTCCAATGTTATTATGCCCAATGCGAATTGCTTCCTCTTGAGATAAAGCTAATACTTTCTGTGCTCTTTCTGTAAATCTTCCAAACATCATAGAAATCGCCTCCTACTTGCGCTTAGTTTTTTTCAATACGTAATCGCTCACGGATTAAGGTTGCTCTTCGATAATCTCTTTCTTCTGGTCCTAAAGGTCCTCCTGCATATTGTTGTAAAATACCAGGTTGCGTAAGAACCATTAGCTCAGTCAAAATATTTCTCGATATACCTTTTATATATCCTAGATCAATACCGAGTCGTACATCCGATAAGCAAGTTGCCGCTTCTGCAGATTGAATTAAACGACTGTTTGCTAGTATACCGTAAGAACGATAAACCTTATCTTCAAGCTCAATGCTCGAATTTTGTACAATTAATTCTCTGGCCAATTTTTCTTGTTGTATAATTTGCTGCATGACACTCTTTAAATCTGCAATAATATCTTCTTCGGATTTCCCTAACGTCATTTGATTTGATACTTGAAATATATTACCTAACGCTTCGCTACCTTCACCGTATATTCCTCTTACTACTAAACCTAATTTTTGAATTACTTGTATAATACGGCTAATTCTTTTTGTTAAAACCAGCCCTGGTAAATGAATCATTACAGAAGCTCTTAATCCTGTACCAACGTTAGTAGGACAACTCGTAATATATCCAAGTGATTCATCAAAAGCATATTCAACCTCTTTCTCAATCCAATTATCTATTTGATTGGCGCTTTGAAGCGCCTTTGATAACTGTAGTCCTGGAAATAGGCACTGAATCCTAATGTGGTCTTCCTCATTAAGCATCACACTAATGTGTTCGCTTTCTGATAACAGACATGCTCCATATTCGGTCCCTGCTAGATTTGGACTAATTAAATGCTTTTCGACTAAAACTCTCCTTTGAAGAGGAGTTAGTTCATTCATTTTTAATAGTCCAAACTTCCCAAAGGGCTCTACCGCTTTATTTATAAATTTCTTTTTAAATAATTCTTGAACCTTTTGAGCTTCCTCTTCGTTTTGCATAGTAGAAAATTGATATTGCTTAAAATTACGAGCCAAACGAATTCGACTACTTAAAACAATATCAGAATCAGGGCCATCCCCCTTCATCCATGGACTAATCGCTTCATTCATAATTTTGTCCAGTGACATAGAACTACTCCCCCTCTCTATGCTCACTAAGCTGAGTTTCAAGCCCTCGAATTTCATCTCTTACCTCAGCAGCTTTCTCAAACTCCTCATTCTGTACATATTGTTTCAGAATAAGTTTTAGTTCATCTAATTCTTTCTTTAAGTGGATATTTCCTTCCATTCGTTCCGGAATTTTTCCACAATGTTCTGTATGTCCACCATGAAGTCGCTTTAACAATGGGTTTAAGTGTCCTTTAAATGTATCGTAACAAGAAGCACAACCAAAGCGTCCCACTTTTGTAAAATGTTCATATGTCATCTTACAATCTGGACATCTTACTGTATTTGTATTTGAAAACCCGTTTTTTCCTTCTCCAAACATTGTTGATTCACCGTGTAATAAACCAGCAAATACATCATGAAATGAAAAGTTAGACTGTGATGATTGAAAGAAAGACGTATAGCCACTTTGCTCCGCACATTGCTCACAAAGATGAACTTCCGCCTTCTTCTCGTTGATTACTTTTGTATAATGTAAAGTTGCTGGTCTTATATTACAGTTTTGACAAGTCATCAATATCCCCACCTTTACAACAGGAACGATCTACCTCATGATACTTTTCATACATTACTAGATTGTCCTCTTTCCTTAATCCACTCAGATAAAAGTACATGCTCTTTTTCAAAACTTCTACAATATTTAACTGCCCTATCTTAATTATCATTCTTTTACAAAAGCTGTATTTATTTATATTTCAGTGTTCTTAACATTGCGCATAATATTCGAGCCCTAAGTTCATCTCGAGAAGGAATATCCATTGATAATACAGAACGATCTAGTACACTTAACATTAATTTTGCTTCACGGCCTGTTATGATTCCCTCTTCTAATAAACGTATAATCATACTCTCTGCATTCCCTTGTGCAACGCTATGATCAATCATATGAAGCATTTGATCAATAATGTCTATATCATCATGCAGTTTGACTTTTATAATGCGAATGTAACCTCCTCCACCACGTTTACTTTCTACTACAAATCCTCTTTCTAATGTAAAACGGGTATTGATTACATAATTGATTTGAGATGGTACGCACTCGAATCGATCCGCAATCTCATTTCTTTTGATTTCAATCACATTATTATTACTTAAGTCAATAACTTGCTTTAGATATTGCTCAATGATATCAGATATATTTCTCATTTATCCGCCACCTTTATTGACTTTGACTATCTTTGACTTTAATTATATACGTATTAATAAAATTTGCAACTCTTTTGCTTATTCACTATCCTAGCCACATTCCCCTGCATTTAATCAAAATAGTAATTATTTAAGCATATTTTTTTAATTACTATGGATTATAAAAGAAAACACGAAAAAACACGAGTCATTTGACTCGTGTTTAGTTGCTTGGCGACGTCCTACTCTCACAGGGACAAGGTCCCAACTACCATCGGCGCTAGAGAGCTTAACTTCCGTGTTCGGTATGGGAACGGGTGTGACCTCTCTGCCATCAT
>NZ_JAKUGK010000016.1:0-48411 GCF_022663885.1 Bacillus cereus group sp. BfR-BA-01330
GTTCATCCTGAGCCAGGATCAAACTCTCCAATAAAGTTAGTTTGTCTAGCATCTAAAATAAAAATTGACGTTTCACGTTGTTTGTTTCGTTCAGTTTTCAAAGAACTACTTCGTCGCTCAGAAGCGACTTTATCAATATAACATTTCGTTATATTTTCGTCAACAACTTTTTTCAATAAGTTGTTTTTCGTTTGTTTTGTTTGTTACCTTTCGTGGCAACGAATATAAATATACCAGTTTGATTATTAAAATGCAATAGTTTTTCTAATAAAATTTTTAACTTAGTAAAAAAGTATAAAAACAGCACATTTCTTCTATATAAATATAATTTCTCGCACTATCAAGACTTACTATACCCACGCAACTCATGCTCAAATAAAAAAAGCTTTGGAGAAATCTCCAAAGCTTAGTCTTGTTTATGGCGCATAGCAGGGAATAATAATACATCACGAATAGATGGTGCATTTGTTAATAACATAACTAGACGATCAATACCGATTCCTAATCCACCCGTAGGAGGCATACCGTACTCAAGAGCTTCAATATAATCGTCATCCATCATATGAGCTTCATCATTACCTTGTTCGCGCTCTTTTAATTGCGCTTCAAAACGTTCTTTTTGATCGATTGGATCATTTAACTCAGTGAATGCATTTGCATGTTCACGCGCAACGATAAATAATTCGAAACGATCTGTAAATCTTGGATCTTCATCATTCTTTTTCGCAAGCGGCGAGATTTCTACCGGATGACCGTAAATAAATGTTGGTTGGATTAATTTATCTTCTACTTTTTGTTCGAAGAATTCATTTATAATATGACCAACTTCCATTGTATCTTTAATTTCTACATTATGTTCTTTTGCAAGCTCACGTGCTTCTTCTACACTCATCGGATTCCAGAAATCAGCTCCAGAGTATTGCTTAATCGCATCTACCATATGAAGACGTGTCCATTCTGGTTCTAGATTAATTTCATAATCACCATACTGGATTGTTGTTGTACCCAGTACTTTTTTCGCGATATGAGCAACCATATCTTCTGTTAACTTCATAATATCTTTATAATCAGCGTATGCTTCATATAATTCAATCATTGTAAACTCAGGGTTATGACGAGTTGATACACCCTCATTACGGAATACACGGCCGATCTCATATACTTTTTCCAAACCACCCACAATAAGACGCTTTAAATGTAGCTCAATTGCGATACGCATATATAATTCCATATCTAACGCATTATGATGTGTAGTGAAAGGACGCGCAGAAGCTCCACCTGCAATTGCATGCATCATAGGTGTTTCCACTTCAAGATAACCGTTGTCATCTAGGTATCTTCTCATCTCACGAATGATTTTACTACGAGTAACGAACGTTTCACGACTTTCCATACTTGTAATTAAGTCTAAGTAACGTTGACGGTAGCGTTGTTCAACATCTTTTAATCCATGGTATTTATCTGGTAATGGACGAAGAGATTTCGTTAATAGCGTAAAGCCTGTTGCTTTTACTGAAAGTTCTCCAACGTTTGTTTTGAACACTTTACCTTCAATACCTACTAAATCACCTAAATCTGCTGTTTTAAATAATTCGTACTCGTCATCTCCAACAGCATCTTTACGAACATAAATTTGAACTTGTCCATGTAAATCTTGAACGTGTGCAAATCCAGCTTTCCCTTTTCCGCGTTTTGTCATAATACGACCAGCGATAGAAACAGCGATTTCCTTCTCCTCTAATTCTTCCTTAGAGAACTCTCCATATAGACTCACTAAATCAGTTGTTGAATTTGTGCGTTCAAATCTTTTACCGAACGGGTCAATTCCTTGTTCACGTAAATTATGTAGCTTTTCACGACGAACAATCAATTGGTCGTTTAATTCTTCGTGGTTCATGTTATCCATGATATTGATATCACTCCAGCTCTATTTAATTTTACAATATATACAGTATAGCATTTTCTACTCAACTAGAAAAACTGCCAGCAACTAACTGGCAGCTCTTCTTTCTTTCACGTAATTATAGGAAGTGTATAGAAGAATGTCAATCTCCTATGTCCATTATTAACCAACGTAAATTGTTTGTTGTTTCGCTTCCACTTCTTCTACAAATGTACCTAACACATTCGCAAGGTCTTCCCGTGTGTTACAAGCATTAATACCATTACGTACACTCGCATTACCACGAACACCTTTTAAATACCAAGCTGCATGTTTTCTCATCTCTCTTACAGCGACACTTTCGTTCTTTAAGTCAATAAGACGATCTAGATGTAACATACATACATCAATTTTCTCGCGCACTGTTGGTTCCGGCATTAATTCACCTGTCTCCAAATACTTTACCGTACGATAAATCATCCACGGATCTCCAAGAGCCGCACGACCAATCATAACACCATCTACACCAATTTCATCAAGCATACGCTTTGCATCTTGCGGCGTTGCGACATCACCATTTCCGATAACCGGGATATTTACAGATTGTTTTACTTGTTTAATAATATCCCAATCCGCTTTTCCTTCATACATTTGCACTCGTGTACGTCCGTGAACCGCCACAGCTTGGCCACCAGCACGCTCAACAGCCCTAGCATTTTCTATTGCGAAAATATGTTCTTCATCCCAACCGATACGCATTTTAACTGTAACCGGCTTTTCTACAGCATCTACAACCGCTGCTACCATTTCATATATTTTATTCGGATCTAAAAGCCACCTTGCCCCCGCATCACATTTAACGATTTTCGGCACTGGACAACCCATATTAATATCAATTATGTCTGCTGTCGTATATTTATCTACATATTTCGCAGCATCTACAAGAGTTTCTTTCTCTCCACCAAAAATTTGTAAACTTAATGGCTTTTCTCTCTCGTCGATATATAACATATCTAATGTTCTTTTATTATTAAGTAATATTGCCTTATCACTTACCATTTCAGCACAAACTAAGCCGGCACCAAATTCTTTTACTGTTAAACGGAATGCAGAGTTACACACTCCCGCCATCGGTGCTAGTACAACCGGATTTTTCATCTCGATATTTGCAATCTTTAACAATCAACCTACTCCTTCCTGTACAATCACTTTGGCATTAATTCCTCTATCGAAACATTTAATGCCTTAGCAACTTCTACTACAAAATCTTGAGAAGGCGATCTATTCCCTCTCTCAACCTCACCTAAAACAGATACAGATACCCCTAGTTCTTTAGCAAAACCTTCTTGTGTATAGCCTTTTAGCTTTCGAAAAGCACGAATGCGTCTTCCCCATTTTTCTGCTTCCATACCGTTACTCCCTCTCGCCTTTTCATTTCTTCTACTTGTGAACGTGAAATATTTTGTTTTATGTCTTGATTAATCTCTAACAACGGAACGATAACAAAAGCTCTTTCAAACATCCGCGGATGCGGAACAATAAGATTCTCTGCTTCAATATTCTCTTGATTATAAAGTAAAATGTCAAGGTCGATAGTCCTCGGCCCCCACCTAATTTCCCTTTTTCTTCCTAGGTCATTTTCTACTTTTTGTGTTACTTTCAATAACTCTTGTGGTGATAAATTGGTAGAAATTTTTATAACTAAATTTAAAAAGCAACTTTGGTCAGTATAGCCAACTGGCTCAGTTTCATATACAGATGAAATATCATCAACCTGAATATAAGGATTTTTATTTAAAAACTGAATCGCTTCAGTTAGATACGTATAACGCTCTCCAATATTTGACCCTAATGCAATGTAAGCTATATTGTTCATGGACGTTCTCTCGTAATTTCTACTGCTACAGCACGATAATGACCCGGTATCGGTGGATCCGGCTTAATTACCTTAATTGTACAGCGTGAAATACTTTCATATTGTTTTAATATATCTGCAGCAATATTTTCAGCGATACTCTCCACAAGCTTATACTTTCTATCCTCAACAACTTTTCTACATAATTCGAAAAGCTCTCCATAATTGACCGAATGCTCTAAGTCATCACTTTCCCCTGCACGCTTTAAATCCAACTCCACCGTTAAGTCAACTTTAAATCTCTGACCTAATTTATTCTCCTCTGGGAACACACCATGATAACCATAAAACTCCATATCATGGATATAAATTTTATCCAATTACCTTACCCCCTTACCAATCATCGCATCCATCATTTTAGCCATACGCGCCATTTCTTTCACATCATGGACACGAACAAACTCACAGCCCTTTTCAATACCAAGACAAATGGTAGCTCCTGTTCCCTCAAGGCGTTCCTCCACTGGCAAATCTAATACGTGCCCAATAAAGGACTTTCTCGAAGTACCTAAGAGAACTGGATAACCTAGCACATTTAACTGTTCTAAATTACGCATCGCCTCTAAGTTCTGCTCAGGTGTTTTAGCAAAACCGATACCTGGATCTAAAATAATATTCTCATCTGGCACACCAGCATTTTTAGCAATTTTAATACTGTCATACAAATCAGCAATCATATCCGCCATTAAATTACGATAATTCATATTATCGCGGTTATGCATTAAAATGATGGGTACATCATAATGAGCTGCGACTTCAGCAATTTTTGGCTCCGCCTTCGCTCCCCAAATATCATTAATAATATGACCACCAGCCTCAATTGCTTGCTTTGCAACTTCAGCTTTATATGTATCGATAGATATAGGCAATTTTACTTCTTTTGAAACTGCTTGAATCATCGGGACAACTCGCTTTATTTCTTCTTCTACTGATACTTTAGCAAAACCTGGGCGAGTAGATTCGCCACCAATATCAATAATATGAGCACCTTGACCTTGCATTTCTTTTGCGTGACGTACCGCAGCATCTACCTCGTTGTAACTCCCACCATCAGAAAACGAATCTGGTGTTACATTTAAAATCCCCATAATTAATGTTTTTTCATTTAAATTCAATGTATATTCGCCGCAGCGCAAATCATAATCCCACTTCAAACTACACATCTCCTCTTCGTAATTCATTTCTGCTCCATAATTTCTCTCTTTGCATTCCATAAAGGTACATTAAACTTTTTGTAACCACTCCTACTTTACCCGGGAAATCCTGCGCTTCTATACGATAAAGCGGAACAATTTCTTGAATGGAGTTTGTTACGAAGACTTCATCCGCTGAAAATAACTCATCTTTTGTAAAGAAACCTTCCTTTACTTCTATATTTAATTCTTCAGCACTCTTTATAATAAACGCACGAGTGATACCATTTAAAATCCCTGCCTCTAACGAAGGTGTATATAAAACATCACCTTTCACAAAGAATAGATTCGAAACAATGCCCTCTGCAACATAACCTGCTTCAGTGAGGAAAATACCTTCCTTACTCACAACATTTCCAATTTCACGCTTCCCTAAAATATTATTTAAATAGTGATGAGACTTCAGGCGAAATGTCCCTTCCGGTGTATTTCGCACTTGTTTTAGAATAACACCTTCTTTTTCCACTACATCCCCTGGAGCTGTTAAAGGTTTTATAAAAACAATAACAGAAGGCTCTTCATACATTTCCGTTTGTAATCCTATTTCATCTATACCCGCCGATACATTAAAACGTACATATGCATGCTTCAATTCATTCTTAGCGAGTAAATCTTTCAAAATAAGCATCACATCATTTTTTGTCATTGTCCATTTAATTTGCAATGTATCCAGCGCCTCTATTAAACGGTTATAATGATCATCCAATAAGAAAGGATGACCATTATAAATACGAAACGTTTCAAAAACTCCAAGACCATATAAATAACCATGATCATAAGGAGAAATTCTCGCTTCACTTGCTTCTACATACTGACCATTTACGTAAATTAACATAATGTCGCACTTGGACTGTATTTACGAATGAAATTCTGCAACAGCTCTTTCCCATGAGAAGTCATAATAGATTCTGGATGGAATTGCACACCCTCTATCGGTAATGTCTTATGACGAAGTGCCATAATTTCCCCTTCCTCTGTCCAAGATGTTACCTCTAAGCAATCGGGTAACGTCTCTTTCTTAACAATAAGGGAATGATAGCGCGTCGCAGTAAACGGATTAGGAATATCCGAAAAAATCGTCTTTCCATCATGATGCATAAGCGACGTTTTTCCATGCATTAATCGCTCTGCACGGACAACCTCTCCCCCAAACACTTGTGCAATAGATTGATGCCCTAGACAAACACCAAAAATCGGAGTCTTTCCAGCAAAGTATTTAATAGCTTCCATACTAATCCCAGCTTCATTAGGACTACATGGGCCTGGAGAAATCATTAGAAAATCTGGTTTCATATTCTCAATATCTGAAATGGTCACTTCATCGTTACGTTTAACAACGAGCTCTTGTCCAAGTTCTCCAAGAAACTGCACTAAATTAAATGTAAAAGAATCATAATTATCAATCATTAATATCATTTCTCTCACCTAACCGTTTCTTCGCTACGTTCTTTTGCACGCCATAAAGCAATCGCCTTTTTTAACGACTCTTTATATTCATTTTCCGGATTTGAATCAATTACAATTCCCGCCCCTGCTTGTACATGAGCTTTTCCATCTTTAGCAAGAAGTGTTCTAATTACAATATTCAATTCTGTATCTCCAGAATAACCAATCCAACCGATTGAACCTGTATAAATCCCTCTTCGAACAGGTTCTAATTCCTCAATAATTTCCATCGTACGTATTTTTGGGGCACCAGTAATTGTTCCCCCAGGGAATACAGCCTTCACTAAATCAAAAGCATCTTTATCTTCTTCCACCTCACCACGCACATTAGAAACAATATGCATAACATGTGAGTATTTCTCAATTACCATAAATTCATCTACTTCTACAGTGCCATATTTACAAACACGTCCTAAATCATTTCTTTCTAAATCCACAAGCATTACATGCTCTGCTCTTTCTTTTTCGTTCTCAATTAATTCTCTTGCTAATTCTTCATCCTCTTGCTCATCCGCACCTCTAGATCTCGTTCCAGCAATCGGTCTTGTACTTACTTCAGTTCCTTGTTTCTTAATTAACAACTCTGGCGATCCACTAACAATTTGAAAATCCCCAAGCTCCAGGTAACCCATATATGGAGATGGATTAATCTCACGAAGACTTGTATAAATTTCTAGCGGGTGTGTCTGTAACGTTCTTTCTTGTCTCGTCGACAAGTTTACTTGGAACACATCACCCGCCCCAATATATTCTTGAATACATTCAACTGCCTTCATAAAGCTGGCTTCAGTAAAAGCAACTGCTTCGCTTTTCTTTTCAGGACTTTCAAAGGGCACGGTCACTTCAGGCGCTTCTGTCATCCAAAGACTCTTCCACTCATTTAGCCGTTCTTTCGCCTCTTCATATTTATCTACATAATGCGTAATAACCCATAACACTTGTTCTTTTTGATCATAGACAAATACGTCATCAAATAACAAAAAGAAGATGTCAGGTATATTAATATCATCTTCCGCAAGAGAAGGCAGCTTTTCAATATAACGGATACAGTCATAACTGAAATAGCCAATTGCACCACCTTGAAAAGGCGGATACTCTGGGTTATAGTCCGTCTTCCATTGTTCCATATATTCTTGCATTAAATCTAACGGATTCCCTCGTTTTATTGTTTCCTTACCACTTTCACTTATATGTAACGTTTCATCCTTCCCTCGAATTACCGCTACTGGGTTCAGCCCTACAATGTTATAACGACCGCCACGGCCGCTTTCTAACAAAATATGTTGCGATTTACCCTGAGAAAGAAATTTATATTGCTTAAAGAAATCTAACTGATATGGAATAGAAAGCGCTAAAGATTTTCTTCGTTGCATATCAACACCCCGTCTTCTTTTATCCCACCCTCTTAGATAAACCAGCTCAAACTACATAAGTTATTTATATAGAGATTGATTATACTCGAAGGCTAGTGAAAATAATTTAATTATACTACCTCTTATTTTACATGAAGTTTTCTAGTCATTCACTCTTTTCCTATTTCCAATCCCAAAAGAAAAAGCACCCTTTTTCAAGGATGCTTTTTCAATCGCGTTTAATTAGGATTCAAATTGATAAAGTGGTGTACTTAAATAACGTTCACCGTTACTCGGGATAATAACAAGTACCTTTTTCCCTTTACCTAACTTTTTCGCAACCTCTGTTGCTGCATAAATAACTGCGCCTGAAGAGATACCAACTAAAATACCTTCCTCTTTAGCCACTCTTCTCGCATATTCAAATGCTTGCTCTGTTTTCACTTGAATAATTTCATCATATACTTCTACATCCAACGTCTCCGGAACAAATCCCGCCCCAATTCCTTGGATTTTATGTGGACCTGGCTTCCCACCAGATAATACTGGTGAATCTGCAGGTTCTACTGCATAAATTTTAATATCTTTATACGCTTCCTTCAGTACTTCACCAGCACCAGTAATCGTTCCACCTGTACCAATACCTGCAATAAACGCATCTAATTGGTCGCCCATTTGTTCAATAATTTCTGGACCTGTTGTTAAACGGTGAATTTCTGGATTCGATTGGTTTTTGAACTGTTGTGGTATAAAGTAGCCATGTTCTTTTGCTAATTCAGTCGCTTTACGAATTGCTCCACCCATTCCTTCAGGCCCTGGAGTCAATACTAATTCCGCACCGTAAGCACGTAATAAATTACGACGCTCAATACTCATTGTTTCTGGCATTACTAAGATTGCATTATATCCTTTAGCAGCCGCTACCATCGCTAAACCAATTCCTGTGTTACCACTTGTCGGCTCAATGATTGTATCGCCCTCTTTTAATAATCCCTTTTTTTCAGCATCTTCAATCATAGCTAATGCGATACGATCTTTAACACTACTCCCCGGATTCATAAATTCTAATTTTAAGTATATATCTGCGCTGTCTGATTCTACGATGCGGTTCAACTTAACGATCGGCGTTTTCCCGATTAATTCTGAAACTGATTGTGCCACTCGCATTCCTGTCACTCCTAACACCGAGTATTTTTATTGGTTTTATCTATATTTAGATTTTGTCAGAAAATTCCCTGTTTGTCAATTCATTTGGAGGATTGCTCCTCTTAATTCCCTTATTACAAATTCTCGATTAAATTTGTAATATCTTCTTTAGAGAACTTGTATCGTTCATTACAGAAATGACAGTGAACTTCTGTCTCTTCCTCTTCTTCACGAACTTGCTCTAACTCTGTTTTACCTAAACTAATTAATACACTCTCAATACGCTCGCGTGAGCATGTGCAATTAAATTGAACATCCATTGTTTCTAATACTTTTACTTTATCTTCTCCAAGAACTGCATATAGTAGCTCTTCCGGAGAAAGACCTTGTTCAATCAACGTTGATACAGGTGGAATCTTTTGTAAACGGTCTTCAATAAATGAAATCGTTTCATCTTGCGCACCCGGCATAATTTGAAGGATGAATCCACCTGCCGCTAATATGCTATCATCTCCATTTACAAGAACACCAACACCTACAGAAGAAGGCGTTTGTTCAGAAACTGCAAAATAATACGTAAAGTCTTCTCCTAATTCTCCTGAAACGATTGGAGATTGACCAATAAACGGCTCACGCATTCCAATATCTTTAATTACAGTTACAAACCCCTCTGTACCTACCGCTTGATATACACGTAACTTCCCTTGTTCTGTTCCTTCAAAATCAACATGCGGATTCGTTACATAACCACGTACATCTCCATTTGCATGAGCATCTACTAAGATAGGGCCAATTGGACCGTTACCTTCTACCTTAATCGTTAACTTTTGCTCGCCCTTTAACATTGCGCCCATCATTGTACCCGCAGTCAAAGAACGCCCTAGTGCCGCTGAAGCTGTTCTCCATGTATCATGACGTCTTTGCGCCTCACTTACTGTATTTGTTGTACGCACACTATACGCACGCACTTCTCCATCAAATGCTAACGCTTTTACTAAATAATCTTTCATACGTATTTATTCACCTTTCTCATGCTGTAAATTTGCATTACGTTCATATAACATATACAAACCTTTTAACGTTAAAAACGGATCTACAATATCAATTACATTCGATTCTTCGGAAATTAATTTTGCCAATCCACCTGTTGCAATAACTTTAGGTTCTTGTCTAGCTTCTTCTTTCATACGCTTAACAATACCTTCCACTTGTCCAACATAACCATAAAGAATACCAGATTGCATCGCACTTACTGTATTTTTCCCAACAACACTGCTTGGTTTTGTAATTTCGATACGAGGAAGTTTTGCTGCTCTGCTATATAAAGCCTCTGCTGAAATCATAATTCCTGGCGTAATAACTCCACCCATATAATGTTTTTCTTCGTTAATATAACAATATGTAGTAGCCGTACCAAAATCAACAATAATGAGCGGACTTCCATATAAGTGGATTCCTGCTACTGCATTTACAATTCGGTCTGCGCCTACTTCACGCGGATTTTCATATTTAATATTTAGTCCTGTTTTTATCCCAGGCCCTACTACAAGCGGTTTAATTTTAAAATATTTTTCACACATGCGCTCTAAAGCAAACATAATTGGTGGTACGACTGAAGACACAATAATACCTTTCACATCTTCAAACGAAAGACCCTCATGCTCAAGCAATTGCTTTACAAGCATTCCATATTCATCTTCTGTCTTATGACGATCTGTTTCCATGCGCCAATGCTGACGAAGTTCCCCCTCTTCAAACACACCTAGTACAGCATTTGTGTTCCCTACATCCAATACAAAAATCATATTCTCACCACTTATCTTATTTAATCTATATTTGTGCAGTATGTATAAAACTTATAAAAACATCATATCACACATACTTATATAATCAGCTTTCCTATCCTCATCATTTTACAAAAAGATTGCTCTCTATTTCAATTTTTAATACTAGTTTTACTTAAATTACTTTAT
The DNA here is from genome assembly GCF_022663885.1 of Bacillus cereus group sp. BfR-BA-01330. Taxonomy (NCBI): domain Bacteria; kingdom Bacillati; phylum Bacillota; class Bacilli; order Caryophanales; family Bacillaceae; genus Bacillus; species Bacillus cereus group sp. BfR-BA-01330. The sequence goes on from NZ_JAKUGK010000016.1 coordinate 10,908, forward strand.
CCACTAAGTTCTCAATAGTAATTAACAAAGATTTTAACAAACAAAAAAGGAGTGACGATAGTCACTCCTTCACTTCTTACTTATCTTCTTTATCTTCATCGTCTTTCTTCATGTTGATGTTTACTTTCACATCATCTGAAGATGTTGGACGTTCTGGCAATCTGCCGTAATCACATAAATGATTGATTTGCTCTGCATCTAACGTTTCTACTTCAAGTAACGTTTGTGCGATAATATCTAGTTTATCACGGTTTTCAGTAAGAATTTGTTTTGCACGAGCATAACATTCTTTCATAATTGATTGCATTTCCATATCGATTTCATGTGCAATCGCATCACTATAGTTTTGTTCTGAGTGGAAGTCTCTTCCTAAGAACACTTGACCACCTTGCGAGCTACCAAATTGCATCGGTCCAAGTTTGTCACTCATACCAAATTCCGTAACCATACGTCTTGCAATACCAGTCGCACGTTGGAAGTCATTATGAGCACCTGTACTCACTTCACCAAATACAATCTCCTCAGCTACTCGGCCACCAAGTAAACCAGTGATTTTATCAAGTAACTCTGGTTTCGTCATGAAGTAACGATCTTCTTTCGGAAGCATTACCGCATATCCACCAGCCTGACCACGAGGGACAATTGTTACTTTATGAACGACATCTGCTTCATCAAGAACAACACCAATTACAGTATGACCTGCTTCATGGAAAGCAACGATATTACGTTCTTTTTCAGAGATAACACGACTTTTCTTAGCTGGACCTGCAATAACACGATCCGTCGCTTCATCGATATCACTCATATCAATTTTCTTCTTATCTTGACGTGCAGCTACTAAAGCAGCTTCGTTTAATAAGTTTTCAAGATCCGCACCAGAGAATCCTGGTGTACGAGTCGCAATTGCTCTTAAATTAATATGCTCATCAAGTGGTTTATTACGCGCATGTACTTTCAGTACAGCTTCACGGCCATTTACATCTGGACGATCTACTGTAATTTGACGGTCAAAACGACCTGGACGTAATAACGCTGGGTCAAGAATGTCTGGACGGTTTGTCGCAGCAACGATAATAATACCTTCGTTTGCACCGAATCCATCCATTTCAACAAGTAATTGGTTCAATGTTTGCTCACGCTCATCATGACCACCACCAAGACCTGCGCCACGTTGACGACCTACTGCATCAATTTCATCAATGAAAATGATACAAGGAGCATTTTTCTTTGCATTTTCAAATAAATCACGTACACGTGATGCACCGACACCGACAAACATCTCTACGAAGTCAGAACCACTGATAGAGAAGAATGGAACGCCAGCCTCACCTGCAACAGCACGTGCTAATAAAGTTTTACCTGTACCTGGAGGTCCAACTAATAGGACACCCTTTGGAATACGAGCACCAACTTCAGAGAACTTACGAGGGTCTTTCAAGAATTCAACTACCTCAACAAGTTCTTGTTTCTCTTCATCCGCACCAGCAACATCTCTGAAACGAACTTTTTTCTTTTCATCATTATATAACTTCGCCTTACTTTTCCCGAAGTTCATAACACGGCTACCGCCGCCTTGAGCTTGGTTTAATAAGAAGAAGAATAAAATGAAGATGATGACAAATGGAATGATTGAAGTAAAGAATGTTACCCAAGCACTTGTTTCTTCTGCTGGTTGATACTTAACTTCGGCACCTTTCGCTTTATCATTAATTTTCTTTTGTAATTCCTCAGTATTTGGTGCATAAGTAACAAATTGTTCTCCTTGGCTAGAGTTATTAAATTGTCCTTTTACCTCAAATACACCATTTTTCGGTTGAAGTTGCACATTACGCACTTCACCGCTTTCTAGTTTAGTAATGAATTTGTCGTAGCTAACTGATGTCGTTTTTTGTGTCGAACCATTAAAATAGCTCACGATTCCAATTACTACTAAGAATATCAGTAAATAAAAGATGGTATTACGGAAGATACGATTCATTCCTAACCTCCTCTCACGGCATAAACACTATAGTAAATCGTAACATAGAAAAACTTTCCTATACAATTGTGAAGCCTATATTTAATTAATTTGAGTAAACGCTTGGTTTTAATACGCCTACATAAGGAAGATTACGGTATTGCTCTTTATAATCTAATCCATATCCTACTACAAATTCATGTGGAACAGTAAATCCAACATAATCCGCTTTCAGATCAACCTTACGGCCTGTTGGCTTATCTAATAATGTAACAATTTTTACAGACTTCGCTTTACGATATTTGAATAAGTCTACTAAGTAGCTTAGTGTAAGACCACTATCAATAATATCTTCGACGATTAAAATATCGCGACCTTCTACAGAAGTATCAAGATCTTTTAAAATTTTCACTTCGCCTGTTGAAACTGTAGAGTGACCGTAACTAGATACAGCCATAAAATCCATTTCAAGATATGTATCTGTTCTCTTTAATAAATCTGCCATGAATGGCATTGCGCCTTTTAATACACCAATTGCAAGAGGTACTGTGTTTTTATAATCCTCTGCAATAATTGCACCTAGTTCGCGCACCTTTTCTTGTATTTGCTCTTCAGAAATTAATACTTTTTCGATATCTTGATTCATCATTTCATTATCCTCCCGGAAGACTCCTTGCTTTTGTAGTGAATAATCATATATTTATCCTTCTTTGCCATCTCTTTCGAAATTGCAAATGCAGATCGTTTCAACAAGGGTACCCAAATAATAGTCCCACTTGCATCACAAACGACCGGCCATTCTTCTCTTTTTTCTTTCGGTACTTTCGCTTCGATAAAAATAGCTTTTATCTTTTTCGTGCCATTCATACCTTGTATTGACATGCGATCTCCATTTTCTCTAGAACGAATACGAAGTGGATATGATATATCATTATACTTAGCAACAAATACTGTTTCATTCATGTTACTTGGTATATCTTCGCTCACCTCTGTTACAAATTCATCCCCGTTCAATAGCGTAATGGTCCCGGGTACTAATAAATCTTGTGAAAAAGGAGAGACAATTTCTTGTTTAAATCTAAAGCTACACTCCTCGTATGAACGAACAATTTTCAAATCACCCGGAAAATCAAGTGAACCTGAAGGTTGTGTCCGCTTAAAAAACTCAATCAACTTGTCAATATGTATAGAAGAAAGAGAAGATGGAATCTTATATTCATAAAGATAGTTTAATATTAGTTGAATCCCTCTTCTTTGTAAAGGCATAGACATGGATTCAAAGGCAGGAATTGATAAGCTAATTTGTTTATCACTTTTTTTTGTAATTACTTTATTCATTTTCTCAAAAGCTAATTCCTGCAAATAAGCCTCATCCTCTTGCATCTGCACGCTAAATTTTTGGAATTTCTCATGCATTTGTGGATTTTCTTCTTTCAAATGAGGAAGGACATATTTACGTAATCGATTCCTTGTATATACTTCCTTTTTATTACTCGGATCTATACGTGGCATTAAATTTAGCTTATTACAGTAATCAACAATTTCTTCCTTCGTTACGCCAAGTAACGGCCTAATTAAATATCCATTATGAAAAGGACGCTTCACTGCAATTCCTGCATATCCTTTCGGAGTACTCCCTCTTACAAGACGCATTAAAATTGTCTCGACTTGATCATCTCCATGATGTCCAAGAGCAACATATCTCGCATCATATTTCTTCATTATTCTTTCCAAAAATGCATATCTGCATTCTCTCGCAGCAACCTGTGCATTCATTCCGTATTGCTGTTGATATTGTGATACATTAATCCTTATCGTTTCACAAATAATTCCCAGTTCTTCACAAAGGCCCTGCACAAACTGTAAATCCTCATAAGATTCATCACCTCTAAACATATGATCCACATGAGCAACTACAATTTCCAACTGTTTTTCCGCTCTTTTTTCTAATAAATAATATAAAAGCGCTAACGAGTCAGGACCACCAGAAACTCCCACAACAATTGTTGAATCATTCTTTAATACATCATGCTGCTTTACAAAGTCATCTACTTTTTCAACAAATGTATCTTTCAACTTCGCAATCACCTTTCATTAAACAAGAACAGCAACCTTAGTCACCTTGTCTACAATGGTACAACTTTTACAAACATTGTGCAAAAAAAAGATATACAAAAATTACATTTTTATCTTACATCCTCCGTGTATATTCACAAAATTAATAACATTACCTTTTCCCACAAAAAAACCTAGGTATTCACCTAGGTTTTTAAAATCAAATTATAGATAAACATTCCACTTACATTTTACTGCGCTTGCATTCCTACAATCGGAATCGTAGCCCACTTCGGCATATTTTTCTTCACTTTTGCCACTACAATAGTCATATCATCATTTATATAACCATCACAAGAGCGAATCACTTCTTCCATAATGATATCAGCAATTTCTTGCGGGTCTTCGGTTTGCAATTCTTTAATTTTTCGTTTCATCCACAATTCATGATTCTCCACATGCTGTGCTCCTTCAAAAATCCCATCACTCATCATAATAAGAATATCGCCCGTTTTTAATTGTTCACCCACCACATCAACTTCAACATCTTCGATGATTCCCATCGGCAAATTACTTGCTTCAATTTTCAAAATATTATTTGCGCGTTTAACAAAACTCGGCGTTGATCCAATCTTTAAAAACCTTGCACTCGCATCCCGCAAATCTACCATAGCTAAATCTAATGTCGTAAACATTTCTTCTGTCGTTCTCAAAGAAAGAATTGAATTGATAGACTTAATTGCTATTTCTTCATCAATGCCTGATTGGAGTATTTTTTGTAATAATTTCACCGTTTCCTTACTTTCCATATGAGCTCTTTGCCCATTACCCATACCATCACTAATCGCAAGTGCATATTTACCAACACTTAAATCCATCATCGCATAAGAGTCACCCGAAACAAATCCACCGCCTTTTGCAGCTGTAGCCAATCCTGTATCAAGAGAATACGTCTTCGCCGAACCAAATGATATTAAACTATGGCCATTTGGATAAGAAGACTTTTCTTCATGTTTAACGACAATATTTTCTTTAAGGATATCTGAAAGCATCGGTGCAACTAACTTTTCACACTCACCATGTTCATTAGATGCAACTGGAATTAACATTTCAATATCAATACTTCCTCTATCTAAACAATAAATATCAACATGCTCTACTTCGACACCAAAATCTCGGAACGCTTGCATAATCTGTTCTTCCTGCACTTGATGATTTTCACGCTCTCGTTGTATCTCCTTAGCAAAATCCTCCATAACCTTTGATACACCTAATAGTTGCTCCGCTACTATTCTACGATTTTCCTTCATTTGTTTTCGTAATTTTTGTCCCTCATAGAAGTGATCTAATTCACCGACTACTAAATCCGTCACTTTTTTCCCTCTCACACAATGCTTGTCCCACTCACGAACTAATTTACGATTATGTTGCAGGGTTCCTTCTTCCGTTTCATTCATTATTTGTTTCATATAATCGTACGTTTTATCAAAATTCACTACCCAGCATTGATCCTTTTTAAAGCATGTTTGACATGTTTTCGCAGTAATTGTACTCAAAAACAAATCTGCTTCTGTCTCTTTATCTTCTTCCTCTACATACCCATATACAGAAAAGCTATTAGATAAAGCAGCAAATACATTTGCAAATTGGTTGATTTTATTTGCTGTAACATCACGCATCCTTCTTAAATATTGTTGTTGATCTTGCGAATGCTCTTGTGTACCTGGCATAAATTTAGCAATACGATCCAAAACAAGCTTCGGTGTTAATAAGAAGATAACAATCGCTACACCTGACTCAATTAAAGTTGTTACAATATTTGTCTGTTTGTCTACATATAATGTAATTAAGCTTGTCCCAATTAATAAACCTAAACTAACACCTAAACGCTTTCCTTCTTTTAACAATCCACCAAGCAATCCAGAAAAAGCAAGAAGGCTAAGCTGAGACAAGCTAGACACATTTGCTAAACTTAATATTAGTCCTGTTACAACCCCCACTGTAGACCCTGTGGCAGCACCCGCAATAAATGCAAATACTAGCACTAAATACCTTGTAAAAATATGTTGAATAGAAGCATCATATACAAACCAATCTGTTGTACCCGTTAAAACAGATGCTAGTAATATAATCAAACAAACAATTTCTTCCGTCTCTAATGCCTGTTGTTTTCCTTTCCTTTCCACTAAAAGTGGGACACTTTGTAAAAATATCATAGTTAATACAAAACTAAGCCCAGCCTCAATGGTACTAACGAGTAAATCGTACATGGTGACAGTTTGTTGTGCAAAATATACAACAACTAAGTGTGCGGTTAATGCGGAGATAAATACTTGAAATGGAACAAGTCCAACAGTTTTACGTGTAAATCGACTAAAGAAGATATTATAAATGAAGAAGGTAAAGATAGATGCAAAGGTAAAAAACAAATTATCTATCGATACTGAAAGAGCTCCTCCCATTAGAGCTAAAAATGCTAGCGGCATCTTATCCCGCTTCATAACATAAACAGCAGCAAAAAATGGCAGTGCAAACGGTAAAATATTTGTTAATATATATGCTCGTCCCAAAAGAAAACCAATAACAACAATAATAAATCCCCATCTAAAGAAAACTTGCTCAAATTTCATTCGCAACTTACTCGTCCACTTTATTCCATCAAGCTGACTCTCATTCATTGCCAATGCACTTGTATTCATAGTATTCCTTCCTGCTTTAGGCATATTTTTAACACCACCTGCATAGTTTAATTACTGTCATTATAAAAGATGATTGTTGGTTTTTTTGTCAAAACAACAGTTTTCACTTTTATAATCGTTCGACTTTTTATTCGAAATAACTCTACAGATATACAGGGTATGTAAGTTATTTTCGAGATTTTAATTAAACATTCAGAAAATATAGGGTGATTTTGTAGAAGTGTTGTATATCTTAATTTATTTAACAAAAAAAGATCATGCAAATTTGCATGATCTTTTTAGATGACCCGTACGGGATTCGAACCCGTGTTACCGCCGTGAAAGGGCGGTGTCTTAACCACTTGACCAACGGGCCGTTAAATTAAATATAGCGGCGGAGGGGATCGAACCCCCGACCTCACGGGTATGAACCGTACGCTCTAGCCAGCTGAGCTACACCGCCATGTCGTCTTATTTAACGGACAATTAGTATCTTACATCAGATACTAATTAAAGTCAACACATCTCAAAAACTTTTTTGAAAATATTTTTTACATATAAAAAAGCACCCTGAGACATTACTCTGGGTACCTCTCTATATGTTAAAAACTAAACGTCCTTATTATCCGCGACGCGCGCCACGGCCACCACGTTTAGACTCTGTGTTACGCTTTAAAGAAGTTAAACGATCTTCGCTATCTTTTAAGAAGCGTGCCATCTTTTGCTCAAATGTTTCTTTCGGAGCTCGGTCGTTACCGCCACCGCGATTATCTCTGTTGAAAGAGCGATTATTACGTTGTGGACGTCCAGAACGTTGTTGATCACCACCGCGTTGGTATTCACCACGTGGACGATCTCCTTCTGTTTTTTCACGTTCTTTCGCTTTTTTGATAGATAAACCAATCTTTCCATCTTTTTCAACATTAATAACTTTTACTTCTACTTGGTCGCCCACTTTTAAGTGATCGTTAATATCTTTTACATAGTTATCAGCAACTTCACTAATATGAACAAGACCCGTTAAGCCCTCTGGCAGCTCCACAAAAGCCCCAAAATTTGTAATACCTGTTACTTTACCCTGTAACTTGCTGCCTACCTCGATTGACATAAAAAAAATGCTCCTCCTTAGTGGTTAAAAAGTCAAATTTTACTTTATTATATATAATCCTAAAATATAGTGTCAATAAGACATACTCTACTTAGAAACAGGAAAAATTATCTCCCCTTTACCAGAGAAGAAATAATCCCTTCTAGCAATCTTTAATACGTACTCTTCATCATTTAACTTTTGAACTTCGTCTTTTAGACTTTTTTCTTTATTCGTTAATGAATCCAGTTCTTTTTTCATGTCCTTAACTTTTGCTTCTTTTGCTTTAATGGAACTGTTTTGTTGATAAAACGTTACACTAATACTCGCAATAATTGTAAAAGTAAAGACAAGAAAAACCGCTAAACGGCGATAAAGTCGCTTCCTGTTCTCATCCGTTTGTATTATATGCTCTTTAACAGGATTTGGACTCTGTTTTTCGATTGTTCTTTGTCTCAGTTCCCTCATTTCCGAGGTCCCCCTAACTTCTTTTTTATATGCTCCCATAGTTGGAAGATATGTCCCTTCAATTTTGCTATATATTGCAGGAACCCTATATGTTTCACTATAAAAAGTTTAACACGATTAGGGAGAAGTTTCCATATGAGCGAAGCAATAAATCGAACAGGCCAGAAAAAAACTTTCCATATGAAAAGTAATATCCAAATCACCATTTTCCATAACACATGTCCAATTGAAAGCAGTATACGAAATAAGAATAATATAAATGCAATAAATAGCTGCGCTATAATAATAACAGGTTTTATCATGAGTAGCTGTATAATTCGAACAAAAAAATATGTTGTTTGCATAAAAATATAGATGAGAAAATTTAACAGCTTCATGTATAGTGCCTTCAATAAGCTTTGATATGCCGCAAAACCACATAATAATGCCAAAAACACATATATACGTAGCTCAGCTTCATTTACGAGAAGCAATACATAAAAGACGAATAATGCTTGGACAATCCAAAATAATATATCATGTATAAATACAAGCCAACGTTTACGTTCTTGGCGCTTTAAAAAACGTTGATATGTATCTAAAGACGCTCCAATCCAAGCACCCATTCCAATCATTGAAAGCATTGTATACAACTGAATTGTTAAGCTCATTTAAACAACTTACTAAAGAAACCTTTAGTTTTTTCCCCTTGATTTTCATCAATATACAGCATCTCATTAACTTTCCCTTTAATCGACACAATACCTTTTTCCACATCTAAATTTTTCATTTGTAAATTTTGACCACGAATCGTTAAAAAACCCATTACGGTCTCTAGTAAAAACTCTTCGCTATCAAAACTCTCTACCTGCTTCACACCGGTAATATCAATTATACGCCTGCCACGCATAATAATGTCATGCTCTACAGAAACATTTTGTTGATTAGAAGACGTAGGTGAGTAACCATTATTCACGTAAATCCCCCCATAGGTTTTTACTAGCTAATAGTAATGTATGAGGGGATACATGATTTTAGAACAAGCCTTCTTCCGCTTTTACTTTTTCTTCACGAACTAAGCTATACATATTTGCTGCATCTTCTTTTTTAGTTGTTTCTTTTAATTCATTTATTTTCACAGTCACTATTTTTTGACCAAAACGAATTGTTAATTCATCAGCTACTTTCACATCAGAACTCGCTTTTGCCACTTGACCATTAATAGATATTCTTCCTTGATCAGCTACTTCTTTCGCTAATGTTCTTCTTTTAATTAAACGTGATACTTTTAAAAACTTATCTAGACGCATATCAAATCCCCCTATTAACGCTCTGTTTGTTTCGCTTCTTCCCATAAAACATCTAACTGTTCTAATGATAAATCTTTCATCTCTTTATTCATTTCAGCTACTTTTGCCTCCATGTATAAAAAACGACCAGTAAATTTCTCATTAGTTGAACGTAACGCCTCTTCTGGATCTATTTTGTAATGACGAGCTATATTAACAAATGCAAATAGTAAATCACCAAACTCACCCAGCATCTTTTCCTCATCCATATTTGTAACCTCTTGTTGGAACTCTTGCCATTCTTCCAAAGCTTTCTCTATCATCGGTTGCACATCAACCCAATCAAATCCAACCTTACCAGCTTTCTTCTGAATTTCATAGGCGCGTAGTAACTGCGGCAAACTTTTTGGAACGCCATTTAAAACAGATTCTTTCACGAATCCTTTTTCTTGTTTTTTAATTTCTTCCCAATTTGCAATCACTTCATCAGCGCTGTTTACATCCGTATTTCCAAACACATGCGGATGACGACGAACCATTTTCTCAGATAGAGTTCGAATGATATCATCTATAGAGAACCAACCTTCATCTTCTCCGATTTGAGCATGAAGCATAACTTGTAATAATATATCACCTAATTCTTCTACTAAGTGATCATCATCCTCTTCATCGATTGCTTCCAACACTTCATAAGCTTCCTCAATTAAATATTTCTTTAATGATTGATGTGTTTGCTTTTTATCCCACGGACAACCATTTGGACCACGAAGTTCCGCAATAATTTCTCTAAGAACATCAAACTGTTGATACAAGGACGCACGCTCCTGAACTGGCGGCACGTACACACTCGTTAAATTATTCAATTCCGTTTCATGATCTAACATGTACAACGGTACCTTCTTTACTTGTTCAAATGAAGTTCCTGCAGCTGTTACGATATACACTTCATAATCATCTGGTAACATCTCCATTAATGTTAATTTCACATCAGATGCAACGAATGCATCATATACTTGGCAAAAGATTAAATGTTGACGCAGTTCTAATTGCCCTCTTTCAAATGATGTAGCATCAAGTAATTGGAATCCTTCAATCGGATCAATCTTTAGACTTGCAAACATAGGATCAAGGAAACTTTGTCCACCCTCGATTCGCACTTCAACATTTGAAACTTCTCCTTTTTCTAACAGTAGCTGAACTGTTCTTTCTGCTACAAGTGGATGCCCGGGAACAGCATAGATAATTTCTGTACCTTCAGCTTGTTCTAGCAATTTATTCGCAATTGTTTCATATACAATTTCAAACGTATCATGCGCTTCATATACAGCATCAAAAGACGTATATTGTACGCCTTCTTTCTCCAATTCTTCTATAACTGGATGTTCCTTCGTTCTAACAAACAGATGGTCTGCTTCTTTTATTTTTCGATATACACCCATCGTTAGCTGATCTAATTCACCAGCTCCTAAACCTAAAATAGTAATGATTCCACTCACAACCAGTCACCTCTATCCACTCTTCTTCAATGAACCTTCTTTTTTCTCTTGTTTCATAACGGTTCCTAATTCTTTTTTTGTAAATACATGTAATTTCAAAATAAAAAACATATATGTCAATCCGCCGATGGCTACACCTAACAACGCTTCAAGCGTCGCGCTTCCTCTATGTTCCGTATTAATTACTAATCCAGACATCTGTAACACACGTGTGAACATCATTAATACAAACCCCATACAGATACCACTAATTACTATCCCTAACATATTTCGCTTATTGATAAGTGACCCTGATACAGCTCTCGTAAGCAACAAACTATTTAATCCAGAGATTATAATTAACGCACATAAAGTCGCAAAAGCTGCACCTTTCACACCAAAATAAGGCATGAATATATAATTTAACGCTAACTTTAAGCAACCTCCAAATACAACAAATAACGCTGGCTTAAACGTTTGCCCTAATCCTTGTAAAATAGAAGCTGTCGTAATTGACAATGAACTAAATAAAATAGATAACGATAAAATAGATAAAACATCTGATCCATCACTGTTTTCAAACAACATAATATTGGTAGGTTGAATAATACAAGTTAGTCCAATAGCTGCTGCAAGTCCAATAACAAATGTTATTTTCATTGCTAACTTTACCTTTTCTTGAATAAAGGAAAGATCTCCTCTTTCCTTCGCCGCTGTAATAATCGGAATAAGTGACAACGAGAAAGAAGTCGTCACAACAGTACCTAATTGCATTAGCGGAATACTTCTATCATAAACACCCTTTAATACCTTTGCATTTTCAGCCTGTTCTCCCGCACCAATAAGTAAGCTGTAAAAGGACACTGAATCAGCCATCTGTATAAAAATAAGCACTAAATTACTAACACAAATCGCTAACCCCTGCCAAAAAAGGATTTTAACTATCTTCCTTTTACCCTTAATTCTCGCTGCACTTTTGAAGAATATAGAACGAAAATCTTGACGCATATACAATATAAGTACAATAATCCCAATAAGTCCACCCGCAATTGAGCCTAACATAGCCCCTGCACCAACTGTATATAAATCAAATCCGTGAGCAATTAGGAATAGCGATAAAAATACAATAATAGAAACTCGAATTGTTTGTTCTATTACTTGCGAAACAGCCGTTGGCATCATATTATTGAATCCTTGAAAATACCCTCTTGCTACAGACAAAAATGGCATCAATAAGAATGAAAATGAAATAACACGTAGTAACTTATCTAAATGTATATCGCCCATAGCTACCGCAATTGTTTCGGCCCCAAAAAACAGTGTAAAGAAGCCTATAAAACCAATCCCTAATAAGAACCAAAAAGATACACAAATAATTTCTTCTGCTTCTTTTTGTTTTCCCCGCTCTAGTCGTTCTGCAACCATTTTCGAAATGATAACAGGAAATCCATAAGTAGCTAAAATTAAACAAAATCCATAAAACGGGTAAATTTGTTGGTAAATATAAAACCCAATATCCCCCGCTATATTTTGATATGGAATACGGTAAAAAGCGCTTAATACTTTTGTAACGAAACTTGCAATCGTTAATATAATAGCCCCACGCCAAAAGGCTTGATACTTCTTCGCTTCCATACAAGAAAACTCCTTTTTCTATTCTCACCTCTCGTATTATATCATAAAGAAAAGAACAAACTCCCTTACCAACACGGGTAATAATGAGTTCCTAAATGTTAAAAATATTCAACGAAAAAAGGTAGCAAAGTGCTACCTTCATTCAATATACATATATCTCCAAATAATTGATTTCTCAAAAAGAAAGATCATAATTAGGAAAGATTGCTACTTCTAAAATCAATATACCCTTACTGTTCCATTTGTTTCGCTAAGAAACTGGCAGCAGTATTAACCGCTTTATGCTCGATCTCGCTTATAATGGCTTCTTTCGAAAAAATAATGACGGCTCCAATCGGATCTCCGTTTGCAACAATCGGTCCAACTGTATAAGAATGAACCTTTTCTGTTACACCATCAATAATGGAAATATCACTTTCATCCGTCATAATAACAGACTTTCGTTCTTCCATCGTTTTTTCAATTAGATCGCCAACACTTTTATTTAAGTATTCTTTTTTCGATACGCCTGATACTGCGATGATAGAATCTCGATCACACACAAGCACATTATGTCCTAAGCTGTCATATAAAGCATCAGCATATTCTTTCGCAAAATCACCTAGCTCACTAATTGGAGAATACTTCTTTAAAATTACCTCTCCATCGCGATCAACAAATATTTCTAGTGGGTCTCCTTCTCGAATACGTAAAGTTCTACGAATTTCCTTCGGGATTACTACCCTGCCTAAATCATCAATTCGACGTACGATTCCAGTTGCTTTCATTCTAATGCTGCCTCACTTTCTACTGATGATCAAAGTGGTGAATTTACCTGTTCATGTAAAAATCACCAACTGTTAGACATAGTATTTTACACATTAGTTCTTCTATGCACGTCGAATTGTATTTTTTTATCTTATTTTAGGCATTTATTACTTCTTTTTTTACATCTGGTAAGCCTTTTAATAAATTTTCAGCAATTGTTAACCACTTCGATGTCTCTAAGCCATTTGTTTTCATAACAATTTTCAATTGTGATCCTTCCATTCCTAAACCGATCATACGTCCAAAACTATTTCCGAGCATGAATAATTTTCCACCATCAATATTTTGACTTGCTTGTTCAGAAAACAGGAATGTTACTTCAAATTTATTCTGCTTAATTAATTCAATTTGTTCTTTCATTGCCAACACTTTAATATTTGCAATTTGTAATAAATAACCAACTTCTTGTGGATAATCGCCAAATCTATCGATCATTTCTTCCTGCAATTCTTCAATATCCTCAATTGCAGAAACACCTCTAAATTGTTTATACATCATAATTTTTTGCTTACTATCTGAAATATAAGCATCTGGTAAATATGCATCTACCTCTAAGTCAATTTCAACATTAACTATATTTTCAGCCCCATCTGTTCCTCTACGCTGTTCAATTGCATCTTTTAACATTTGCGAATATAGATCAAATCCGACAGAATCAATAAATCCATGCTGTTCTGCCCCTAACAAATTACCTGCTCCACGAATAGATAAATCTCTCATCGCAATTTTGAAACCAGATCCAAGTTCCGTGAACTCTTTAATTGCTTGTAGACGCTTCTCTGCAACCTCTGACAGCACTTTGTCACGTTTATATGCAAAGTATGCATACGCAACACGATTAGAACGTCCAACACGCCCACGAAGCTGATACAACTGTGATAATCCCATACGATCTGCATCAAATACAATTAACGTATTTACATTCGGAATATCTACACCCGTCTCAATAATTGTTGTACTTACAAGAACATCATGCTGTCCTTCTAAAAATGATAGCATAACAGACTCTAATTCGCTTTCGTTCATTTTCCCATGTGCGTACGTTACGCGGGCATCTGGAACTAACATCGAAATTTCATCTGCTTTTCTTTCAATATCCTCTACACGGTTATATAGGAAGTAAACTTGACCACCTCTTGCAAGCTCTCGCTCTATTGCCTCTCGCATTAACGCTGGATTATACTCGACTACATACGTTTGGACTGGGAAACGATTTTCTGGTGGTGTCTCAATAACAGATAAGTCGCGCACACCAAGCATAGACATATGAAGCGTCCGCGGAATCGGAGTTGCCGTTAATGTTAATACGTCAACATTTGCCTTCAATTGTTTAATTTTTTCTTTATGTGTTACACCAAATCTTTGTTCTTCATCAATAATAAGAAGCCCTAAATCTTTATACGTAACATCTTTAGATAAAATACGATGTGTTCCGATTACAATATCTACTGTTCCATCCTTTAAGCCCTTAATTGTTTCATTTTGTTGTTTTCTCGTACGGAATCTACTTAATAAGCCTATATTGATCGGATAATCTTGAAAACGCTCTCGAATTGTTTCATAGTGTTGCTGCGCAAGAATCGTTGTCGGTACTAAAATTGCAACTTGTTTTTCATCCATAATTGCTTTAAATGCCGCACGAATAGCCACTTCAGTCTTTCCATACCCTACGTCACCACAAAGGAGCCTATCCATCGGGCGTCCGCGTTCCATATCTTTTTTAATCTCGTCAATAGAACGTAACTGATCCTCTGTCTCTTGATATGGGAAAGAGGATTCGAACTCTTGTTGTTCTGCCGTATCTGGCGTATATGCATAGCCTTTTGAAGCTTCGCGCTCAGCATATAGTTTAATTAGGTCATCCGCAATGTCTTGTACAGATTTTTCAACTTTCGTTTTAACCTTTTTCCAATCATTACCGCCTAATTTATAAACTTTCGGATCCTTACCTTCAGATCCTACATATTTTTGGACTTGATCAATTTGTTCAATTGGAACGTATAGCTTATCATTACCTTGATATTTAATATTTAAATAATCTTTGTGAACACCATTAATCTCTAATGTCTCAATACCTAAAAATTTACCTATACCATGATTTACGTGAACTACATAATCTCCAACTTTTAATTCCGAATAACTTTTAATACGTTCAGCATTCGATAACTTTTGTTTACGTTGTGATTTTTTAACTTTCTTATGAAAAAGCTCCTTTTCAGTAATGACAACAAGCTTTTGCATCGGCATTTCAAATCCTGCATGTAAATCACCTACAGCAATTTGTAACCTTCCAGGCAATAAGATATCTGTACCTTCTACAATATCTGCCTCAATATCATAATCACTTAAAATATGTTGTAATTTTTTCACACGTTCATCATCTGTTCCAAGTACAACAGTCGTAAAATGCCCTTCATTCCATCTATCAATTTCTGTTTTTAACAAATTCATCTGTCCATGGAAATCTTGCATTGTTTTACATGTTACATTAACAATATTTTGCGGATGTGTGTGTGCGATATGACGCAAGAATAACGTTAAATATACAAAACTTCTTTTTTTATGATGAAGAAACCCCTCGAATGGGTGAGAGAAAGATAAATCTTGAATAATTGTTCCTTCACCAAGAAGTGATATATACCATTCCGCCTCTTCTGTTTCAAGATGCGATGCTGTTTCTTGAATACGGGAAATCTCGTCTAAAATTACAACACCGTCTTCTGGTAAATAATCTATCAGACTAGCAGGTTCTTTATAGAAAATAGATAAGTATTTAAACATCTGTTCTATACTTTGCCCGTTTTTCAACATCTCAATTTCATGACTTACCGTCTCAAGCACTGTAGTCTTTAGTTTATCATCAGAAAGTTTTTGCATCGTCTTAGTTAAACCTTCTTCAAGATGCTGAATTCCTGATTTTAATTCTTCCTGTGAAAATAAAAACTCTGTTGCCGGACCAAACCTAACGCTTTCTTTTTTACCTTGAGAACGCTGTTCATCCACATCAAATAATCGAATAGAATCGACTTCTGTATCAAAGAATTCAATACGAAATGGTAGTTCTTCAGTTAAAGGATAAATATCTAATATTCCCCCACGCAAACTGAACTCCCCTGGAGCTTCTACCATCGACTTACGTTCATAGCCAATATGATGTAAAGTATGCAAGAGCGCATCTAAATCAATCTCTTGCCCTAGATTGATTTCAACTTGCTTTTGCTTCCACAATTCTTTTATTGGTAAAAATCTACGCAATCCTGCCACTGGCGCTACAATGATTCCATTCTCTCCCGCAGCCAAGCGATTTAACACTTCTATACGTTGCGCCTTCAATTCTGGACTTGCAACCCCAATTTCCGATGCTATCAGTTCATTCACTGGATATAGCCACACATCTTTTTCACCAAGTAACGCCACTAAATCTTCATGTACTTTTTGTGCTTGGTATAAGTTATGTGTCACGATTAATTGTGATTTTTTTGTTTTTTTATATAAAGCCGCCATTAATAACGAACGAGAAGACGTTGCCATCCCTGATATAAGTTGTTCTTTTAACCCATCTTCTAATCCATTAATAACCGATTGTATCTCTTCATTTTTATAAAATTGCTCTAATAAACCTATCATTTTTAAAACTCCTCTCAACATAAAGAGCAAGTCATTCTATTTTATGCAAATATTTTGGAAAAGGAAAACAGAAAAATGCTTTGGACATGCCAAAGCGACAACATTTTATTGCAGAAATTTTTCATACTCATAATACTCAGGATAAGATGCGAGCGTTTCTTGACACGATTCACAAATCGTTTTTATATATATATTTCCATTTTCATGAAAATGAATCATTTCTACTACTTCTTGCTCTGTTAGTTGAAATAAAACGTCGCTATATACTTTTTCTGCGTTAATGGAGCCTACATTACCTCCGCAGTGTCTGCAATAATAATACCCTTCCATACTAGCCTCCTAAAAATTCAATTACTACTAGTATGGGTAAAACAAAAGAGAAATATTCCCAATCTCATTTTTAACTATTGAAAGTATTCATGATTTGGAGAAAAGGCTTATTTAGCCACTCTTCACATGCATCCGCTGCTTTTTCAATAGAATGGTTAACATCCGGAATCTCTTCAGATGTAAAGCGTCCTAATACATAATCGACTACCTTCATTCCATTTTTCGGGCGATCGATTCCCATACGGATACGTTGAAATTCTTGTGTTCCTAGATGCGAAATCGTTGACTTTACACCATTATGTCCACCAGCACTACCTTTCATGCGAAGACGCAATTTACCTACAGGAATGTCCAAATCGTCGTACATAACAACGAAGTCCTCAACATCAATTTTATAATAATCCATGAGTGGACGAATACTTTCCCCAGATAAGTTCATGTATGTTAGCGGCTTTAATAAGATTACCTTTTCTCCATTAACAAACCCTGCACCAAATACACCTTTAAATTTTTGTTCATTCAAAGAAATGTTCCAACGCTTCGCAAGTTCATCAATGGCCATAAATCCAATATTATGCCTTGTTAATTCATATTCTCTACCTGGGTTCCCAAGTCCTACTATCAATTTCATTCTTGTACCACTACTTTCTTTTTTCGATACGAAAAGACGTAACCAATTTTGGTTACGTCTCATTCTATCCAATTAATTGAATAATACACTCACAGATTCTTCTTCGTATACACGAATGATTGCTTCTCCGATTAATGGAGCAACTGAAAGTTCATGTACTTTGTCGATTTTCTTCTCTTCTGGTAATACGATAGAGTTCGTTACAACTAACTCTTTAATATTTGAATTTTGAATACGCTCAATTGCTGGACCAGATAATACTGGGTGTGTACAGCAAGCATATACTTCAGAAGCACCGTTCTCAACAAGAGCGTTTGCTGCTAATGTAATTGTACCAGCTGTATCAATGATGTCATCAATTAAAATCGCTGTTTTACCTTCAATATTACCGATAATGTTCATTACCTCTGATACGTTCGGGCGAGGACGACGCTTATCAATAATAGCGATTGGCGCTTTTAGACGATCTGCCATTTTTCTTGCACGAGTTACACCACCATGGTCAGGAGACACGATTACGATATCTTTAAGACCTTTTGTTTCAAAGTAATCTGAAAGAATCGGTACACCCATTAAGTGGTCGATTGGGATATCAAAGAACCCTTGAATTTGTGGAGCATGTAAATCTAGAGTGATTACACGAGTTGCACCTGCTGTTTCAAGCAAGTTTGCTACAAGTTTCGATGTAATTGGTTCACGAGAACGCGCTTTACGGTCTTGACGCGCATAACCATAGTAAGGAATAACAATATTAATTGTTTTCGCAGATGCACGTTTTAATGCATCAATCATAATAAGTAATTCCATGATATGTTCGTTTACTGGGAAGCTTGTAGATTGAATAATGAATACATCGCAACCACGGATA
The DNA here is from genome assembly GCF_022663885.1 of Bacillus cereus group sp. BfR-BA-01330. Lineage (NCBI taxonomy): Bacteria > Bacillati > Bacillota > Bacilli > Caryophanales > Bacillaceae > Bacillus > Bacillus cereus group sp. BfR-BA-01330. The sequence goes on from NZ_JAKUGK010000016.1 coordinate 29,794, forward strand.
CTTTCTTCAATGTTAATTTGAACTTCTCCATCACTAAAACGATCAACAGAACATTTTCCTAGCCCTACTCCAATATGCTTTGCAATCTGCTCAGCAAGTTCCTTATTAGAGTTTAAAGAGAATACTTTCAAATTAGAATTTAGATATTGAGTCGACATCTAGATTAACCCTCCACATTATGATTTTTTCTTATTCAGCAATTGATCAACATAGTCTTCTTTGTTAACTTGACGTGCACGTGCTACCGATAATGCTTTTGATGGAACATTCTCTGTAATTGTAGAGCCTGCTGCCACATAAGCACCATCTTCAACTGTTACTGGAGCAACAAGGTTTGAATTACATCCAATAAATACCCCATTACCAATCACAGTTTTGAATTTATTCTTACCGTCATAGTTCACCGTAATTGAACCACAACCAAGATTCACGTCTTCTCCAACTTGTGCATCCCCGATATAACTCAAGTGTGAAGCTTTACTTCTATTACCAAAGACAGTTTTTTTGATTTCCACGAAGTTTCCAACGCGTACTTCGTCTCCAATAACTGAATCTGGGCGAATATGTGCAAATGGACCAACCGATACTTCTGTACCAAGCTTACTATCATGTACAGTAGATTGTCGAATTGTCGTACAATCTCCAATTTCACTATCGCGAATTACTGTATGCGGTCCAATTTCACAATCAGAGCCAATTACAGTGTTCCCCTCAATAATTGTTCCTGGATGAAGAACTGTATCACTACCGATAACTGCATCAGCAGAAATATAAGTGTTACTTGGATCAATAATTGTAACACCGTTTACCATGTTCTTTCGGTTGATACGGTTTTTCATAATAATTTCCGCTTGCGATAGAGCGACTCTGTCGTTAACACCTAACGTTTCGTCGAACTGCTCTGTTTGATAAGCTGATACGATATGACCTTCATTTTTTAAAATCTCAATAACATCTGGAAGGTAATATTCACCTTGCACGTTATCATTTGAAACTTTAGAAAGTGAAGCAAATAAAGCCTTATTATCAAAACAATACGTACCTGTATTGATTTCTTTAATAGCTAATTCTTTCTCATTTGCATCTTTATGCTCAACAATCTTTTCAACATGACCATTCTCATTACGAACAATACGGCCATATCCAGCAGGCTCTTCTATGTATGCTGTTAGCACCGTCGCCATTGCTCCTGCTTCTTTATGTTGCTGAAGTAATGCTTCCATTGTTTCAGCAGTTATTAGAGGCGTATCACCACAAATAACTAAAGTTGTTCCTTCTTCATTTGCAAGTACACTTGCAGCTTGATCTACAGCATGTGCTGTACCAAGTTGTTCTGCTTGTAATGCAAATTCACTTACGTTCCCTAGCTGTTCTTGTACCATTTCAGCACCATGTCCAACAACCGTTACAAGTTTCTGCAATCCTAATTGAGATACTTGATCGACTACGTGTTGTACCATAGGTTTTCCACATACAGGATGCAGCACTTTGTATAGCTTAGACTTCATACGTGTGCCTTTACCTGCAGCTAGAATCACTGCAAATCTGTTTGACATATAGACCCTCCATCGCAACCTATTTATCCATTAAAGATATTATCCTAAATCATCATATATTTCAAGAAACACATTTTAACTATTAAATTTTACCATAATTCTTATAAGATGTTTTACTCTTTAGTATCTTTTTTAAGAAATAAGCTATACTATTTAAAATGATTTTGAAAAAATTAGTAGTTTCTTCTTTTTATGTTAATAAATTATGCAGTTTCCAAATATAAAGCAAAAAAAACAAACCCCTGTAAATGCTTACAGGAGTTTGCTACAAAATTATAAGGCTTTTTGTCAAAAGCCCTTTTCATTCGAATTTTACGAAGCACCCGCTTCTTCAAACTCAACCTCTTCTAACTCGCCTAAACGATGATACTCTGTTAAAACCGCATCTTGAATTTTAGAGCGTGTACCAGAATTAATTGGATGTGCAATGTCACGGAACTCTCCATCTGGAGTACGTTTACTTGGCATTGCTACAAATAATCCATTATTACCATCAATTACACGAATATCATGAACAACAAATTCATGGTCTAGAGTAATAGAGGCAATTGCTCTCATGCGGCCTTCTGTGTTTACGCGGCGTAATCTTACGTCAGTCACTTCCATCTTGTGTTCACCACCCTTTTCTAAATAAGCGATATATTTGTATAAATTCCACAAATTTTCTATTTTCCCTTTAATTTTTTAAAAATTTTTAAGATAAAAATTTTTAAAGTAGTTGAATATAGAGATTAGTGGAGGTTATCGCTTACAAAAGGTTACTTAACTAGGGCGATTACTTCAATTTCAACGGAAACATCTTTCGGTAATTTTGCTACTTGCACACAAGATCGAGCTGGTTTATGAGTAGAGAAATAAGAGCTATACACTTCATTCACAGCATTAAAATCATCCATGTCCTTTAAAAATACTGTTGTTTTTACGACTGTATCAAATGAAGCACCTGCTTCCTCTAATACCGCTTGTAAATTTTGAAATACTTGTTCTGTTTGTACTGTTACATCTCCTGTTACAAGCTCCCCATTTGCCGTCAATGGAATTTGTCCTGAGCTATAGAACATGTTATTTACAATAATCCCCTGTGAATAAGGTCCAATTGCTTGTGGTGCCTTGCTTGTTTGAACAACTTTCATACTTTTCACCCTTTTATTATTTATTTTACTCTTTAAAAATAGTGTACGAAAGGCAGTTTGTCCATCTATTTTATAATCTATAAATAAAATAAAAAAGATAGAGCTATCTGCTCTATCTTTTATTCCGCCTCTACAAGCCCTTCATCAAATGGCGCAAGAGAATAATTCCCTTTTTCCACTTGAATCGTTTTTTCTTTCACATCAACTTCCGATAAACGAATTAATGATACAAAATTATTAATTAGTCGTTCTTCAATATCTGTGGATTCTACTAATACACCAATACCAACAACATTAGCCTTGAACTCTTCTAACATACTCATCATACCTTGAATTGTTCCGCCAGCTTTCATGAAGTCATCAATAATTAAAACATTCGACCCTTCTGGAAGGCTGCGTTTTGCTAACGTCATTGTTTGAATTCGTTTAGAAGAACCCGACACATAGTTAATACTAACAGTCGGACCTTCTGTTACCTTATTATCTTTCCTTGCAATTACAACTGGTACATCTAAGTAATTTGCCACTGCATAAGCAAGGGGAATCCCCTTCGTTGCCACCGTCATAACTGCATCAATTGGTTGCCTAGCAAAAACAGAAGCAAACAAACGACCTGCGCCATTAATATGGCGAGGATTACTCAATAAATCTGTCATGTATAAGTAACCGCCAGGCAAAATACGATTTGGGTTTTCAAATAAGCCACAAAGCTCATCAATAATTAGATCTGCCTCTTCTTCACTTATATACGGTATATATTTCACTCCTCCTGCTGCTCCTGGTATCGTTTGCAATGTGCCGACCCCTTGTTGTTCAAACGTTTGCTTAATAATAACTAAATCTTCACTAATGGAAGACTTAGCCGATTGATACCTTTCAGCAAAAAAAGTGAGAGATACTAGCTGACGAGGGTTTTGTAGCAAGTAATAAGTCATATCGACTAATCTTGTACTTCTTCTAATTTTCATACTCTCACCTCAAATCACGAATATTCTAAACAAATCATAACGTATTATACGTCTTTATTCAAGCGTTTCTCGCTCTCCTAATAAACGTACCGCATAGACTTGTTCACAAAATCCTTTTAATCCGTTATAAATGCGATGCATTCGTGAATCATGGTGTACAAGTCCAAATACAGTTGGACCACTTCCACTCATTAATACAGCATCCGCTCCAAATCGCTTCATCTGTGATTTAATACGGGCAACTTCAGGATGCATTCCAAATGTTACATCTTCTAAAACGTTACCAACAGTATCACAAATTCCTTTATAATCACCAGAATTTATGACATCAACCATTTTATCTACATTCGGATGTGTAACTCGATTTAACTTTAAATTTCCATACACATCAGCAGTAGATACACCTATATGTGGTTTCGCTAAAATAACCCAACAAGAAGGCGGAGTCTTTATATGCTCAATTTTCTCTCCTCTTCCAGTGGCAATTGCTGTGCCTCCGTATACACAGAACGATACATCTGATCCAATTTCTGCGCCAAGCTCTGCTAACTCATCAATTGTAAGCCCTAAATTCCATAATTTATTAAGACCACGTAATGTGGCTGCTGCATCACTACTTCCACCTGCTAATCCAGCTGCTACTGGAATCGTTTTTTCAATAGTAATAGATACACCTTTTTTTACATTAAACTTCTCTTTTAATAATTTCGCTGCCTGATAAGCTAAATTTCGTTGGTCGTCTGGGACATACCGATTATGGGATAAAATTTCAATACGGTCTTCTGCTAATTCCGTTAGTTCTAGACGATCTGCTAAATCAATGGTTGTCATAATCATTTTCACTTCATGATATCCGTCTTGTCTTTTTCCCAGTACATCTAACGACAGATTAATCTTTGCTGGTGCTTTCACTAGTAGCTTCAATCTATTCACCCACTCTATGTACTCAATCTTTTATCGTTTATTTTACCATAAATTTATAGTAAGACGATGACACTTCCCTAATTATAACGAAAAGCATTCAGAATGAAACTACTTATGTAAAATGATGGCACCTTTTAGAGTACAAAAAGCCGAGGAATGTCTCCTCGGCTACCGTAGCATAGAAAGTATCTTACAACTACTGGTTTCGTTTCATTAATTGCTGTTCTGCAATTTCTATAGCACGTTTCACCATGTTACCAGCATCTTTCGCACGAATTCCGCCCCATCCTTCTTTCTGAACAACATCATAAAAGCCAAGCTCTTTTGCTAGCTCTTCTTTAAATTGGTTTGACATGACACCTCTTCGTCTACTCAATGCAGAGTCCCTCCTTATTTTGCTACGGTATAGTTAGTATGCAAAATAATATAGCTTTTCATTTATGGGAATATATGTAATGATATACGGATTATAAAATGACCTCATTATGAGGGTCTCCATAAAATGTTAACTCTACTGTCTCTGTTAAAACATCTGCATAACTATAAGATACACGTTGCAACGCATCTTCTTGTTGATCTAATTGTACAACAAAAACGGAACGGTATGTTTCTGCTAGTACACCTGATTGCTCCACAGTTTTTCTTCTTCCACTATTTGCTTTTAACATAAGTCGCTGTCCAAGATGGTGATCTAATTCGCTTTTAATTTCATCTAAACGTTTTGACATATACTTCGCTACACCTCGCTGTAATTTAGATTGAACACTTAAAGCACGATATATCTATCCTAATTATTAACCGCGATTCACAGCTAATATCATCCTGCGTTTGAATAGATAGAAGAAATACTATATTGTAAAAGTATCATTACGTAGTCTGCACGTTCTTACCTCTTTTTATCCAAATTCATTTAAATCCTTCCATACAAAAAAGCAAGATACATATGTATCCTGCTTACTCTTCGTAATGTTGAAAAGGTAATCCCGTTCGTAAAATCCCTCTCGTTTCAATTCCACCTAGTCCCTTTTCACCAGTAATTGTATTACGTACGACATCCCATACATTGACTCTCTCCATAAATGAAGTAAAACTAATTTTACCAACTACATATACAGGATCTAGTGCATGAATATTAATTCTAGATGGTGAACTAGCGAAATTGGCCCCTGCACGAATTAGTGCCTCAAAATGTGATTGACATGCCCCAGCAAAAATAACAAGTTGATCCAATGATGGATATTTTTTTCGCACTTCACGAACAGCCTGTACAAAATGTCTTGAATGCCTATATGCCGCTAAATCTCCCTTCACTCCTTTTGATTTTGTATATGCATCATGCCCTGTAATAACGAGAATGTCTGGGCGAAAGTGATCTATTAAGTCTACTACTTTTTCATGCATCTCCGTTTCTTTACAATGAATACCTTGAACAGGAACGCCAATTTTATTATATAAATCTAAGCACTTGCGCAAATATAAAGGGTCTCCATCTATATGCAATACACGTCCCGGCATTTGAAAATAATTCACCTCACTTGTGTATCCACCAGTTGAAGTATGTTCATGCCTTTGTTTCATCAGTACATAATCTTGTTGAAACAAACGATACGTGCGCTCCATTGTTTCTTTCTCACGCTTCACCCTTTTTTTATGTTCTCTTTGATCTATACTAATTAAATCTTCAAGTGGCGCATCCGCCACCAGTCTAATTTCCTCTCCAAACAATATAGCTATCTCGCCTTTTATTTCTATAATACGAAAAAGAATATCCCTCTTATGAGAATATCGTTCCACTAATTCTCCAACATGTAAAACCATTCTCCTACCTCCAAACTCATTAGGCCATCTTACCTGTTTTTAAAGTATGAATTTAAAGAGAGAAAGGTGACAAAAGGGACAGTTCAACTTGAACTGTCCCTTTCATATTCTTATGATAATTTATGAAGAACTAATGCATTACTTAATGTTGCAAACTCTTCAATAGATAGCGTTTCGCCTCTTCGCTTTGGATCAATTCCTACTTCTGTTAAAATTCGATCCAATAATTCCTTATCTTTCGGGAAACCATTTAAATTATTTGATAAATTATTCATCAAAGTTTTACGGCGCTGTGCGAAACTTGCTCGTACTACTTCAAAGAAGAATGTTTCATCTGTCACCTCTACAACCGGTTTCGGACGCTTTAGAAGGCGAATAATTGCAGAATCAACATTTGGCTGTGGTACAAACACTGTACGCGGTACAGTCATAACTGTTTCAACTTCTGTATAATACTGAATAGCAATCGATAAAGAACCATACTCTTTCGTTCCAGGTTTAGCAGCTAAACGATCTCCAACTTCTTTTTGCATCATAACAACAAATCCACGAACTGGTAACTTTTCTTCAAGCAATTTAAATAAAATTGGCGTTGTAATATAGTATGGTAAGTTAGCTACTACCATTACATCTTGCCCTTCTTCAAATTGCTCATTAAATACTTCATGTACATCTGCTTTTAGTACGTCTTTATTAATAACTGTAACGTTACCATATGGCGCTAACGTCTCATCTAAAATTGGTAATAGTCTTTGATCAATTTCAAAAGCCACTACTTTTTTAGCACGCTTTGCTAATTGCTCTGTTAATGCACCAATACCTGGTCCAATTTCAATTGCACCACTTTCTGAACCAATTTCTGCATGATCGACAATACGATTTAATACATTTGTATCAATTAAAAAGTTTTGTCCTAAACTTTTTTTGAATGAAAATCCATACTTTTCAACAATGTCTTTTGTACGATTTGGCGTTGCGATATCCTTCATTTTTTTTCCTCCTGTATTACTTGCTTATAAGCTTCTGCAAATGATTCCTTTGAAACTTGAAACATCTGTAATCGTTTATGTAACTGTTTTGCATTTGTATAACCAATCTTTAATAGCTTACCCATTCTTTCTCTGCGGCTCTTTGCCATTTCTCCGCCCACTAAGCCTGCATCGACTAAATCACTCCAACTAATTTCACTTGTGTAAGCTTCCATTTCTTCATGTATATTCTCTAGAGCGCGGCGAATCGACTCATTAGAAGCGTGTTCGATCCCAACACCCTTTTTCCTTTTAGCAAGCGCTTCTTCCTTCGGTAAAAAGGCATGCTTACAGCCAGGAACCTTGTCAGAAATAATTTTTCGAATACGCTCTCCAGGATAATCCGGATCTGTGAAAATAATAACGCCCCTTTTTTGCTGCGCTAATTTAACTTGCTCAATAACATGATCACCGATTGCTGAACCGTTCGTTTCAATTGTATCCGCATCAACAGCACGCTTAATCGCAACTGTATCATCTTTACCTTCTACAACGATAATCTCTTTTATTTTCATGCTTGCCTCCACACTCATTTCGTCTCTACTTAGTAAAACAAAAAAATGACGACTTTTCCATTATTATTTTCCCCATTCTTATATTTTAAAAAATAGAATAGAAAAATCTTTGTTCTCTGTCCTTATTGTAACACTTCATCATTCACATTTATTTTCTTCATCACTTCTACTAGTTTTTTTCAAAATAAAAAAGAACAGGTTTCCCCATTCTTTTTTATTCAACACCAAATAAAACTTTTGCATTTTTAGTTGTCATTTCTGCTACTTCCTCATAAGAAATTCCTTTTAAATTCGCAATTTCTTCTGCCACGAGTTTTACATAACTCGGTTCATTTCGTTTCCCTCGAAATGGATGCGGTGTTAAATACGGACAATCCGTCTCTATTAACAATTTCTCTAATGGAATCTCCGTAGCAACCTCTTTCGGCTTCTTAGCGTTTTTAAATGTAACTGGTCCACCTAACGAAATTAAAAAGTTCATATCAACACATCGCTCTGCTACCTCTACGCTGCCGCTAAAGCAATGCATAATGCCTCCTACTTCAGCTGCATTCTCTTCTTCTAGAATATCAACAATATCTTGAGTTGCATCGCGGTTATGTATAATAATCGGCAATTTTACTTTTTTCGCTAATGCAATTTGTTTACGGAATACTTCTTTCTGTATTTCTTTTGGAGACTTATCCCAGTGATAATCTAAGCCCATTTCTCCAAGTGCAACGACTTTAGGATGAGAAGCAAGTTTTTCTAACCAAGCTAAATGTTCTTCTGTCATGTCGATCGCATCAACTGGGTGCCACCCAACCGCAGCGTAAATAAAATCATAGGCTTCAGCTAATTCCATCGCCTTTTTTATCGTTACTTCATCAAAACCAACAACAACTGTATAAGTAACTCCCGCTTCTTTCATTCGGGCAATAACCTCTTGCAAATCTCCTTCGAATTGCTCTGCATTCAAATGTGAATGTGTATCAAACAACATAATACATAACTCCTTTTATATTGAAATCAAGTTTATTCTACAAAAATAAGTTCTTTAATAACTTAACGATAACAATACTACAATCTTAATGCAAAAATAGAGAGTGTAAAAAGAAAAAAGACGCTTCACACATGTTACACGTGAAACATCTCTTTTCTTGTCTTAATTACTTGATTTTTGTACCATTTGGTAGATTTTGGTCAATTGATGCTAATGACAATACGCCATTCTCTTCACCCGCTAAAATCATACCTTGCGATAATTCACCGCGTAATTTTACAGGTTTTAAGTTTGTTACACAAATAACCTTTTTACCTTTTAAGTCTTCCGGCGAATAGAATTTTGCAATTCCAGAAACAACTTGACGCTTTTCTGTACCTAAGTCTAGTTGAATTTTTAACAGCTTGTCTGCTTTTTTCACAGGTTCAGCAGATAGTACTTCAGCTACGCGTAATTCTACTTTAAAGAAATCATCAATTGTAATTTCTTCTGCCTTCGGTTCTTCTTCTTTTTTCTCTTCTACTTTAGGAGCAGAGCTTTTCATTTGTTCTTTAATGTACTCTACTTCCACTTCCATTTCTAAACGAGGGAAAATTGGGTTTCCTTTTTCTACTTTTGTTCCAGCTGGAATGCAGCCAATTGTAGATAGACTTTCCCAAGATTTATGAGCTTCATCAGTAAGGCCAAGCTGAGCAAACATCTTGCTTGGTGCTACTGTTAAGAATGGCATAAGCATAATACCTGTTTGACGAAGTACTTCTGCTAAATGAGCCATTACAGAGGCTAACTTTTCACGATCATTCTCATCTTTTGCTAATACCCATGGTTGTGTTTCATCAATATATTTATTCGTACGACTAACTAGTTGCCAAATAGATCCTAACGCTACAGAGAACTCCATATTCTCCATTGCTTCTTCTACTTTTTTCAAAGTATCTTGTGCAAACGCTACTAACGTTTCATCAAATTCCGTCACATTTGCTTTAAATGCAGGGATTTCTCCGTTAAAGTACTTATCGATCATAGCTACTGTACGATTTAATAAATTACCTAAGTCATTTGCTAAGTCGAAATTAATACGCTCCACAAATCCTTCTGGTGTAAATACGCCATCAGATCCAAATGGAACTTCACGAAGTAGGTAATAACGTAATGCATCTAATCCGTAACGATCGATTAATGTAACTGGATCTACTACGTTTCCTTTTGACTTACTCATCTTTCCATCCTTCATTAAAATCCAGCCATGAGCAAAGACTTTCTTCGGAAGAGGTAAATCTAATGCCATTAAAATTATCGGCCAATAAATTGTATGGAAACGAACAATTTCTTTCCCAACTAAATGCACATCTGCAGGCCAGAATTTTTTATATTTCTCTTCATTTGCTGTTCCATAACCTAACGCCGTAATATAGTTAGATAATGCGTCAACCCACACGTAAATAACGTGTTTTGGGTTACCAGGAACACGAACTCCCCAGTCAAATGAAGTACGAGAAACTGCTAAATCTTCTAATCCCGGTTTAATAAAATTATTAATCATTTCATTTTTACGAGACTCCGGCTGAATGAAATGTGGATTATCTTCATAGAACTTTAATAGTCTGTCGACATATTTACCCATTCTAAAGAAATAAGATTCTTCACGAACAAGTTCTACATCATGACCACTATCTGGGCTTTTTCCTCCAACTACTTTGTCGCCTTCCATAATTGGATCTACTAATTGATGCTCTGTATAGAACGTCTCATCTTGTACAGAATACCAACCTTCATATTCATCAAGATAAATGTCACCTTGATCTACTAATTGTTTAAAGATTTTTTCGACAACATCTTTATGACGATCTTCAGTTGTACGAATAAAATCATCATAAGAAATATCCATCTTCTCCCAAAGCTCTTTAATTCCTGCAACAATGTTATCAACATATGCCTGTGGCGTAATATTTAACTCTTCTGCTTTCTTTTGGATCTTCTGTCCATGCTCATCAGTTCCTGTTAAATAATGCACATTATAACCTTGCATACGCTTATATCGTGCCATCGCATCTCCTGCTACTGTCGTATAAGCATGTCCAATGTGTAATTTTCCACTTGGATAATAAATTGGGGTAGTAATATAAAAGGACTTATTTTCCTCTGTCATTGTTTTGGACCTCCCGAATAACCTCATATGTATTTATAAACAGTATATCAAAAACTCATATATAAAGTGAAACTTTAATCAGTAGGGTTTTTGTTCCTCCCCACTAATTATTAGCCTACGTTAATTGGGCTTTTACGAGCAGCCCAAATCTAACTTATCTTCTTTACGCCAACCTAATTTTCAATTTAGGTCTTAATGCTCAATATCTTTATCATCTATTGCTCATATTTCAAAAAAATATACAATATCCACTTTTAATTTATTATTTTTTCAGAAAATAATGTAAATAATTGTGGAATTTCCTCTCAATCTATTATATATAAGAAATAAGAAATCTATAAATCTTTTTAAAAAATATAGAATTTAAGAATTGACGGAAATGTAAATGATTGGTATCATATGTCCATAGGGTATTTTGTCGAAAAATGACGAATCTAAAAATAGACTCGAAACTTATAAACTATTTATTTAGGAGGAAAAAAATTATGAAATCTACTGGTATTGTTCGTAAAGTTGATGAATTAGGTCGTGTAGTAATTCCAATCGAATTACGCCGTACTTTAGGTATTGCAGAAAAGGACGCTCTTGAAATCTATGTTGATGACGAAAAAATCATCTTAAAGAAATATAAACCAAACATGACTTGCCAAGTAACTGGTGAAGTATCTGACGGTAACCTTTCTTTAGCTGAAGGTAAAATCATCTTAAGCAAAGAAGGCGCTGAGCAAATCTTAAACGAACTTCAAGATTATATCGAAACAGCAAAATAAGCTTCTCAATTATGAGAAGCTTATTTTTTATCGACATGATAGATTTGATATACATCTCTTTTCGACAAATCTCGATCTTTAGCGACTGTTTTAATCGCTTCTTTTGAATTCATACTTTTTTCATTTATATAATATTCAATATGATCATATACCGAAAGAGATTCCCACCATTGTTCTTCTGGAGCAGGTTCTTCTGTTGAACCAGATACTAAAATACAAAACTCACCACGTACTTCATTTTGCTTCGTCCACTCAATTGCTTCTTCGATTGTTCCTCGAATAAATTCCTCAAATTTTTTCGTTAACTCTCGACATAATACAATCTCTCTATTTCCCAACACTTCCTGCATCGAAATTAAAGTATCATCTAAACGATGAGGTGCTTCATAAAACATCATTGTAGTTTGTACATAACGAAGCTTTTCTAACTCCATCTTCCGTTCCTTTTTGTTTCTCTGTAAGAAACCATAGAAATAAAACTGCTTTGTTTCAAGACCGGATGCAATTAATGCTGTAAGGGCTGCATTTGCTCCAGGAAGCGGAATTACATGATATTGCTCAGCTACTGCCTCAACGACAATATCGTAACCTGGATCAGAAATACACGGCATACCAGCGTCACTAACAAGTGCTACATTCTTTCCATCCTCTAATTTCTCTAACAGTTTCTTCCCACTTACTTCTTTATTGTGCTCATGATAACTCGTGACAGGTGTTTCAATTTCAAAATAATTACAAAGTTTTTTCGTTTGTCTCGTATCTTCAGCAGCAATTAAATCAACTTCTTTTAAAATTCGGATTGCACGAAATGTCATATCTTCTAGATTTCCAATAGGAGTTGGTACTAAATATAAAACTCCCTTTTCATTTTGTTGAAAGCTTTTTTGTTGCCACATAGCGTTCTCCTTTTTGCATATATGCCTCTTTTTGTTTTCTCGTTAATTGCTTAAAGTAATACTCCGCTTGCATAGCTGTACGCTTATCATCGTGGGTCTCTACATATTTTAAAACGACAGGAAGCCTGACGCGTGTATACTTAGCCCCTTTGCCGCTATTATGAGTCTGAATTCTCTTTTCTATATGGTTTGTATATCCAGCATAATAACTTCCATCAGAGCACTCTACCACATAAAAAAAGTGCTTATTCTTCTCCATATAAAATTGAACGTAGCTCCTTTGTATATTCGTTATTGTTCTCATATACAACGAGAGGCGGTAAAATTTTCAAATCTGCATTTCCATCCTTAATTCCTTCAATTAACAATGTATTTGCTTCTTTTCCAACCTTAGGATAAACAAATTGCACACGCTTTGGTTCAATTTTATATTTACGCATTAATGTGACAATGTCTAGTAATCGCCCTGGACGATGTACAAACGCTACTTTCCCACCTTGTTTTACTAACTGACTACTTGCAGATACAACATCTTCTAATGTACACATAATTTCATGACGAGCTATCGCTAAATGTTCATTCATATTTTTCTCTGAAGTTTGAGGTGTTTGAAAATATGGTGGATTGCATGTAACAACATCATATTGATGACGCCCAAGTTTCTCTGGCATATCTTTCAAATCTCCATGTATGAGGTGAATTCTTTCTTCCAACCCATTGTATTGAACACTTCTTACTCCCATATCATATAAGCGTTCTTGAATTTCCACACCAGTAATATTTCCTTTTGTTCTTGTACTTAATAGAAGGGGAACAACCGCGTTACCTGTACACAAATCAAGTAAATTCCCCTTTTGAATTGGTACCCATGCAAAATCTGCGAGTAAAACGGCATCTAAAGAAAAATTAAATACTGATGGGCTTTGTATAATCTTCATGTCTTGTGCTAATAAGTAATCTAAACGTTCATCTTCATATAAATTCATATACTGCTCCTTTTCTTACCCTTAACCTACCCTATTTCATGTATAAAAAATTACCTTTCCAATTATAATTGGAAAGGTAATTTCACTTTTTATTTAAGAATGAAAGACAGAACAAACAATCTCCCTCTTTACGTACACTTCCATAATGTAGATTGCAAATATGAAAACCTTCTTGATATAGTCTGGCTAAATTGTCATAGCCTTCACCAATATCTGTTTTCGGCTTCACTTCTTTACGTTTTTGAGTTTTTTGTTTTTCTTTATTCTGCACTTCTTCAAAACGGTGTCGCAAATTGTTATTTTCCATTTTTATATGCTGGTTTTCTTCCAACAACTCTGCAAGATGCTGTTTTAACTCTCCCAACTGTTTATATAAATGTCCAATTTGCTCTTCCATACTAGAAACCGATTCAAAAATATCTTTTTTCTCCACAAGCACCCACCTCATTAATCTGTGGTTTGACTCGAAACGACCCCTTTATTCACTAACTCATCTAACGTATATTCTACTATCCGTTCCTTGTCTACTAGTTCCACTTGAATTAATCTTTCTAAAATATTTAATCCGATAACACGGCCAGTACCATGCGGGGTTTGTATACGTTGATCTAAATCAGGAAGTTGTTCCTTTGCTGCCTCATATTCATCATTCTCATATTTTAAGCAACACATTAAGCGACCACATAAACCAGAGATTTTTGCAGGATTTAATGATAAATTTTGATCCTTTGCCATTTTAATGGATACAGGTTCAAAATCCCCTAAAAAAGTAGAACAACAAAGCATACGACCACATGGACCAATACCACCTAGCATCTTCGCTTCATCACGAACACCAATTTGTCTTAGTTCAATTCTTGTTCTAAAAATTGCGGCTAAGTCCTTCACTAGTTCGCGGAAATCGATCCGACCATCCGCAGTAAAATAGAAAATAATCTTATTACGATCGAATGTATACTCTACATCTACAAGTTTCATATCAAGATTATGCTCTACTACCTTTTGTTGACAGACTTGATATGCTTCTTTGGCAGCATGTTTGTTCTCTTCAACAATGGTACGATCATTTTCATTTGCAATACGAATAACCTTTTTTAGCGGTAATACAACGTCGTTTTCATCAACTTGTTTTTTGGTAATAACTACTTTTCCGTATTCAATACCTCTTACCGTTTCTACAATGACAAACTCATTTTCAGAGATATCGAACTGGTTTGGATCAAAGTAATATACCTTTCCGGCCTTCTTAAAGCGAACACCTACTACATCATACAAAACGGTCATCCCTCCTGCAACCGCAACACTAACTGTTCGAACACAAGCTGCGCATTTACATTAGCGTTGATTCTATTTTTTGCCTCTAATATATTAAAGAGAGCTGATACAATGCGCTTCTGAGCATAGGAAAACGATTCAAACATCTCTTTCTGCTCATGAAAAACAAGACGATCTTCTTCTCCAAGTTGAACATATAATAAATCCTTATAAATAAGGAGTAACATATCTAAACCTTGCTGTAATTGTTCTTTCTCTCCAAAGTGTTTTCCCCATTTTTCTTGTACAAAAAAAATAGAGGTTTTATCTTTTTCGAGCGCTTCACATAATTTTATCACTAAAGCTCGTGCTTGTGCAAACCATTCATCACTACATAAAGCTAAAGCTTCATCAAAACTATTTGTAAGTTGAGCAGCAAGTGTCGATAAAGATGCTGTAATCCCTTCATCCTGTAATCTTCTAATTAAAGATTCCGTAGGTAACGGTCTAAACGTAACAACTTGGCAGCGAGATAAAATCGTATTTAAAATTTGATGACTTTGTTCAGTAAGTAAAATAGCAGTTGTATCACTACTTGGTTCTTCTAAAAATTTCAAAAGTGTATTTGCCGCATTTGCTGTCATACGATCTGCGTGCTCAATAATATATAATTTTTTATTTGCCTCTAATCCTGTTTTTGAAAACTCTTCTTGTAAATCATGAATTTGCTGCTTCTTAATAGATAATCCGTCTGGTTTTACAATATGTAAGTTAGGGTGGTTACCTGAATCAATTCGCTTACAGTTTGTACATACATGACAGGGCTCTACTCCATTCCGCTCAGAACAGAGGAAACTCTTTGCCATTTGAATTGCTGTCGCAAACTTTCCTGTCCCTTTCCCTCCCTCTAACAAGTAAGCGTGGGATATACGCTCTTTTGCAATGCTATTCATCAACATTTTTACACCGATGGGTTGTATAGCAGAAAGCTGCTCCCACGTCTTCGTCATAATGCATACCTCACTTATTTCATTCTTTCCTTCTATTATAACAATTTATCTTCTATAATCTGAACAACTTCTTCTATAAGTTTTTCCATCGGTTGATCAGCATTTACCAATACAATACGATCCGAGAAACGTTCTACAACTTGTAAATACCCTTCGCGCACACGTTTATGGAAAGAGATATCTTCCATATCTAGTCGATTTACTTCACGTCCTGCATCTTTTTCAATCCGAGCCAAACCAACCTCAGGCTCAATGTCTAGATAAATTGTTAAACTAGGCATACAGTCCTCTGTTGCGAAACGATTTATTTCAAATACCTTATCCATACCCAATCCTCTTGCATAGCCTTGGTATGCTAAAGAGCTATCTATAAAACGATCACATAACACGAGGTAGTTCTCATTAAGTGCTGGCATAACTTTTTCTACTAAATGTTGTCTGCGCGCAGCAGCATAAAGAAGCGCTTCTGTACGTGCTTCCATCATCGTATATTCTTGTTTATGTAAAATCGTCCTAATGTCCTCAGAAATTGCAATACCGCCTGGTTCCCTTGTCGCCATTACCTTCTGTGCTTTTTGTTCAAAATATGGCAATAAGCTTTTAATTAACGTTGTTTTACCTGAACCTTCTGGGCCCTCAATTGTTACAAATAATCCCTTCATCCTAAAACCTACTTTCTATATCATACACTTTCATATATTTCGTATTACCTTGAAAACGAGCTCCTGCTCTTTCTAAATACATAATTTGCTCTTTATGCTCTGAAGTAATTCTCTCTCCATACATAATTAATGGAATTCCAGGTGGATACGGAATCACCATTTCCGCCGCTATCATTCCAACAGCCTCTTCTATAGATACTATCTTTGTTTCATATCCGTCTAGTTGTTTATACGTATACGGTAAAAGAGAGAATTCACCATTATAAGTATAACGAATAGATTCCCTCTTGTCTTTCACCTCATAATGTTGCAATGCTACTTGGATCATCTCTATAACCTTCATATATCCCTCATTTACTTGTAAGGGTAAAATAAATAGGACATTGTACGGATCAGCCATCTCTGTATATATACCGACCTTTTCAAATACAGACTGTAATTCGTACCCTGATAACTGACAACGAGTTTGTACGGTGACCTTTAACTCATCTTGCAACGGATATTCTAAAATGGTGATTTGGGGAATAGAACGTAATTGTTCCTTAAATCTTCGTAAAAACTCAACAATTTCACTGTGACCTTCTTCTTTTATACGCGCCATTGTAAAGCGTGCTATATCCAAGGAAGCCATAATTGGATACGATGGACTACTAGATTGTAGCATACTTAAATAAGTAGTAACCTTATCTTCGTCTACTAAATGACTATTTATATGTAAATAGGAACCCATTGTCATTGCGGGTAATGTTTTATGTGCAGAATGAACTACAATATCTGCACCATATGTTAATGCTGACTTCGGAAATGGTTCTCCCAAACATAGATGTGCCCCATGTGCCTCATCTACCAAAACAGGGATTTTATGTGCATGTGCAAAAGCGATGCTTGCCTCTAGATCCATCCCCATACCATAATAATTAGGATGCGTTAAAATAAGTGCTTTCGCATTTGGATACTTTCCAATTGCGTTCTTAATAATTTCATTACGAACTCCCACTGGTACGTTATAAGCTTCATCAATCCATGGATCTAAAAAAATGGGATTTGCTCCCGCAAGTTTTAAACCATTAATAATTGATTTATGACAATTTCTTTGTACAAGAACAATATCATGTTCCCCGCAACAAGACAAAATCATTGCTAAGTTCCCGACTGTTGAACCATTAATTAAAAAATAACTTCTCTTTGTATTATAAACTTCAGCCAATAATTGTTGTGCCTCATCTATACATTCAAACGGACTATGCAAATCATCTAGTCCTGCTAATTCAGTTACATCAATAGATAGAATATCTTTAAACTCTCTTATTGCCTCCTGAGGGAAGTTTAAACCATTCTTATGACCAGGAACATGAAAGGATAACGGCCCTCTTTCTTTAAACTCTATTAACGCCTCATATAAAGGCATACGATTTTGATTCATCTACATCTCTTCCTTATTATTCATTCTCTATCTATTATACAGAACAAAAAAAATAATAGGCATATGCCTATTTAAAAATATGATACTTCTAATTTTCGAAGCTGCTTTAAATAATATATATATTTCGGATCATCTGTCTCTGTATTCACCATATCCTTTTCACATTCATGGCATATTAAATTATTATAAACATATATACCTTCTTTTCTTTTTGTCTCACAAACAATACAAACTTCACTTTGTAATTTCATAATCTTCCCTCCCTATTTAAGTGAACCTATTTTATACTTCTAATCCTTAACAATTTACAGAAAAATATACACCCATCTTTTATATAATATGATTAACTCTTGGGCAACGTGTTTGTATTTCCATTACTTCTTTCCCATTCTTTTTAACAATACAAAAAAACACAAGTCAAATGACTTGTGTTTTTAGTTGCTTGGCGACGTCCTACTCTCACAGGGACAAGGTCCCAACTACCATCGGCGCTAGAGAGCTTAACTTCCGTGTTCGGTATGGGAACGGGTGTGACCTCTCTGCC
>NZ_JAKUGK010000017.1:0-24128 GCF_022663885.1 Bacillus cereus group sp. BfR-BA-01330
CGCAGGTTCAAATCCTGTCCCCGCAACCAAATGGTCCCGTGGTGTAGTGGTTAACATGCCTGCCTGTCACGCAGGAGATCGCCGGTTCGACCCCGGTCGGGACCGCCATTTCATATAAAGAAAAGAACGAAACAAGTTGTTTCGTATTTTTTTATTTGTTTTAACAAAAAACTAATAAAGACAGTCAAACTATCCTTAGGACAACTCCTAAGGACTTTTTTATATATTCAAAACCTGTATAATAAAGAGCAGAGAACATTGTGAGTAAAGTAGGTGAAGTCTGTGAGTAAATATGAAGTAACAACAAAATCTTCTGAGGAAACACAAAGGTTATCAGAAAAACTAGGTGAGCTCGTAGAGGCACAAGACGTAATTATTTTAGAAGGAGATCTTGGAGCTGGTAAGACGACTTTTACAAAGGGACTAGCAAAAGGTCTTGGAGTGAAAAGAGTTGTAAATAGTCCTACCTTTAATATCATCAAAGAATATAAAGGAAGATTACCGCTATATCATATGGACGTGTATCGCTTAGCAGAAAGTGAAGAGGACTTAGGCTTTGATGAATATTTCTACGGTGAAGGAATTACGGTAGTAGAATGGGCTCATTTAATAGAAGCATATTTACCGAATGAAAAGTTACAAATTAGTTTATTCCATGCTGGAGATGACACAAGAAAAATTATACTCGAGCCAATTGGAGATCGCTATATTAGATTATGTGAGGAGCTATTACAAGATGAAAGTACTAGCAATTGATACTTCAAATTACGTAATGGGTGTATCCCTTATTGAGGAAGAAAACGTAATTGGGGAAATCATTACAAATTTAACAAAAAACCATTCTGTACGTCTTATGCCAGCTGTAGAGAAACTGTTAAAAGAGTGTGGCGTAAAACCGAAGGAATTAACTAAAATCGTTGTAGCTGCTGGACCTGGATCCTATACAGGTGTTCGTATAGGCGTGACAGCGGCGAAAACATTAGCTTGGTCACTTCAAATACCAATTGTAGGTGTATCAAGTTTAGAGGTAGTAGCTGCAAACGGTGCTAACTTTAACGGGTTAATTTGTCCTTTATTTGATGGAAGACGTGGGCAAATTTATACTGGGTTATATACATATGAAGGAGAGCAGTTAACTTCAATAGAAGAAGACCGAATTATTCTTATTGTAGACTGGTTGCAAATGTTAAAAGATAAAGGACAGCCTGTTTTATTTATCGGTAACGATGTTAAATTGCATAAAGAAACAATTATAGAACATTTAGGTGATCAAGCTGTATTCGCTCCATTTACTAAAAATAACCCAAGACCAAGTGAGCTAGCATTCTTAGGATTACAAAAAGAAGAACAAGATGTGCATACGTTTGTTCCAAGCTATCTTCGTTTAGCTGAAGCTGAAACAAAGTGGTTAGAAAGTCAAAACAAGTAGGAGCTTGCAGAAGATGGATATGATATTTAGAAAGATGGAGCTTGATGATATTGCTCAAATTGTAGCTATTGAAGAAGCGTCTTTTTCAACTCCTTGGACTGCAGATGCCTTTCACCGTGAATTAACGATGAATGAACATGCACATTATATTGTGTTAGAAAAAGATGGTCGTGTAGTCGGGTATTGTGGATTGTGGATAATTATTGATGAATCACATATAACAAATATAGCTATTTTGCCAGAATACCGAGGTCAAAAGTTAGGAGATGCCCTATTGAAAGCAGTTATTTCTGAAGCGAAAGAACTAGGGGTAAAAACAATGACACTTGAAGTACGTGTATCAAATGAAGTAGCAAAGCAGTTATACAGAAAATACGGATTTCAAAATGGTGGGATTCGTAAACGATACTATGCAGACAATCAGGAAGATGGTCTCGTAATGTGGGTGAATATATAATGGAAAAAAATACGATTATACTTGGTATTGAAACAAGTTGTGATGAAACAGCAGTAGCAGTTGTTAAAAATGGAACGGAAATTATTGCGAATGTCGTTGCATCACAAATTGAAAGTCATAAACGTTTTGGCGGCGTTGTACCAGAGATTGCATCCCGTCATCATGTAGAAGAAATTACAGTTGTGTTAGAAGAAGCTTTAAAGGAAGCAAACATCACATTCGATGATATTGATGCAATTGCTGTAACAGAAGGTCCTGGTTTAGTAGGAGCACTTCTAATTGGAGTAAATGCAGCGAAGGCAGTAGCGTTTGCACATGATATTCCGTTAGTCGGTGTTCATCATATTGCTGGTCATATTTATGCGAACCGTTTAGTAAAAGAAGTTCAATTCCCGTTATTATCACTTGTTGTATCTGGTGGGCATACAGAACTTGTTTATATGAAAGAACATGGTTCATTCGAAGTAATTGGTGAAACACGAGACGATGCAGCTGGAGAAGCATATGATAAAGTAGCTCGTACGTTATCTATGCCATATCCAGGTGGTCCTCATATTGATCGCCTTGCACATGAAGGAGAACCGACAATTGATTTGCCTCGTGCATGGCTAGAACCGGATTCGTATGATTTTAGCTTTAGTGGATTGAAATCAGCAGTTATCAACACTGTGCATAACGCAAAACAGCGCGGTATAGAAATTGCACCAGAAGATTTAGCGGCAAGTTTCCAAGAAAGTGTAATAGATGTACTTGTAACGAAAGCAGCTCGTGCAGCAGAAGCTTATAATGTAAAGCAATTACTTCTTGCTGGTGGAGTAGCTGCTAATAAAGGACTTCGTGCGCGATTAGAAGAGGAATTTGCACAAAAAGAAAACATTGAATTAATTATTCCGCCGCTATCTTTATGCACAGATAATGCAGCGATGATTGCAGCGGCAGGGACAATTGCTTATGAACAAGGTAAGCGTGCAACATTAGCCTTAAATGCAAATCCAGGATTAGATATTGAAGCATAGTTATACACATAATTAACCACAGGTTGTGGATAAAACCCATATTATCTGTTGATAATGTGGGTTTTATTGTGTATATAAAATGTTGATAACTTTTTTATTGACTGTGGATAATGTGGAAAAGTTATTTTGATGTTTATTTTATAAAGGTGGATATGTGTATAAACTTGTGGATAAATAGGTTGATGTCAGACCTTTGAATTTGTTCTTTTTCGGGAAATAAAAAGCAAGAAGATATCCCCGAAAAACATTTTGAAACATCTCCCCATTATAGAAGATGCTAATATTGTCAATCTTTGTCGTTAAAACGATATTTCGTGTCGAATTGTTAATATATATAGGGTTACAATAGATATATTTAAAAAATCGTTAGTATATTCTAAGTTACGATAGATATATTCAAAAAATTGTTTAAGTACTAAAAAAAGATGTCACATAGTCAAAAATCCTGACTTATAAGACATCTTCCTTATTTAAATATGCTTATACATGCAGCTCTTCCCATTCTGCCATACAAGTTTCAAGTTGTTCTTGTAGCGTTTGCTTTTTAGTTGTAATTTCACTAGCTTTTTCATAATCTGCATATATTTCTGGTAAGCAAAGTTGATCTTCTAACGTAGCAATTTCTTCTTCTAATTCCACTATACTTTGTTCTAGCTCTTCAATTTTTCTAGTGCGTTGACGCTCTAGTTTTTTACGCTCTTTTTCTTCTAAATAATTTAATTTCTCTTGTGCAACCACCTTTTGAACAGGAACGTCACTTTCTTGCTGTTCAAGTTCTGCACGTTCAATCATTTCATTTTTCTTTTCAACGTAGTAATCGTAATCCCCTAAATATTCCTGTGCACCTTCTGTTGATAACTCAACCACAGTCGTTGTTACACGGTTAATAAAGTAGCGGTCATGTGAGACGAATAGAAGAGTCCCTGGGTAATCAATTAAAGCATTCTCCAAAATCTCTTTACTATTTAAATCAAGGTGGTTCGTAGGCTCATCTAGAATTAACAAATTTGACTTTTGCATCATAAGTTTTGCAAGAGCTAATCGAGCTTTTTGTCCACCACTAAGGGAAGATACTGGTTTCAGTACATCATCTCCTGTGAATAAAAAATTCCCAAGTATAGTACGGATTTCTTTTTCCGGTTGCAGTGGATATTCATCCCATAGTTCATTTAAAACCCGTTTAGAAGATGTTAAGTTTGCTTGTTCTTGATCATAATAACCAACAGATACATTTGATCCGAAAGAAACATCACCATTTAATAGTGGTAACTTATTCACAATGGATTTTAACAATGTGGATTTCCCAATTCCGTTTGGACCAACTAAAGCAACACTATCTCCGCGAGTTAAGCGCATAGTTACATGTTCAATTATAGGGTTTTCATCATAACCGATGGTTGCATCATTTACTTGTAAAACATCATTTCCACTTTGTTTTTCAATATCGAAGTGGAATGATGCTGACTTAGAATCCCCTAATGGTCTCGTTAATAATTCCATTCTGTCTAGTTGTTTACGGCGACTTTGAGCACGTTTCGTTGTAGAAGCGCGAGCTATATTCTTTTGAACGAAGTCCTCAAGTTTTGCGATTTCATCTTGTTGTTTTTCGTAACGTTTCATTTCTTGCTCATATAATGCTGATTTTAAGTCTAAATATTTACTGTAGTTACCAACAAATCGTCTGCTTTCTTTATTCGAAATTTCATATACTTGTGTAACGAGTTTGTCTAAGAAATAACGGTCATGTGAGACGATTAATATTGCGCCAGGATAACCTTGCAAATATTGCTCAAGCCATGTTAATGTTTCGATGTCTAAATGGTTTGTAGGCTCGTCCAAAATAAGTAAGTCTGGTTTTGTTAATAATAATTTCCCGAGAGCTAATCTTGTTTTTTGCCCGCCGCTTAAAGTAGAGATCGTCGTCTGGTGCGTTTCAACTGGGAAGCCAAGGCCGCTTAAAATGGAGCGAATATCCGCTTCATATTGATATCCACCTTGATCTTTATAATTGAGTTGTAGTTGGTCATAATCAGCTAACAATCTTTCATATGTAGCTTCGTTTGAAAAGTTTTCTTCTTTTCCCATTTCTTGCTCAAGCCTTCGAAGTTTTGTCTCCATTTGCTGTAAGTGGGTAAAGACGGTTAGCATTTCATCCCAAATTGTTAAAGACGTTTCTAGTCCAGTATTTTGAGCTAAATATCCGATTGAGACATCTTTCGGTTTTATAATTTCGCCACCATCATGAGATAATTCACCAGCGATAATTTTTAATAATGTAGATTTTCCTGCTCCATTCCTTCCAACTAATGCGATACGATCTTTTGTTTGTACTTCCAATTTTATGTTTGCAAGAATCGTTTCTGCACCGTATAATTTCGAAAGCGCGTTTACTTGTAATAAAATCAATGTTTTCACCTCAAATAATTTCTTAACTTTGCCATGTTTATATTTCTCAATCATACTAAAAATAGTGTATAGTTTAAAATAAAGAGAGAATACTTCTTCTCTTTATTATACAAGGAATTTAATGAGTGCTAAACTTCTGTATTTGATTAAAGTATATGAATAAAGATAGGAAGAGAGGAGAGGTCATATGGATCAGCAAAAGATTCCACAAGCCACTGCTAAAAGATTGCCTCTATACTATCGATTTATCCAAAACTTATCTCTTTCTGGTAAGCAGCGTGTTTCATCGGCCGAATTGAGTGAGGCAGTAAAAGTAGATTCCGCAACAATACGAAGAGATTTTTCGTATTTTGGAGCGTTAGGGAAAAAGGGATATGGATATAACGTAAATTATTTATTATCATTTTTCCGCGAAACACTTGATCAAGATGATATAACACGTGTAGCACTTATTGGAGTAGGTAATTTAGGGACCGCTTTCTTACATTATAATTTCACGAAAAACAATAATACAAAAATTGAAATGGCATTTGATGTTAGTGAAGAGAAAGTTGGAACAGAAATCGGGGGCATTCCTGTATATCATTTAGATGAATTAGAAGAGAGATTATCAAATGATATACAAGTGGCAATATTAACAGTACCGGCTACAGTAGCACAAGCTGTAGCAGATAGATTAGCTGAAACAAGCGTGCACGGTATTTTGAATTTCACACCAGCGCGATTAAACGTATCAGAGAATATTAGAATTCATCATATTGACTTAGCTGTAGAGTTACAAACATTAGTTTACTTTTTGAAAAACTATCCACAATAAAACGCAGAGGAAGCGACCTCTGCGTTTTATTATTGTTTCTTCTTTGTGAATTTAACTAATATAAGGCGAAGTGCCAAATTAAAATCAATTGTTGCCATAACTGCAAATAGTATTGTCCACATATTCCAGATTGTATCTGTCACGTTCGTAATGGCGAAGCGTGTAAAGATACATCCAAGAAGGAAGTATAGTGCAGCCATGAACAATGGTGAGTTTCTCATACAAAAAATCCTCCGATAAAGCCTTGCATTTTTTCAGCTTCTTTAATCATTTCTTGAATTTGTTCATTGCTCATAAAAATTTGCCCAATAGCGACTAATGTATTCATAGCAACATGAGCTGCAATCGGAACGATAATACGTTTCGTCTTCACATATAAGAAGGCGAATACGAGCCCCATAGCAGTGTATACCAATAAGTGAGTAAAATCAAAATGAATTGTTGCGAATACAAGCGAACTAATGATAGCTGCGATAAAGAAGTTAAACTTCTTATAAAGCGTGCCGAATAGAATTTTTCTAAATACGATTTCTTCTAAGATAGGTCCAATTATAGATACAACAATAAGGAACCAAGGTATCGTTCTTGCGATGTCCATCAGTCTGTCTGTATTCTCAGATCCACGTGGAACCCCAAATACATACATTTCAATCATACCTGCAATGGATTGTGAGATGATTGCTAAGAAGAACCCGATAAAAATCCATCCAATAGTAGCTGGAACAGAAGAGCGCATTGGATCTAAATGCCTGTCACGAATATCTGTTCTAAGTAACCAAAGCACGATACATAATGCAATAAAGAAGCTAATGATTGCCCAGTGTCCCGTTATGATTTGTCCTTTTTCTTCAATGGTAAATCCTCTATTATCATAGAGTCCTGTTTTTAGGAGAAGTGGTAATCCAAAAACGCCAGATAACTGCATTAAAATGTATGTAATGATAATCCACCAGTATTGTTTCTTCAAATGGTTTAACCATCCTTTCTAACTATAGTGTATGAGATAAGTTAGGATAACATGTAAATATGCTACCTACGATATAAACCTCTTGAATTATGTTTTTTTCGTAAATCCTTATTTGAAATTATAATAGAAGACAGGAGAAAGTTGTATGTGTAGCGAAAACAACTTAGGGTGTCCTTTCATATTGTAACATACGAGCAGTGGAAACAACGATTCATATAGTAAAGGCAGTATTGTATATAGAAAGTTTATATAGTGATTTGCGAAAAAATTATGATTTTTTTACTTGCAAAAGAAATTGAGATTATTTATTATTATAAGTGTGTTAGCACTCGGATGACTTGAGTGCTAATAAAAGAAATTTACATAACAAAATGAGGAGGTTATTGTTCATGCTAAAGCCATTAGGTGATCGCGTTGTAATTGAGCTTGTTCAAGCAGAAGAAAAAACAGCAAGTGGTATCGTATTACCAGATACTGCAAAAGAAAAACCACAAGAGGGTAAAGTTGTTGCAGTAGGTACTGGTCGAGTGCTTGAGAATGGTGAGCGTGTTGCTTTAGAGGTAGCAGCAGGTGATCTTATCATCTTCTCAAAATATGCAGGTACTGAAGTGAAATATGAAGGTACAGACTACTTGATTTTACGTGAAAGTGACATTTTAGCAGTTATCGGTTAATTATATAAATCTTAAAAAATCCAAGGGGGTCAATTATTATGGCAAAAGATATTAAATTTAGTGAAGAAGCACGTCGTTCGATGCTTCGCGGTGTCGACACTCTTGCAAACGCAGTAAAAGTTACGCTTGGACCAAAAGGTCGTAACGTTGTACTTGAGAAAAAATTTGGTTCACCACTTATTACAAATGATGGTGTAACAATCGCAAAAGAAATCGAATTAGAAGATGCATTCGAAAACATGGGTGCGAAATTAGTAGCAGAAGTTGCTAGCAAAACAAATGACGTAGCTGGTGACGGAACAACAACTGCAACTGTATTAGCGCAAGCTATGATTCGTGAAGGTCTTAAAAACGTAACAGCTGGTGCGAACCCAATGGGTCTTCGTAAAGGTATCGAAAAAGCTGTTACTGCTGCAATTGAAGAATTAAAAACGATTTCTAAACCAATCGAAGGCAAATCTTCTATCGCACAAGTAGCTGCTATTTCTGCAGCTGACGAAGAAGTAGGTCAATTAATCGCTGAAGCAATGGAGCGCGTTGGTAACGACGGCGTTATTACTTTAGAAGAGTCTAAAGGATTCACAACAGAATTAGACGTAGTAGAAGGTATGCAATTTGATCGTGGCTATGCATCTCCTTACATGATTACTGATTCTGACAAAATGGAAGCAGTTCTTGATAACCCATATATCTTAATTACTGACAAAAAGATTTCTAACATTCAAGAAATCTTACCAGTATTAGAGCAAGTGGTACAACAAGGTAAACCACTTCTTATCATTGCTGAAGATGTAGAAGGCGAAGCATTAGCTACATTAGTAGTGAACAAACTTCGTGGTACATTCAATGTAGTAGCTGTTAAAGCTCCTGGATTTGGTGACCGTCGTAAAGCAATGCTAGAAGATATCGCAATCTTAACTGGTGGCGAAGTGATCACTGAAGAATTAGGCCGTGACTTAAAATCTGCTACAGTTGAATCTTTAGGACGCGCTGGTAAAGTTGTTGTTACAAAAGAAAACACAACTGTAGTTGAAGGTGTAGGAAGCACAGAACAAATCGAAGCTCGCATCGGTCAAATCCGTGCGCAATTAGAAGAAACAACTTCTGAATTCGATCGCGAAAAATTACAAGAGCGTCTTGCTAAACTAGCAGGTGGCGTAGCAGTAATTAAAGTAGGTGCAGCAACTGAAACTGAGTTAAAAGAGCGCAAACTTCGCATTGAAGATGCACTTAACTCAACTCGTGCAGCAGTAGAAGAAGGTATCGTTGCAGGTGGTGGTACTTCACTTATGAACGTATACACAAAAGTAGCTTCTATCGTAGCTGAAGGCGACGAAGCAACAGGTATCAACATCGTACTTCGCGCACTAGAAGAGCCAGTTCGTCAAATCGCAATCAACGCTGGTCTAGAAGGATCTGTAGTTGTAGAGCGTCTAAAAGGCGAAAAAGTAGGCGTTGGTTTCAACGCAGCTACTGGCGAATGGGTTAACATGCTTGAGTCTGGTATCGTAGATCCAGCTAAAGTAACTCGTTCTGCACTTCAAAACGCAGCATCTGTTGCAGCTATGTTCTTAACAACTGAAGCTGTAGTAGCTGACAAGCCAGAACCAAATGCACCAGCAATGCCTGACATGGGCGGCATGGGCATGGGCGGTATGGGCGGAATGATGTAATTCCGTTTGTCCTAAAAAACATCCATTTCTATATAGAAATGGATGTTTTTTTATGTTTTTTAGAAAAGGAAATGAATTTCTGTAGAATTTTGTCGCTTTCTCTCTTGACCATATTGATACTTCATTGTTAGAATCTAGGAAGATAATATAAAACGATCCTTCATATATCCTCAATGATATGGTTTGAGAGTCTCTACCGGGTTACCGTAAACAACCTGACTATGAAGGCAGTGTGTCTTATATTTATAAAGAGCGGAGACTATCTTTCTTTATAAAGTCAGACCCCTGCCTTTTCTTTGTTATGAGACTAGAGGCGGAGGACTGGCTTTTTTTATTATATTGGTAATGCTTTTCGCCAAATTGGTGAAAATATTTATATACGAGAACTAACGTTGGGGTGATTATTTTGAAG
This sequence comes from Bacillus cereus group sp. BfR-BA-01330, assembly GCF_022663885.1. NCBI lineage: Bacteria > Bacillati > Bacillota > Bacilli > Caryophanales > Bacillaceae > Bacillus > Bacillus cereus group sp. BfR-BA-01330. The sequence goes on from NZ_JAKUGK010000017.1 coordinate 9,852, forward strand.
AAACAACACGATACAATTATCGTTTTAGATTTTGGAAGTCAATACAATCAGTTAATAGCACGTCGAATTCGTGAGTTCGGTGTATACAGTGAACTTCATCCACATACAATTACTGCAGAAGAAATTAAAGCAATGAATCCAAAAGGGATTATTTTCTCTGGTGGACCAAATAGTGTATACGGTGAAGGTGCATTACATTGTGATGAAAAAATCTTTGAACTAGGTTTACCAATCTTCGGTATTTGTTACGGTATGCAGCTTATGACGCAACACTTCGGTGGTAAAGTAGAGCGTGCAAATCACCGTGAGTACGGAAAAGCTGTTCTTAAAGTAGAGAACGAATCAAAATTATATGCGAACCTTCCAGAAGAGCAAGTTGTATGGATGAGCCATGGCGACTTAGTAACGGGTTTACCTGAAGGATTCGTAGTAGATGCAACAAGTGAGTCTTGCCCAATTGCTGGTATGAGCAATGAAGCGAAAAACTTATACGGTGTACAATTCCACCCAGAAGTACGTCACTCTGAGCACGGTAACGATTTAATTAAAAACTTCGTATTCGGTGTATGTGGTTGTTCTGAAGGATGGAACATGGAGAACTTTATTGAAGTAGAATTAGAAAAGATTCGTGAAACTGTTGGAGACAAAAAAGTACTATGCGCACTTAGTGGCGGTGTAGACTCTTCTGTTGTAGCAGTATTAATTCATAAAGCAATTGGTGATCAATTAACATGTATTTTCGTTGACCACGGTTTACTTCGTAAAGGTGAAGCAGAAGGCGTTATGAAAACATTTAGCGAAGGCTTCCATATGAACGTTATTAAAGTGGATGCAAGAGACCGCTTCATGGACAAGTTAAAAGGTGTAGAAGATCCAGAACAAAAACGTAAAATCATCGGTAACGAATTCATTTACGTATTTGATGATGAAGCGTCAAAATTACAAGGTATGGACTTCTTAGCGCAAGGTACACTTTACACAGATATCGTTGAGAGTGGTACAGCAACTGCGCAAACAATTAAATCTCACCATAACGTTGGTGGACTTCCAGAAGACATGCAGTTCAAATTAATTGAGCCTTTAAACACGTTATTTAAAGACGAAGTACGTGTATTAGGATCTGAATTAGGAATTCCTGATGAAATCGTATGGCGTCAACCATTCCCAGGACCGGGTCTTGGTATTCGTGTATTAGGTGAAATCACAGAAGAGAAATTAGAAATCGTTCGTGAATCTGATGCGATTTTACGTGAAGAAATTATTAAAGCGGGCTTAGACCGTGAAATCTGGCAATACTTCACTGCGCTTCCTGGTATGCGTAGCGTAGGTGTTATGGGTGACGAGCGTACTTACGATTACACAGTAGGTATCCGTGCGGTAACATCTATCGACGGTATGACAGCTGACTGGGCACGTATCCCTTGGGACGTATTAGAGAAAATCTCTGTACGTATCGTAAACGAAGTAAAACACGTTAACCGTATCGTGTATGATGTAACGAGTAAGCCACCAGCAACTATTGAGTGGGAATAAGACATTAAATTAATAATATTTGTGAAGCCTATCTTAAAGCGTTTTTCAACTTGTTAAATGTTTTAAATGCTTGATTTATGATAGTGTTCACCACCAAAAGACCCCCCAAGATATATTTCTTGGGGGGTTAATTGATAAGTGTGTGTATTCAATGATTTTTCTACTAAATTGTGAAATCACCATATTGGTGGTAAAATGACACGTAATAGGATGTTTATTTATAGGAGGCAATTTTATGAGAATGACAATTACATTATCTATTGAAGCAAAAGAGAACTTAACAAAGTTGCAAAAATTGATTAGTGAAGAATCTGGAGGAGGAAAAGTAACTCAAGGTTTTGCTATTGGATATGCACTAAAAAATCAAGTTGAACTAATGGAAAAGAAGAAAAAAGAAGAAAAATAAATACTAAAACAAAGGTTAATCATTTTAGATTAGCCTTTTTATTTTGCCTTTTTCGAGAACAAATATTTATTTTCAATAGTAACTCACCAAAAAATCACGCAAATATATGTATTTTTGGTGTTGACCAGGTGAATTTATGGTGATAATATTATTTTAACGCAATTTGGTGTCTATTTGCGTGATTAAAGTTGGTGAGGGAGGTATTAATTGAAATGCTTGAAGAAGAATTTGAAAATTTGTCAGATGAGGAACAACGTGAAGTCATTGAGTATTTAGATGAGTATATGGAATCTGTAGCTATCGGAAACGGTGATTATCACATTGGTGATAATGGAGAAATTGTAATTGAAGATTAATTTTAAAAAGAAGAAAGGAAAATAGTATGACGACAAAAGAGAAAAAATTCCAAAGACTGTTAGAAAAGAGGATGAAAAGAGCAATGAAGCAATTAGATTTAATTGCGAATCTTTCGTCAGGTAGATATGCTTGTTCCGTATTTGAAGTTAGCAAATTGATTAACCAATTGGACTCGAAAGTCAAATACATTGATGGATTATTTCAAAAACGTTTATTACTTAATTCTAAGAAAAAATAGAACGGGGGCTAATTCCCGTTCTTAAATTAATCACGATACGGAGAGGTGAATATTTTGAGAAAGAACCAAGTGACAATTGTTATAGATAGATTCAGTGATGAAGCTAAAAACGGACAGAATAAGCAGACAATACTTGTTTATTGTGATTCCAATAATATTTGGGAAGCTCTTAACGGTGCTTTTTATGAAGTAGTAAGTGAAGTGATAAAAGGTCAAAATCTTCCTAGCTTTGGGCGAAGGGAGCACTATAAAGAAAGGGTTACTGATTTCTTTGATGGGGAAGGTATTAACTGTGAGAATACAAATACAGAGGGAAATAGCCAATCCTCAGAACCGATTGAGTGGCTACTTGAAAATGGGTTCCTAATTGAATGGGATGTGTTTGCGAAAGAAGCGACCGGATCTGAAATTGAAAAAATTAAAGAACGAATGCCTAAAGGAAGTCAGTTACATTTAGATTTGAAAGAAGTGGCTAATAAAGCGATATATCCTAATGGCAGTACTAGAGGTGTCTCATATGAGTTCTTGGTAAAAATTTTAGCGGGATTTTCATCAGTGTGGGAAAAAGGAAACTAAGCTAATAAGATTTGAAAGGAGCAATCCATGAAGCGAAATGCACTTACAAACATAATCAATAAAAGAAACGATGATTGGCAAGAGGTTGTATATCCACAAAGGAAAAATAAATTATTAAAATATTTCTTTGTAATATTCATCCTTATGCTGACGGTTTTCTTTGTGAAGGTGTCAAACGCTATCCCCCCACTAATAATTGATATTCCTGTGATTCATGGCTATATGAGTTTCAATAGCTTCGTTGATGTACTAATAGTAGTTCTTTGGGTGGTATCTATTTATAAAAGTATTAGATTCTACTTTGACTTTGTTAAGGGCCATAGGTCATGGATTGCTAATAATCTAGCCTATATGATTCATTCGATAAAATTGTTTGATGAAACTGTAGTTGAGGTTGAGGAAGATGGGAAAAAAGTAAAAGAACGAATAATTGAGAGAGTTATTCAAATTTATTTCAAAGAGGATAACGAAAAAGTATATGTACGAATAGCAAGAAATGGTGACCGATTTACAAAAGAAGCTACCAATCTTGGCGAAAACCTTGAAGCTACTTTAGGAATGGAACTAGAATCAATAAATATAACCGTTAACTATGTTGATTATGCTTTCTTAAAATACAAAGACGAACGAATTAACCTAGCTTCAGCAATAAGTAAATCAAATGATTCAGATGAAATTAGAATTACTGGAAATATATCTTACGAACTCCACAAGGTAGTACACTCGCTTGTAGTCGGAGGGACTGGATCGGGCAAGTCGTTCTTTATTTTGGGAAAAATAGTTTCTTACTTGAATTTATCTCCTCAAGCTGATTTAAGAATTGTTGACCCTAAAAAAGCAGACTTGAGCCTTTTGCGTTTTGTTACGGGATTTGAAGAGAAAGTTGCTACAGAAGCCAATCAAATATGCAAAATGCTAAGAGAAGTCGTGGGATTAATGGAAGAACGTTATTCCGAATATTTCGATAATGTGTCGGCTTTTGGTAAAACCTATAGGGACTTTAACTTGCCTATTGTCATTGTCATTTTTGATGAATTTTCAGCTTTTATGCATTCTGTAGATAAGAAAATTGCTAAAGAAGCTCTAGATTACGTTTTTCAAATCGTTATGAAAGGCAGACAAGCAGGCGTCATGATAGAAATACTTATGCAACGTCCTTCAGCAGATGACCTGCCTACGAATATAAGGGCACAGATGGGTTTTAAAGCAGGTTTAGGTGCTATGGACTCAATTGGCTATAACATGATATTTGATACCAATAACGTTGAATATAAGACGGTTACAGAGAAAGGTGGTGGATATATTCAACTGGATGGCATTCACACTGCCCCAGTCTATTTTGAAACCCCATATATAGACAAAGACTTTGACTTTATAGCAGAAATAGAAAAATTGATGGGAAATCAGCAAATGACTGATACCTCTAAATAAAGTGATTTCATCAATCAAAAAAATTGAGCGTAACTTTTTGCGAGGGTTTCGGTGGCGACGTTAGTCGACAAACGGAGTGGCAAGAAACGCTCGTGAAAAGTTATGCCCTGTTGGGCGTTCTTTGCCCAACACTTATAAATAACCAAAATTAGTGAAGCGACCAGTGGGTAACACTGGTGAATCTCCCTCAATAGAAGTTGCGAAACTCTTTGGGGCTCTAAGTCTGGAGCGTTACTCAAAATCCCGGGAGTTCGGGATTTCAAAATGATAAAAAGGAGTTTTAAAATATGGGAAAATTAATTTTAAAATCGTCAATATTACATTCTTTAAATGACTCGGAAAATGTTGAATTAGGTGATTTTCACTTTGATATTAAACAATTTAAAGTTCCTACAGCAATGTTAGTGCAAAAAGATGGTTTTTCTACTCGAATTGAAAAAGAAAAGAATCTAAATGGTGAGCTAGTTGAAACAGGTAAGTATGCAATAACTTTTAAAGTTTACGATAGACCATTTATTGAGCTTGTATTACAAAATGGTGGTACTGAAATTGGCTCGCCTATTACTGTAGTTATTGAAAAACAAGATAGCCTACCTATCTTTGATGATTATGAAGATGGTGAATTTATTCCAATTTCTTTTACCGGTCTTAAAGTAAAACCTAAAAAGGTGCAAAAGAAAACATTTGTCGGACAAGGTAAGCCAATGATCGATACATGGCAGTATGCAGAACTTAAAATTGAAGCTGATAGTTACACTATTGGTGAAGTACATGAGTCAAAAGCGAAGTAATCAGTGCTTAATTGATTACCTTCGTTGTTCAATTCCAAATAGTGGGTTGCCGGCAGTCGCTGATGAAGTTTTAGGAATCCCTATTTCTGAATTTTCTTCAGAGATTAAGGGGTCTCCATATCCCACTTATGATATGTGCATTAGCTTTGCGAATATAAAGCTTCATTCTTCACGAAGTCATAGTAGTGTTCTTATAGATATGTCTGGGCAAGCGTGTAGACAATATGAAGAATACATGTCGAGGGTTGATGGTTGGCATTGGTACAAATTTGTATCAGTTATTTTAGAAATACAAGGTAAGGTATCAAGAATAGATTTGGCTTTAGATATTTTTGATGATTCTACTCCATCTGTAAAAGCGTTGCAGGATTATGTGAAACGAGGACAATTAAGTACGAAAAGTCATAAATTTATTGAAATAAATAGTGGTAGGATTCTTGATGGGAAATTGACCGGTTTTACATTGTATATTGGTGCATCTCCGCAAATATTACGAATCTATGATAAGAAACAAGAAAGAAGAGATAATGCAGATGAAGTTGTAAATGTTGAAAAGTGGGTCAGATGGGAACTAGAGCTGACCGGAAATAAAGCGATGCAAGTTGCTCTTCAAATATCTAATGGGAAACCACTTAATACTATAGTTAAAGGTATTTTATCAGCTCATTATTGTTTCAAGACACAACCTAAGAGTGCTAGTGATTTACATAATAAAAATAGACTTCCTACAATGAGATGGTGGCAAAAATTTGTAGATGGTATTGAGGTAATTCCCTTAAAAGTAAAGCGTGAAAAGCTCACTTTAAAGAAAAAGAAAAATTGGGTTGAAAATGCTACAGTAAAATCAATCAGTATGCTCTATGAGTCATTTAGGCGTGTATATGGTGAAAAATATGCTGAGCTTTATTTGAAAGAGTTAATACATATGGGGAAAGAAAAAATTACTGAGTCCGACCAAACATTAATTGAGCAACGTGTTTTAGAACTTATGAGTGAGGATGAATATTAGCGTGGAAAGGGGTTGTTGTGATGGGTACAACAATATGTAAAGATGATTTAATTAGACTAGGATATAAGAAATATCAAGCTATTTCACTAATTAGGCAAGCAAAAGCAATCATGGTGCAAAAAGGTTGTCCGTATTATAACAACAAAAGACTAGGAAGAGTACCGAGGGATGTGGTTGAATCCATTTTAGGAGTTTCTCTTATAACAGAAATGAGTAATTCTTAATGAAGAATAGAACGCAGCAAACAACAAAATACCCTGGTGTATATGTTGATGATAAAGGGAATTTCTTTTATCAATCAGAATTTGGCATTGATCGGATTACAGGAAAACGAATACGAAAAAAAGGAAGAAAAGACGTTAATGGAAAGCCCTTTTCTTCCGCGTTCGAAGCTAATAAAGAGTTAACTCGATTAAAGAGAGAATATCATAAAGTCAATAGTTACGCTAACTATAAAATGACTTACGAGCAATTTATGAATACTGTGTATATACCGTATTATCAAACAGACGTTGAAGAAAGTACCTTTTCTATTAAGAAAAGAATATTGGAAAAGATAAGAGATAGGTTTGCTTCTATTCCTCTCCGTTCTATTTCAGTGGAGGACGTACAAAATTTTCGTACATGGTTATTAACAAGTCAAGAGAATGGAGGAGCTGGATATGCTCAATCCTATGCAAGTCTAGTTTTTGGAACATTTCGTAAAAGCTTAGATAAAGCTGTGGAAATGCAATATTTAGAATACAATATTTCAAAAAAGGTTAGGGCAATCAACAAAGGAAAAGCTATTGTACCCTATTGGACGAAACAAGAATTTGAAAAAGTGATAAATCAAATTTATATTGGTGATTTTTATGAACACCTAAATTTCGTTATGTTGTGGGTCTATTATATGACAGGGATTCGTGTGAATGAAGGAACAGCTTTATATTGGAATGACATTGATTTAATAAAGAAACGTATACGGATTCATCATATGCTTATTCTGAAAAACAGAACGGATTGGAAACGGAATTCATATACGAAAACAGAAGATGGAAAGAGAATAGTAGCACTGGATGATGACACTATCAAAATTTTAAATGACTGGAAAAGTAGGCAAACAGAGATTGGATTAGGTAAGGAAAATGATTTTGTGTTTAGTTATGATGGTCTACCGATGATTAAATCAACGATATCAAGAATTATTGAGCGATATTCTAAATTCGCAGGAGTGAAAAAGATACAAGCAAAGGGATTACGTCATTCCCATGCTTCATATCTCATCAATGAATTTAATGTATCGGTGCTTGTTTTATCTCAACGTATGGGGCATTCAAGTCCAGAGATTACTTTAAAGCACTATGCTCATATGTGGAGTGGTGCTGATACTGCAATAGCTGACGCAATGACTGGAAATATTGAAATCAAAACGGCTGAACGTACAAAAATTATATTTAATGGTAATCAAGTATTAAATAAAAGTAATGTAAGAGGATAATTTTATTTAGAGAGAAAGAAAAGTGTTAGGGTGCTGATACTGCTTGCAACATGGAGAAAGGCTCGCTGTAAAGTGCGTTCGGAATTTCAAACAGTTGGAGCAAAGACAAGATAGAGCTAGAAATTGTAGAAGGATATTTTTAAACGTTGCATAAAAAAGCCTAACTAAAAATGTTAGGTTTTCTTTATGGATTAATACTTGTTAATACAATTATATATTTGTAGATTGTGTGATGTGTAAAGTATCAATTTGGACTTTAAGCTTTCTAATGAAAAATATGGATGCTTTTTTAATAACACTATATTAATTTGAATATTTATCCAAAGTGGATTGTATACAAACTTATCTTTAATCAATTATAATAAATTAATTATCTTTATAAAGAAGAGAGATGGATTTGAAATTCTATCTTTTATAGAAATTATATGTAAAGTTTGGAAGGGAAATTAGGATTTATGTCGAATGGTATTGTAAGTTTAAAGGGGAAGGATATAGGGATAATGAAAAAATTTAACATTAATTTAAATCAGACTTTTAATTATAAAACTTTAAAAGAAAAATTAAGTGAACAGCATTTAGAGCTAAGATTTTATGATGAAAACTTCATGCCTGAATTTGCAATTATAAAAGCAGAATCTTCAGAGGTCTTAAAACAAATAGATTTTATAAATGATTTCGAAGAGTGTGGAATAGGTTATTTACTTGGAAAACCAAGAAAAAATAATAATGCAGAGATAAAAGTTCATAGTAAACCAGATATAGAGAATATATCGCTTAGAAATGCAGGATTATATGGATTAGGTATCGGAATAGCAGTTATTGATTCGGGTTACAATGAAGAATTTTGTGGAAAAGTAGAGGACGCTGAAAATTTTTCGTCGGGTCCTAATCCATTGGCTCATTTAGGACATGGAAATATAGTGATATCTATTGTAAAGAAATATGCTAGTATGGCAAAGATTTATTCCGCAAAGGTTTGTCATGAAGATGGTATTGATGAAGAATCAGTACATAGGGCCTTGAAATGGATAAGGGGAATTGAAGGAATAAAAGTAATAAATATGTCAATAGGATTTGATAGGAATTGCCAGGGGAATTGTTTTTTATCAAAAGCAATAAATAAAATGGTTGATTTAGGATACATAATTATTGGGGCAGTTGGAAATGATGGAGATAAAGGAAAAACCGCTCGTTGCCCGTCCTGTGCAGAAAAAATGATTTCTGTAGGAGGAATAAGTGAAGATGGGAATAAAGTTGCATTCTTTAGTAATAAGGGGCATATAAATGGATTTAACAAACCGGACTTACTTGCTCCTGCCAATGGATTAACTATTTATGAAGGAGTACCAGATTTGTATCGCGGAACCTCTTTTGCTGCTCCTATAGTAGCGGGAATAGTAGCCGCGTGCCATCCAAAACTTGAAATCGAACGAGTTAAAGATATACTTATAAGTAGTTGTACACCATTAGTTGATCAGCCGATAAGTAAACAAGGAAATGGGCGATTTGAATTACAAAGTTTATTGGAGGTACTGAACTTATGAAAAAGAAGATTTCAGTTCATTTAAATGACATGAATAAAGTATATATCCTCGAACAATTCGGACAAATAAGTTATGTTGATGATTTTCTAGATTTGGTCTTTATTGTTGTTAATGAATCAGAGATTAAATCTATATTAGCACTAGAGTTTGTAGTTAATATCGAGGAATGTGGCCGGGGAAACTTATTAACGGCTTAAAAAAAGCCTGATTATATAATTAGGCTTTTTTTTGTTTATAAATATCGATACATTTAAATATTATGAAGTCCATTGTTGCCTGTATTAGAAGAATATGTTGATTTGTGTTACGATTAATTTTAGTAATGTATTAGTGGAAATGTGATGAGCTGGATATATAATTATAAATATTTGTAAAAACGATAAACGAAACATTTGCAGATTTAAAAGCAGATTAGTGGAGATTTCACTTACTAGATGCTCGGTGATTGTATTTCCCACCAAACACACCACCAAAACACTGAATTTTTTCAAAAGGTGCTGTTATTTAAGGAAACAGGGAGTACCGTCCATTATTGAGTGGGAATAGTATTTATAAAAAGGTCCATCTATTGCTTATGCATAGGTGGATCTTTTTTATTTTGGTGTTAATACGAACGAAACTATAAAAGTTTATAAAAACGTTCGTTTTTAAATTGACAAAACTACTTCGTCGAGTTAATATGATTATGTAATTCAAACAAAAAGTGAATATTATAGCCGTCGTATAATATCGGGGATATGGCCCGAAAGTTTCTACCTAGCTACCGTAAATGGCTTGACTACGAGGCGTTTTTATAAAGGTGAGGGGAATCTTATCTTTATTCATAGAACGCTTCCATGTATATATGCAATGGAAGCCTTTTTTGTTTCTCGGGATAAAAGAGGGCTAGGAGAAATGCGGCGAGTAATCATATAACGGGGGAAACGTAGGATGAAACGCTATTTTCAGTTTGATGAGCTCGGTACGAATTATAAGACTGAGTTCATAGCAGGGTTAACGACATTTCTATCTATGGCTTACGTACTATTTGTCAATCCTGCTACGCTGTCGCTTGGAAATGTTAAAGGGTTACCAGCAGGTACAGGGATGGATCCAGGTGCAGTATTCGTTGCTACGGCATTAGCGGCAGCGATCGGTTCGTTAATTATGGGTATTTTCGCGAAGTATCCAATTGCTTTAGCGCCAGGTATGGGAATTAACGCGTTCTTTGCTTATACAGCAGTGTTAACGATGGGGATTCCATGGCAAACAGCAATTGCCGGAACATTAATGTCAGGTATTATCTTTATTATTCTTACTGCTTCAGGTATTCGTGAAAAAATCATCAATGCAATTCCATCGGAGTTAAAGTTTGCAGTAGCAGCAGGTATCGGATTGTTCATTGCATTTCTTGGATTCCAAAATGCCGGAATTATCGTGAAAAATGATGCAGTTCTTGTTGGGTTGGGGGACTTAACAAAGGGTACAACGTTACTAGCAATCTTCGGGGTTGTTACTACGATCATCTTCATGATTAAGAAAATTAATGGTGCAGTATTTTACGGTATGATTCTTACAGCGATCTTAGGAGTAGCAACAGGATTAATTGATACTCCGAAAGCTGTGGTGGGAGCAATACCGAGTCTAGAACCAACGTTCGGCGTGGCGTTAACGCACTTCGGAGATATTTTCACAGTTCAAATGGGGATTGTTATTATAACGTTCTTCTTTATCGATTTCTTTGATACAGCAGGTACGCTTGTAGCGGTTGCGAATCAAGCAGGATTAATGAAGAACAATAAATTACCACGTGCCGGAAAAGCGTTATTTGCAGATGCGATTGCAACTGTAATTGGTGCGATTCTTGGTACATCAACAACAACGTCTTACATTGAATCGTCTGCAGGGGTAGCAGCAGGAGGGCGTTCTGGATTTACAGCAGTTGTAACAGCAGGATTCTTTTTACTGGCACTATTCTTCTCGCCATTACTAAGTGTTGTAACGCCAGCTGTAACGGCGCCGGCTTTAATTATTGTAGGAATCTTGATGGTTTCTTCCTTAGGGGAAATTGATTGGAAGAAATTCGAGATTGCAGTGCCAGCATTCTTTACAATTATCTCTATGCCACTTACGTATAGTATCGCAACTGGGATTGCGATTGGATTTATCTTCTATCCAATTACAATGGTAGTAAGTGGTCGTCGTAAAGAGGTTCATCCGATTATGTATGTTATGGGAGTTTTATTCGTACTATATTTCATCTACGTTCGTAAATAAAAGGGGTTTTTTAAAGGTCTAGACTTAAGGGGAGTCTAGACCTTTTTTGCGTCTTCAGAAAATCTTAAGGATTTCCGAGCGTTTTTCTTCAGAAGTTTTCCTATAATAGAAGTTAGGGATTAAAAAAGTGATGGGGGAGATATTGTGGCACACGAAACAATACTTGTCGTAGATGATGAAAAAGAAATTCGGAATTTAATTACAATCTATTTAAAGAATGAAGGATATAAAGTATTACAAGCAGGAGACGGAGAAGAAGGATTACGTCTATTGGAAGAAAATGAAGTACATCTAGTCGTATTAGATATTATGATGCCGAAAGTGGATGGTATTCATATGTGTATGAAGGTAAGGGAAGCGAAAGAAATGCCTATTATTATGCTTTCTGCCAAAACGCAAGATATGGATAAGATTTTAGGATTAACAACAGGGGCAGATGATTATGTAACGAAGCCGTTTAATCCGTTAGAGCTAATTGCACGAATTAAATCTCAGTTACGCCGTTATATGAAAATGAATGGTTTCGCTATTCAAAATGAGGACGAGTTAGAAATTGGGGAGATGAAAATCAACATCTCGACCCATAAAGTTATTGTAGAGGGAGAAGAAGTGAAACTAACTCCGAGGGAATTTTCAATTTTAGAATTGCTAGCTAGAAATCCAGGTATGGTGTTTAGTGCGGAGCAAATTTATGAAAAGGTGTGGAACGAACGATCTTTCCAGTCTGATAATACTGTAATGGTGCATATTCGAAAAGTGCGTGAAAAGATTGAGGAGAATCCAAGGAAACCTAGATATATAAAAACAGTATGGGGAGTGGGGTATAAGATTGAAAAAGATATTTAATCCGTTTACTTATATAAGGAAAATAAGACAATTAATTGAGAAATTAGTAAAGAGCGTACGAAAGAGTATAAGGATTCAATTGATTACTACTTTTGCTGCTTGTGCGTTATTAGGAGTTTTGTCAGCAAAGGCAGCAGCACCGTTTTTTGAGAATGCGAATCGTGAAGCAACTATCGATTATCGGGCTGGTATGGAACAAATTAATCACCAAGCTCAAGGAGCGGCAAATAGTTCGGTTCATGAAAATAAATTAGAAGCTATATCAAATATGATCGAAATGGAGAACCAAAATTTAGAGCAAGGGTCTAGAGCTTTGAAGATATTGGTTACTGATGAAAGTGGTAAAGTTTTATATAAAACAAAGCAAGCGCAAGAAGAGCAAATCGATTTGCATAATACGATTCGTAATGCAGCATCATTCGCGATTAATTATACAGATGGTAGAAATGTATTTGAAAGTACAAGAAAAGAGTTTATATCTTTTTCACCTATTACTATTGAAGGAAAGAATTTGTACATGTTTGTTAGTGGAATTCCAGAGGGAGAGGTAATATATGATACGCAAGAAGGACCATTCCCGTTTTTAATTGGTGTACTTGTATTCATTTTCTCTTTCTTCTATATAACAAAGAGAAAGATGAAGCAGATTGAAGCAATGGCACAAGGCGTAAAGGAAATAGAAAGAGGTAACTTAGCCTACCGCATTGAGAAAAAAGGTGAAGATGAGATTGCAGCTTTAACGGAGAATATTAATAATATGGCAGAAGAGCTTATGAATAATATAGAAAAGGAACGTAAATTAGAAAAGCAAAAGAATGAGCTTATCACAAATGTATCGCATGATTTGCGTACACCACTTACTTCTATTATGGGTTACTTACGATTACTTCGAGATTCTAAATATGAAAATAAAGAACAACACGATGAGTATACGAGAATTGCTTTTGCAAAGTCGGAGCAGTTAAAAAATTTAATAGAAGATTTATTTGAGTATACGAAGTTAACAAATGAACAAGTTGTATTAGAAAAACAAGAAGTATGTGTAAATGAGTTGCTTGAGCAATTAATAGAAGAGTTAGTACCGCAAGCGGAAGAGCATGGACTTACTTTTGTTAAGAAGTTTCCTGAGGAACGTGCTTATGCATCGATTGATTCGGAAAAGATGGTTCGTGTATTTGATAATTTACTAATGAATGCAATTAAGTATAGTAAAGATGATGGAGAGATAAAAGTTTCTCTTCAAAGGCAGCGTAGGGATATACAAATTGTAATTGCGAATCATAGTGAAGAGTTTACAAGAGAAGAGTTAGCGAATTTGTTTGAACGTTTCTATAAGAAGGATCAATCTCGAAGTAGAGTAACGGAAGGGTCGGGACTCGGTTTAGCGATTGCGAAAAGTATTGTTGAGTTACAAGGTGGTAGTATTCGAGCGGAATATAGGGATGGCACTATTCAATTTATCGTCTCGTTACCAATTATAGAAAAATAATAAATGAATAGAATGATATGTGATAAAAAGGCTTATTTTAAAATAAGCCTTTTTATATTTTTTATAAAAATATATTGACGATTAGAGCTTAGAGGTGTAATATAGAACAAGTCGCCGATGACATTAACGTCGAAAGCGACAAACGAAATGAAAAACTTAGTTGACATTAACTAACGAAGATGTTAACATAAGGAAGTCGCAAATGAGCGGCCAAGTAGTTCTTTGAAAACTGAACGAAACAAACAACGTGAAACGTCAATTTTTATTTTAGATGCTAGACAAACTAACTTTATTGGAGAGTTTGATCCTGGCTCAGGATGA
>NZ_JAKUGK010000018.1:0-14812 GCF_022663885.1 Bacillus cereus group sp. BfR-BA-01330
CTCTCCAATAAAGTTAGTTTGTCTAGCATCTAAAATAAAAATTGACGTTTCACGTTGTTTGTTTCGTTTAGTTTTCAAAGTTCAACATCGCGTTTCAGCGACTTTTATAATTTAACATTTTGCATTAAATCTGTCAACAACTTTTTCTTTCGTCCCTGACGACGCTTATTAATTTACCATATTAATCATTTAATAGTCAACACTTTTTAAAAAAATGCCAAAATAATTTTATCTTGGCATGATATAAAGCTTAATAATCACTAATGCTGCCACACCCGGTAGACCTAATAAACTCGTTATTGCTGTTGTACCCATGTTAATTGGGATATGAAAATCAAAATATGTCCCTACAACATTTACGATAAAAAGCAATGCTATTCCTAAAGTAACATGAAAAATCACCTTACCTATAAAACGTAATGGCTTAGAGGCAACACCAAAAACAAGAAAAATAAATACTAAAGTAAGAATACCAACAATAATAATTGTAGAATTCATTTTTTCCTCCTTATGAATGACCTATACATCTATTTGTATGGGACAAGACAATAAAAAAGAACAGTTATCATATGCAGCATCTCTTTCATATAAACTAAATAAAACAATACCTCAGCATAAAAAAAAATAAAAAGGCCTGCTTAGAAAGCAGAACCTTTTACCATTGTTCCATTTTTACAGGACGACGCTTTGCTTCTTTCAACAAAAAGAAATATTTCGCCTCTGCTATTTTCAAAGAACAAATGACATCTTGAGACGGTTCTACACTTTGTTCGACCATTCTCTTCTGACGTAACCACTCATTCTTCACTTTTTCCAAAAGTACAATTAACTTATCGTCATACTCTTTACGCAATTTACCCTTTTTTTGAAAGAACATTTTTGTTTCTCCTCTTATACTTCTCTGCGCCCTTCTAACGCTTTGGATAATGTCACTTCATCTGCATATTCTAAATCTCCACCAACTGGCAGACCATGTGCAATACGAGTTACTTTAATGCCTGTAGGTTTTAAGAGGCGGGAGATATACATCGCTGTAGCTTCCCCTTCAATATTAGGGTTTGTTGCTAATATCACTTCTTGTACCGTTTCATCATGTAGTCGCTTTAAGAGTTGCGGGATATTAATGTCTTCCGGTCCAATTCCCTCCATAGGAGAAATCGCACCACGTAACACATGATATACACCTTGATACTCTTTCATTTTTTCCATCGCGATTACATCTTTCGGTTCTTGCACGACACAAACAACTGATTGATCTCGATGTGAATCATTACAAATATAACAAGGATCACGATCAGTAATATGTCCGCATACAGAACAGTACGCTAAATCTCGCTTCGCATTTACAAGTGCTTTCGCGAAACCTAACACATCATCTTCTTTCATATCTAATACGAAAAATGCCAATCGAACCGCTGTTTTCGGTCCGATACCTGGCAACTTCATAAAACTATCGATTAGTTTTGATATTGGTTCTGGATAATGCATGTATCAATATCCTCCTAGAACATTCCACCTGGTAAGTTTAAGCCTTTTGTAAATTTACCCATTGTAGAGTTTGAAAGCTCATCAGCCTTTTTAAGTGCATCATTTGTTGCAGCTAATACTAAGTCTTGTAACATTTCGATATCTTCTGGATCTACAACTTCCTCTTTAATCTTCACTTCAAGAATTTGCTTGTGACCATTTGCAATAACTGTAATCATTCCGCCGCCAGCTGTACCTTCAACTGTTTTTTCACCAAGCTCTTCTTGTGCTTTCGCCATGTCCTTTTGCATCTTTTGCATTTGTTTCATCATGTTATTCATATTTCCCATTCCGCCACGCATCATAATTAATTCCTCCTAATTATTATTACTCTTTTATTTCAATGAGTTCTTGCCCTACTAACTTCACTGCCTCTTCTATAAGAGGGTCTTCCTTTTTCTCCGGGCTTTCTTCAGACTCTCCACCTTCACGTTGTAAAAAGTCTTCACGGATTTTACCCCATTCACTTTTTGGAATGGCAATCATATTTAACCTTTTACTTAGCAATTCAAATAAAGCTTGTTCTACTGTATCCATAGCTTCTCGATTTTCGCTCGCCATCTTACAGTGAATCTCATATTGAAATGCTAAAACGTAAGTGTCATCTGAAGCTGCCACTGGTTCACTATTTTCAAGTAAAACGGCAAACGCTACTTTGTTATATGATTTGAGTCTTCCTAACAACTCACCCCATACAGCTTTTAATTGTTCTAAATCTTGACGCTTCGCTTGTTTTAATACTTCATTTACACGTCCGACAGGAATTTTCATACTTCCTGTTCGTACCGGTTTTGGTGTTGCACGTGTCTCTCTTACTTCCTGTTGTACACCTGCTGGCACACCGTTCTTTTTGACTTGCTCTAACTCTTTCTCCAGTTGCTGCATCCTGTTCATAATTGCTTGCAAACGATCTGTACCATTTGCTTGCATCATAAACTGTTGACACAATTGCACCATAACAACTTCTAAGAAAATACGCGGATGATTTGTCCACTTCATTTCCTGTTGTCCCTTACTAAGGGTATGAATAATCTCATAGATCACTTCCGGTTGCATTTCTTCACTCAACTTACGGAATTGATCATCTACAATTACTCGTTCCAACATATGTTCTAGTTGTGGTGAAGTTTGATATAAAAGCATATCACGATAATAGTAAATGAAATCCTCCATAAAACGAACTGGATCCTTCCCTTTACTCATCATTTCATCTATGATTTGCAATGCTCTTGATACATCATTTTCACGTATGCACTCTACTAAATTGCCTAAGTATTGCTGAGAAACAGATCCTGTTACGGCCAATACATCTTCTGTCGTAACAATCTCATCACTATAAGATATAGCCTGATCAATAAGACTAAGCGCATCACGCATACCACCTTCGGCAGCACGCGCAACAATTTGTAATGCTTCACCTTCCACTTGCGTACCTTCATTTGTCACGACCGTTGATAATCTCTCAACAATATCATTCACTGATATTTTTCGGAATTCAAAGCGCTGACAACGTGAAATGATTGTAGGTGGGATCTTATGAGGTTCTGTTGTCGCCAAAATAAAGATAACATGTCCTGGCGGCTCTTCTAAGGTTTTTAAAAGCGCATTGAATGCACCCATAGAAAGCATGTGAACTTCATCAATAATGTATACTTTATATTCTACAGCACTTGGAGCGTATTTTACTTTATCTCTAATATCTCGAATTTCATCTACACCGTTATTTGAAGCCGCATCAATTTCTAATACATCTGAAATGGATCCTTGTGTGATTCCTAAACAAGAAGGACATTCATTACAAGGTTCAGCTACCGGAGCATGTTCACAGTTAATTGCTTTTGCAAATACTTTTGCAATTGTCGTTTTTCCTGTTCCCCTCGGGCCAGAAAATAAATAAGCATGTGAAACTTTCTCTTGAAGAAGGGCATTTTGCAACGTTTTTGTCACGTGCTTTTGACCGACTACATCTTCGAACTTTTGCGGTCTCCATGTTCGGTATAACGCTTGGTATGACACGAAAATACGGCCTCCCTCAAAGGTTATTATCTCATTTATTATAACCCATTCTGTTTATAGATTCCAAAAGTTATTTTCTATACAAAAAACTCACCTTTGTATTAAGGTGAGTTTTGTATACATATATAACTGCCGTGCACCCTCCGTCGATTACGTACCATAAGCGTTACTCAAGCAGTTAGCTCGGTTCAGGCACTCCTGCGGCACACGAGAAGACCCGCTTATTGCTGCTTCCTTCCGGACCTGACAAGGTTCACGGGGTCCCGTTGCGCAGGACCCAAACGTCAACACCACTTACTTAAGGCAGACCTTACAGCAACATAACCTCGAGAGGGGATTCGGCCTCGCTAGAGCGGATTGCGAGTATAGGGCACCGCTACCTCCCCGCTTAGCACGGCAAAGTTAAAACCAATATTCGGTTGCCTTCATTAAAGGCATTATCAGTATAACTTGTTTCTTTAGAAAATGCAAATACGTTAGTTCCCAGTATTCTTCTCTAATTTTTTTATTGCTTTTCTTTTTTTACGAAGCTCTCTAAAAAAGTTTGTTAACAACGTACCGCATTCTTCCTCTAGTACACCAGATACTACTTCACATTGATGATTGAAGCGTTCATCCGTTAAAAGATTCATCAATGTCCCTGCACATCCGCCCTTCGGATCACTTGCACCATATACAACTCGCTTCACTCGTGATAAAACAATTCCACCCGCACACATTGGACAAGGTTCTAATGTTACATACAATGTTGCATCTTCTAAACGCCATGTCCCTAATTTTTTACATGCATCATCTATCGCTAGCAACTCAGCATGAGCTATTGATCTTTGCTCAGTTTCCCTTAAATTATGAGCAACACTAATTACCTCACCATCTAACACTATAACTGCTCCAATTGGTACTTCCTGTATTTCCTCTGCCTTTTTAGCTTCTTCTATCGCTAATTGCATAAAATAAATATCTTGATCTTGTTCCATAACATAGTCCTTTCATTACAAATAAAGTACACTTATTTCCATTTACTACACAGGGGATAACTTTTACAAATTCAATCCACCCTAAAAGAAAAAAGAGAGGGGATTACATATGAAAAATACCGCCTTGCTCATTATCGATATGATTAATGACTTTCAATTTTCCCACGGACCCATTCTAGCTAAAAAATGCGAAACTATAACAAACCCTATTTTACAATTAAAGAAAAAAATGAAATCCTTCGGCTATCCTATAATTTACGTTAATGACCATTATCAACTTTGGAGATCTGATATCGACCAACTTATTACTCATTGCACAAATGAATATAGCGAAAATATAATCCATAAGATTGCTCCAAGTTTTGATGAGTACATTTTTATTAAACCACATTATTCCGCTTTTTATGAAACACCTTTAAATTCATTACTAGGTTATTTAAAAATAGAAAATCTAATATTAACAGGGGTTGCCGGAAATATATGTATCCTATTTACAGCTAATGATGCTCATATGAGAAATTATAAATTGTATGTACCACAGGATTGTATCGCCTCTAACAACGACCAAGATAATATACATGCTTTAAAAATAATGGAAACTACATTGAAAGCAAATATAACATCATCAACCAAAATAAAATTTAATTAATACATATATCTATTTTCTAACTTTTTATATCAAATTAACCCGCTCGCTTCCCTCTTGTGCTACAATAATTCTGTTTTGTGTTTTTAGTAGTCACGGTAAATCACTGATTGAAAGGAGGAAACAGCGTGACCGGAGTACCATTTATCACGGTTGAAGGACCAATTGGTGTTGGAAAAACTTCACTTGCGAAGGAAATTTCAACTCACATGCAACTCCACTTACTAAAAGAGATTGTTGATGAAAATCCCTTTTTAGGAAAGTTCTATGAAGACATCGACGAATGGAGTTTTCAAACAGAGATGTTCTTTCTTTGTAATAGATACAAACAATTAGAAGACATTAACATAAAGTACTTGAATCAAAGGAAACCAGTAGTAGCGGATTACCATATCTTTAAAAATTTAATTTTTGCATCCCGCACATTAAAAGACTCTCAATATGACAAATACATGCAAATTTATCGTATCCTTACACAAGATATGCCTGTGCCAAATGTCATTGTTTATTTAACAGCTAGCCTAGAGACATTGCAAAAGCGAATCGCCATGCGCGGAAGAGAATTTGAAAAAAACATGGATCCAAATTACTTACTACAGCTCACAAAAGATTATGAAACAGCAATGGATGCTTTTAAAAAAGATCATCCGGAAATACCAGTATTGAAATTTAATGGCGACGATATGGATTTTGTAAAAAATCCTGATGATTTAAACGTTATCCTATCTGCCCTTCAAAATACTCTCTTAAAGGAGTCGAAATAATAATGAATTTAAGGCAAAAATATGATATACCCAATGACGCAGTAATCACTATCGCCGGAACAGTAGGTGTGGGTAAATCAACTATGACAACTGCATTAGCTAATGCTTTAGGTTATCGCACATCATTTGAAAAAGTAGATTCCAATCCATATTTGGACAAGTTCTATGCGGACTTCACTCGCTGGAGCTTCCACCTACAAGTGTACTTTTTAGCAGAACGATTTAAGGAACAAAAAAGAA
This sequence comes from Bacillus cereus group sp. BfR-BA-01330, assembly GCF_022663885.1. Taxonomy (NCBI): domain Bacteria; kingdom Bacillati; phylum Bacillota; class Bacilli; order Caryophanales; family Bacillaceae; genus Bacillus; species Bacillus cereus group sp. BfR-BA-01330. The sequence goes on from NZ_JAKUGK010000018.1 coordinate 6,171, forward strand.
TTTTTGAATATGGTGGCGGTTTTGTTCAAGATCGTTCCATTTACGAAGACACTGGAATTTTCGCAAAGATGCATCATGAAAAAGGAACAATGACGGAAACTGATTATGAAACATACAAAGGTTTATTTGACGCTATGGTCATGACTCCTTACTTCCCTCATCCAGACTTATTAATTTACTTAGAAGGTTCTTTCGATGATATTGTCGATCGTATTCAAGAACGCGGGCGCCCAATGGAACAGCAAACACCAATTGAGTACTGGAAAGAAATGCATGGACGTTATGAAAACTGGATTAACAACTTTAATTCATGCCCTGTATTACGCTTAAATATTAATGAGTACGATATTTTAAAAGATGGTGATTCAATCGAACCAATCATAAAAAAAATTGGCCATTTTTTAAAACAAACACGTAAACTTGTAAAATAAAAAACCCGTGCATATGCACGGGTTTTCCTATTAAATTACTTCTTCTTTGTTGGAGCAATAATTTCACTCTCAGGTTTTCCTGCGTTAATGCGCTGACGAACAGTACTTGTACTAATATCGTATGCTTCAGCAATCTCTTTAACAGTCATTTCTTTCCCGTTAATTACTGCCGTTAATACTTTACCTGTACGTTTTGGAGCTGCTTCTTTCTTTACAGCTGCTTTTTTAACTTGTTTTGGCGCCTCTACTTTACTCGTAGCTGGTTTTACATCACAAGTACAACCACAAAGTTTACGGAATGTATCATCACTAATAATGCGTGATACGTTTGCACCACTGTTTAAAATTCTATTGTTCTTACAGACAGGACATTGTACATAATATAAAGTTTTTCCATCTAAAGGAAACGTTTGTATAATAAGATCCATGTTGACTCCTTTCATATCTATGAAGATAATCATCGGAATATGAGTGTGTAATAAGGACAAAATTACCTTACACCATACTTTATGATTGGTTTTAAAATAAAAACTCGTTACGTGTTGGTAACGAGTTCTCCAATCTCCACTTATATGCGCTGTTGTCAATTATATCTGGAGGAGGTAGAGGGATTCGAACCCCCGCGCGACTCTCGCCGCCTGTCGGTTTTCAAGACCGATCCCTTCAGCCAGACTTGGGTATACCTCCATATTGACATCAAATATAATATCAAAAGAAAAACAGTTAGTCAACCCTACTAAAATAAATTATGAGGAAAGGAAAATTTTACTTTCCCCTTCCTACATTACAGTACTGACAACGCTCATAATTACCAATCACTCATACCGATGAATGTTTAAATTTACTTAATAACTGTTTTTCCTCCCATATAAGGGCGAAGAACTTCTGGAATTATAATTGTACCATCTTCTTGTTGGTAGTTCTCTAAAATAGCTGCAACCGTACGTCCAATTGCAAGACCAGATCCATTTAATGTATGAACATGTTCTGGTTTTCCATTTGGTTCACGGCGGAAACGGATATTTGCACGTCTCGCTTGGAAAGCTTCAAAATTACTACAAGAAGAAATTTCACGATATGTGCCATAGCTTGGAATCCATACTTCAATATCGTATTTCTTCGCTGCTGTAAATCCTAAATCGCCTGTGCACATGCTCATAACGCGATATGGCAACTCTAATAATTGTAACACGCGTTCTGCATCATTTGTTAACTTTTCTAACTCTTCATAAGAATCTTCTGGTTTTACGAACTTCACAAGCTCTACTTTATTGAACTGATGCTGGCGAATTAAACCACGTGTATCACGCCCAGCTGAACCTGCTTCAGAACGGAAGCAAGAGCTAAATGCAGCATATCTTATAGGCAATTGCTCTTTATTTAAAATCTCATCACGATGCATATTCGTTACAGGTACTTCAGCTGTTGGAATTAAGAAGTAATCTTCACTTTCAATACGGAATGCATCTTCTTCAAACTTTGGAAGTTGTCCTGTTCCTGTCATACTTGCACGGTTTACCATATATGGAGGTAATACTTCTTCATATCCATGCTCATCAGTATGAAGATCAAGCATAAAGCTAATTAAAGCACGCTCTAATCTTGCACCAGCACCTTTGTAAAATACGAAGCGGCTTCCTGTTACTTTCCCAGCGCGTTCAAAATCTAAAATTCCTAAATCAGTAGCAAGATCCCAATGTGGTTTTGGCTCATAAGTAAATTCTTTCACTTCTCCCCAAGTACGTGCTACTACATTATCATCCTCTGTTTCACCAACTGGAGCAGATTCATGAGGGATATTTGGAATAGATAACATTAATCTTTCTAAGTCTTCTTCAACTGTACGAAGTTCGTTATCAAGATCCTTTACTTTTTCTCCAACTTCACGCATTTCTAAAATTAGAGCTTCTGCATCTTTCTTTTCACGCTTCAATACAGAGATTTGTTGAGATACTTCGTTACGTTTACTTTTTAGTTCCTCTGTTTGAACAAGTAGTTCTCTTCTTCTCGTATCCAATTCTTCAAAACGACCAAAATCAGTTAAATCTTCGCCTCTATGCTGTAATTTCGCTTTTACTTCTTCAAAGTTTGTACGTAAAAATTTAATATCAAGCATTGTATACTCCTCCTTTTATTTTATAAAACACAAAAAACTCCCGTCCCTATATAAAGGGACGGGAGTTAACCCGCGTTGCCACCCTAGTTGAAAGCATTACCGCTTTCCTCTCAAGTAGAAATAACGGCTCTTCACCGGGAATGCTTACTAATCCAAAAGATATTCCACATTCCATTCCAGGATGGATTCACAAACTGTTTCTATCGATTTCCACCAACCATCGACTCTCTATAAGAAACGACATTTGTTACTATTTCCTATCAACACGCTTATTTTATAAAATTGTTACCATCAATTTACTATAATCTTATACAAGTTGCAAGTTACTTATACAACTTTTTTCATTTTCGCTTCTTTTACCATTTCAACAAAGTATGCTGTTACACGATGATCATCTGTTAATTCCGGATGGAATGAAGCAGCTAAAAACTGATCTTGTCTTACCGCTACCATTCGGTCACCATGTTTAGAAAGCACTTCAACATTATCAGCTACTTCTACAACATACGGCGCACGGATAAATACACCAACGAAGTCTTCACCCACGCCTTCAATTGAAAGCGCAGCCTCAAAACTATCCTTTTGGCGTCCGAACGCATTGCGCTCAACTGTAATATCCATAGCCCCAATATGTGCTTCTTCATAGCCAATAAGTGTTTTCGCAAGAAGAATCATCCCTGCACATGTACCAAACATTGGTTTACCAGACTTTGCAAATGTACGAAGTGGTTCCATGAAAGCATACTTATCAATAAGACGGCGCATTGTTGTACTTTCACCGCCCGGTAAAATAAGACCATCAATCTCTTCAAGTTGCTCTATACGCTTTACAACAACAGCTTCTGCACCACTTGCTTCAACTGATTTTACATGCTCACGAACTGCACCTTGAAGACCTAGTACACCGATTTTCACCATTTTAAAGTTCTCCTTTAATTACCATCCACGCTCTTGCATGCGTTGTTCTGGTAATAACGTTGAAATTTCGACACCCTTCATTGCATTACCTAATCCTTTAGAAAGGCTTGCAATTAGTTCGTAATCTTCATAATGAGTCGTTGCTTCAACGATTGCACGTGCAAATTTCTCTGGGTTTTCTGATTTGAAGATACCAGATCCAACAAATACCCCATCAGCACCAAGTTGCATCATTAATGCTGCATCTGCTGGTGTTGCTACACCACCTGCCGCAAAGTTTACAACTGGTAAGCGACCAAGACGTTTAATTTCAAGTAATACTTCGTAAGGAGCGCCAGTATTTTTTGCATATGTCATTAACTCATCTTCACGTAGACTCGCAACTTGACGGATTTCTGCATTGACTTGGCGCATATGACGCACTGCCTCTACAATGTTTCCTGTTCCTGGTTCACCTTTTGTACGAAGCATAGATGCACCTTCTGCAATACGACGTGCAGCTTCTCCGATATCACGGCAACCACATACAAATGGAACTGTGTAATCACGTTTATTTAAATGGTATACTTCATCAGCAGGAGTTAATACTTCACTCTCATCGATATAGTCTACCCCTAATGATTCTAATACACGTGCTTCTACAAGGTGACCGATACGGCATTTTGCCATAACCGGAATTGACACCGCACCCATAACTTCTTCAACAATTGTTGGGTCTGCCATACGAGAAACGCCACCTGCTGCACGAATATCTGCTGGTACACGCTCTAATGCCATAACGGCAACTGCGCCTGCCTCTTCTGCAATTTTTGCTTGTTCAGCGTTAACTACGTCCATAATAACGCCGCCTTTTTGCATTTCTGCCATTCCACGTTTTACACGTTCTGTCCCTGTTACATTTGTCATGTACAAAAACCCCCCTAGGTGAATTGCTTTCCCCCGTTAAAGGCGAAAATTAAGAATACTCTTACATTCTACCACTAACTATCAGATGCTTGTCTACTACTTTTTCATAAAGTCGGTATGAAAAATAGGAATAAAAAAAAGCTCCTATCGTGAGGAGCTTTTAAAACCAACCTTTTACTGTATCAACAGCACTATTCCACATACCACTAAAGAATGAACCAATTCCGCGCATAGCACGAGTAAACCAGTTTGCTTCTTCTACTTCAGATGTCGTTACAAGATCCACTTGCAGTGACTTACCAGTTAAAAATCCAGGGTCGTTTGTATCTTTTGGCGTAATTACCATTTGACCAAGCGCAGCTCCCTTTTTAATAGGTGCTTCTTGTCCCTTACTTGATTCTTTTAATTCTGTTTTATAAACATCTTTACTTCCTTTTGGCACTGGAAGTGAAATAGCTTGTTTCGTTTGAACTGCTACATCTTTATCTTTCGCATTTTCTACTCGTACTGTTTCTTGTCCTTTTACTGAAGAACCTTTTTTATACATTTGTTTCACTTCAAAGTTAGCAAATCCATAATCATATAGCTTCTTTGTTTCATCAAAACGTGCTGTATGAGAACTTGTTTTAATAACTACAGAAATAAAACGCATTCCGTTTCTTTCAACCGTACCAGTGAAGCAATCTCCTGCTTCTGGAGTTGAGCCTGTTTTTAGGCCATCTACGCCATCATATTCTTTAACTAAGCCCTTTAACATCCAGTTCCAGTTCGACATTCCAAACTTCTCTTTTTCTGGACGGAATTCTTTTTTAGGGATTTTTGCTGTATCTAACACTTTTGGATAATCTTTAATTAAATGTTGTGCTAAAGTTGCAACATCCTTTGCAGACATTTTATTTTCTTCATCCGCTGTTGTTCCTTCAGGATGCATTCCCTTTAAATCTTTATTCGTTAAACCTGTAGAATTGACAAATTTATAATTTTTTAACCCTAGTTCTTTCGATTTGTCATTCATCATTTTTACGAAGTCTACTTCTTTACCTGCAATTGCTTCTGCTAATGCAATTGTTGCACCATTTGCAGAAAAGATTGCCATTGCTTCGTATAACTCTTTTACTGTATAAGAGCCACCATTTTCTAATGCAACATTTGATAATGAAGCATCTTGTGAAACCTTATATGCATATTCAGAAACCTTAATTTTCTGGTCCCACTTAAGTTTTCCTTTATCCACTGCTTCGTGAACTAAATATTCACTCATCATCTTTGTCATACTAGCAATGGATAATAATTCATCTGCATTCTTTTGATATAAAATTTTCCCAGAATTCGCTTCTACTAAAATTGCCGCACCTGCTTCAATGTTTAAAGCGGCTCCTGTTTCAGCTGATGCATTGCTATATGGCATAAAAATGCTACAAGCTAGTGTAAGCACTGTTACCAAAGCAATGAATCTTTTGCAAAACATACCTTTCACTTTTGCTACCCCCAATATCTATGTACTCACATAACCGTTATTCTAACATAATCAAAAAAAAATAGACAGAGATATCAAATCTCTGTCTATTTGTATATAAGACATTATAATGAGTAGTTTGGAGCCTCTTTTGTAATTTGTACGTGATGAGGATGACTTTCACGTAAGCCAGCACCTGACATACGAATGAATTGTGCATTTTCGCGTAAGAATTCTAAATCCTGTGCTCCGCAATATCCCATACCTGCACGTAAGCCACCAACTAATTGGTGAACTGTATCTGCTAAAGGTCCTTTATATGGCACTCGTCCTTCAATACCTTCTGGGACAAGCTTTTTATTACCTTCTTGGAAGTAACGATCTTTACTTCCTTTTTCCATCGCACCGACAGAACCCATACCACGATACACTTTAAATTGACGACCTTGGTAAATTTCAGTTTCTCCAGGGCTTTCTGCAACACCTGCAAACATGCTACCTAGCATAACAACATGTGCTCCTGCCGCTAAAGCTTTCACCATATCACCAGAGTACTTAATACCACCATCAGCAATAACTGGAATACCGTGTTTACGAGCTTCTGTTGCACAATCATAAACTGCAGTTAATTGTGGTACACCAACACCGGCTACAACGCGTGTTGTACAAATAGAACCTGGTCCAATACCAACTTTAACTACGTTTGCACCAGCTTCAATTAATGCTTTCGTTGCTTCAGCAGTAGCAACATTTCCAGCGATAATATTTAGTGATGGGTATTTAGCACGAACTTCTTTTACCTTATCAATAACACCTTTAGAATGTCCATGTGCTGTATCAAGTACAATTGCATCTACACTAGCTTTTACTAATGCATCGATGCGAAGCATAGCATCCGCTGTTACACCAACTGCTGCTCCAACTAATAAGCGTCCTTGCTTATCCTTAGCAGAGTTTGGGAATTCAATTACTTTTTCAATATCTTTTATTGTAATAAGCCCTTGTAATACACCGTTATTATCAACAAGAGGGAGTTTTTCAATTTTATACTTTTGTAGGATCTTTTCAGCTTCTTCCAGTGTAGTACCAACTGGAGCTGTAATTAATTGTTCTTTTGTCATTACGTCAGAAATTTTGATTGAGTAGTCTTGGATGAAGCGCATATCACGGTTTGTAATAATACCAACTAATTTTCGCTCATCTAAATTATTTACAACCGGTACACCTGAGATACGATATTTTCCCATAAGATGTTCTGCATCATATACTTGATGTTCTGGAGTTAAGAAGAAAGGATCTGAAATAACGCCGCTTTCAGAGCGCTTTACTTTATCAACTTGCTCTGCTTGTTGCTCAATAGACATATTCTTATGAATAATTCCTAAACCACCTTGGCGAGCCATTGCAATAGCCATGTCAGCTTCTGTTACTGTATCCATTCCTGCACTAATTAACGGGATGTTTAGCTGTAAGCTTTCAGATAAAACTGTTTTAACACTTACTTCTCTTGGTAATATATCTGACCTAGCTGGTACAAGTAATACATCATCAAAAGTCAAACCTTCTTTAACAAATTTAGATTCCCACATAATTGTTCCCCCTATGATACCAGAAATTATTATTAGTAGCTTATCAATTGGTTAAAATACTGTCAAGGACGTATATATATGTTAGAATTTTTAGACAATAAAAGGAGCGTAATATATGCATCAAACATCTTGTACTTGGCAGCAGTTAAGTTTCTTTTTTTCATCTCAAAACGTACAACGTTATCTTGCCCGTTGTTATGAAAAATCCTCTATTCAGGATGCAGAAAAAAAAAGTTTTGAAAATTGTTATCCCTTTATTTATTACTTAGAACACGGGAAAAATTATTATGAATTATATAAGACAGCTCCATTTTCCATTCAACCAATGTTGTTATTTTATGGAATTAGTCAACTGTTTAAAGCATGCCTACTAACTATTGACCCTAACTATCCTGAATCCACTACTGTTTTAGCTCATGGCGTTACAACTCGCAAACGAAAAAAACAAGGGTATCAATTTTTAGAAGATGAGGTGAAGGTACAAAAAAACGGATTGTTTACTCATGTTGCAGAACAACTGTTTCACATGAAACACTTAGAAGCAGAAAAATTTAACATGTTAGAACTAATGGGAAATATTCCAGAATTACAAAATTTATTTCGTTATAGTCAAAAAGGATCAACTTTATATAAAATTGATTCAACAATTAAAAATGAGCTCTCCTTTTCAGTCAACCTACTAGATCGATTACATATGACTAAAGAGAGATTTTCTCGTTACATTGAAACATCTTGTAAGCATTTATCAATACAACACGTACCTGAGAAGACTAATGAATCGAATTTACTTTTTACAGCGCCTATTCAATCATGGAATCCTATGTACAGTACTCCTTTATACTATGAACATCTTACTAATACTTATTATTTGCCACTTACGACTGACCCTAGAAATCCTAAGCCAATATTACCTGAACTCCTCATTCATTATTTATTGCTCTATAATTTAAGCATGATTTCTAGATATGAAACAGATTGGTGGTATGACTTACTTGGAAGTTATGGTTCTGAAGATTATCCATTTATTTATCAATTTCTAAGTATTTCTGCTCAAAAAATCCCTTACTATATTTCAAATTTTTTATTAATAGAACCAAATCTATTTCATGGGAAATAAAAAAACACAAGTCAAATGACTTGTGTTTTTAGTTGCTTGGCGACGTCCTACTCTCACAGGGACAAGGTCCCAACTACCATCGGCGCTAGAGAGCTTAACTTCCGTGTTC
>NZ_JAKUGK010000019.1:0-14218 GCF_022663885.1 Bacillus cereus group sp. BfR-BA-01330
CATATTTTCATTCCCGCCATACCAAGCAGCATCTATAATTAAATATGGCATTTTTGTATTAATGACATGACCTGTAAACCAAGCATCTTTTCCAGGACCACTATATAAATTGATGCCCCATCCTTCTGGGTATTTAGACGTTGCAATTCCCAGTCCTTTTGGTTGTAACGGCTTATTGTCACCGCCACCAGTTCCTCCATCAAAATCTACATATTGTTTAACAATTTCAGAGTAGAAGAAATTCCCTCCGTTTTTATATCGATAACCACCATTGTAAGCAACAGCGATAGGGTTACTATATTTCACCATAGCACCGGTCGTATTTCCAAGTGATGGCGCAACAACCGTTTTAGAATACAGATCTGCCACCGGTAATGAATGCTGTTTATTGTTAGATGCTAACCAGCGAAGGTAAGCTCGTCCAAAATTATATGATTGAACAATGGCACTTAAATCTGTAATGCCATTTTTCTTCGCATCATCAAAAGCACCCTTTAAATGCTTCACTCCGTAATAAATTGAATCTTTCGGGTTTTTAATTGTATTCATTGCCCATCCTTGTGATTCACTGGATTGCATAATATCAGGTGTCGTTTCAGAATTCCCTCCACTTTCTACCATAATAATTCCAAGCACGTAAGGAACTAATTCAGGTACACCTTGTGTAGAACATTCGCTTTCTACCATTGATTGCCAACGTAACACCTGTTGTGGCAAATTCTTTGTTTTGACTGAAGCAGCTAATAAACTCATCATTAAACATCTCCTTGTTTTTCTATTATTTTCGCCTGTAAAACTACTACTTTACTAAATATAACTAGAAGCTAAAGACCCATTAATCCATCAAATCACTTCATATTACTCACCTTCTTTCACAACAAAAAGAGCAACCATAAAAATAGTTGCCCTTTCGTCGAAATCTTATATTACTACTATAAATCACTTTTTCAATACTTTCTGTACACTGCATGTATCCTACAAAAAGGTAACATTAAAATCCATCTAAAAACTTGACAATCTTCCTTATTTCAGCGTGTTTTCGGCGTATATAACCTGTACTATAATGTAATTCAAACGCAATTTGTTCTAAAGTCATTCCATCAACATATTTCATTTTAAGTATTTGATGATCCAGTCCTTTAAACTTATTAATCAAAAGCTTTAAATCATACTCTTCATTCATCTTATGAGCTAATTCATATTCAATTGCCTCAATCCGTCCTTCTACCTTAGCCCCTTCCGATTCAGCGGTTAATCGTACATTTTGCAAATCACCGCTAATCCAACGCTTCAATTCGGCTTTTGATTTGTCTAAGTTGTATTCTAAATAAGCAATTTCTTCTTCTAATTTCTTATAATCTTTGAGCCACTTGAACACTTACTGATTCACCCACTTCCGTTCTTTTTACAAAGTCTCTTAATACTAATTTAATAGCATGAATATGCTTATTAGCCTTTTCAATCTTTATTACTTGTAAATCATCTAGCATTTTTTCTTATGACCTATATTTATTTAACACTTCTTGTAATCTCTCACGCTCTTCATCAATAGACTGTACAGTTTTTCTTTCCTCTTCTAGATTTGTTGATTCATCATCTTTATATAACCAATCGGGTACAATCTCTTTTCTATTTGAATACTTCTTACCTGTCCCGTTATATTTCTTTTTCTTGCTCATTTCGAAACGTCTATCTAGTATGGCCACATCAACTAATGTTTTAACTTCTTGCTCCTTCCAATTCCTCAATATAGCCTTAATGTAGTTCCATCTTGGTGCATTCTCATCAACGGCTTTATTAATTGCATGCTGAATTAACTCCCCACTAAACAAATTACAAAAGCTCCCCAACTCTGCAATTGCAATTTCACTTAACGGAATGCCCATCCCCTTAATAAAGTTACAACTTACTTTAACCCTCTCATTGATGAATACACGAGATTCTAATTTATCCATATCATCATAATCATTATTATTTCGTTTATTAGTATTTAGTCTATTAGTATTTAGTAGTTTCTGATTTTCCTCATATGGCTTTACCACATCTTGGTTTTCCATTTGTGGCATGTCCCTTTGTGGCGTTTCGTAAATTTCCGTATCCCACCTTGTAATTTTTTTCGTATTCCCATCACGAACAGGATAACGTTTTACATAACCTAATTCTTTTAATTCCTTAAAACCTGTACGGAGCGAATCTTCTCCATCCTTAGCATGTCGAGCTAATTCACTAATATGAAAAGTCCAATCGTCTGGTAATGTAAGCGCATAGGCTAAGATTCCTTTCGCTTTCCATGACAACCTTTCATCTTTTAAACCAGTATTATTTATAACGGAATAATTACTATCTTTTTTCACTCGAATAATCCCCATACTAGCCACCTCATAAATTCTCAAAAACGGTATTCAATGTTATACTTATCTAGAGATATTTTTTCTTATAGAATCCGCTGCAACGGATTCTTTTCTTATTCATTCAAAACAATCATGCTATCCATATCTATTTTCTTCTAAACCTCTCTTATTCCTCAAATTCAACATCCACTTGAATTTCGATATTCATTGGAATTTCTTGTGTTATACGAATCACATTTTGACTCATTCCTTTTTGAATAAGCTTTCTAACCTGCTCTTTTGCATCTTCTTTTGTTTTAAATTCACTGACAGTTGGTAATCCTGCTAAACTGCTAGTAATTACTAAAATCTTTCTTTGCATGTTCTTTCCTCCTACTGAATGTCTGCCATATTTATTTGTGAGTTTTTAACTGTAATTTCTTCATTTAAAACAGTTGGGATTGAATATTCTTCATTAATAATTTGTATTGCTCTATCCAAATGATGACGCTTAATAGCTTTATAACTATTCACACCAAATTCCCGATGTAACTGACTGTAAATATCTCTATATAACTTCCTTCTAAGGCCGATATCCTGATAAGAATTTGAATTTTTACCTCCCAATAACATAACACCTAACCTTTTTACAGCCCTTGTTATTTCTTCACACTCGATAGCATACAGCGGCGTATTTTCTCGCAATCCCTTCACCTCAGACTTAATCTCTTGTATCTCCTGGGTATGCCCTTCTAACGCAGCAAATGTTAACTTTAAAACCCCCATTGGATCCTTTGGCACATTTTGTTGATTTTGTATATACTGCTTCATTCGTTTGAACTCTTTCATGAATTTAATTTTTATTCCAACCGCTTCTCTACTGGTATATCCCATCACAAGTAACGTAAATGCTTCTTCTGTTAAATCATATTTAGGGATTCGCCTGTTCTTTGAATTCATATAAGTGGACTCGTGAAAATTTTCTCCTCCAAACTCTTCATCTACATATACAATTTGTTTTCGAACTTCCTTCAAAACGTCGAAGTGATCTTTTTTGAATATCTTCGCAATTACCAAACTATCCGTTACTACTTTGCCATTAACTTCAAATACTAATGAACTATGTACTGATGAGTCAGTTAATTGCCCCATCCTCATCTCCTCCTCACTACTAATTTTGAACTATCTTTATTGTATTGAGATAATTTCGCACTACGCATAATTCGTTGCTTTCTTTTACAGATTAACTAATTATCGAAATTTAAAATAAATACTATGATATGAACCCTTTTATTAAGTCATTATTCAATAATTCGGTTATCCATTTTAAGCAATTCTCCTCCGATTTCAATTCGCTTCGTTTTCTTCAAATTCAAAAAGATATTCCAAATTATGTTCTGGAAAAAAAGTTTTCTTAATTTCAAAAGCTTCATCATAATAAAAACGAAATTTACCATTTATTTTGTCGCTCACTGTTGCGTGGCGAAGTTTCAGATGCGAAGAAATTTGTGTAATCATAATTCTTTTTCTCGCCATCTCTGCACGCAAATTCGGATACATCGACTCACCACCTATTTTTTGTACGATATTGCGTTCATTTCCATTTAAATATAAACTCAATTTCGTATTTAGTCAATAAAAAAACGTATTTAAATACTCAATTTCGCATACTTTTCTATTTACTAACAAATTCAGTTAAGTTATGATATATACAGAAATACGCAATATCGTATACACTTTAATACGAAAGATGGTGAAAGTAATGAAAAAAGCAGAGGTTGTAACACGCTTAATAAAAGAAGCTGGCTATAGCAAAAGAGCCTTCGCCGAAAAAATAGGTCTCCCCCCCACAACACTGCAATCCATGTTATCAAGAGGGATTGGTAAAGCATCTGTTGATAATGTAATAAAAGTTTGTAAGGGATTAGGAATCACTACTGATGATTTAGAAAAACTCGCAACTCAAGAGGACAATACTGTTAAAGAAGAAGTTTCTATTTATGAAACCATCCAAAACGATCAATCAAATATTATTCATATTCCTATCATTGGTTCTGTAGCAGCCGGTACACCAATACTCGCTGAAGAAAATATCGAAGGCTATTTACCCATGCTAAGTACATTTTTAAACAAGCGTAAAAAGTATTTTTATCTTACTGTAAAAGGCACTAGCATGAATCTCGAATTCCCTGATGGTTCTTATGTTTTAGTAGAGGAAACTCCTTATGTTGAAAACGGACAAATTGCTGTTGTAAAAGTCAATGGTTATGATGCTACCGTGAAAAAGATTTCAAAATCCGGAAGCATCATTACTTTAATACCATTGAGTAATGACCCTATCCACGAACCAAAAACTTACGACCTTTCAGCTGAAGATGTAAAAATAATTGGTCGCGTTGTACAGGCAGTAAAGAATTATTAAGTTATAGCACAAGTGATTTAAAAAAAGATAAAATCAATTCTTTTGAAAAGATTTTCTTAGTAACATGATTCAAAATAACCAAAAACAATCCATTATCTAGTAGTTAATATATCCAATAACTTCACTAAAAAAGCCCTGATACCGTAGTATCAAGGCTTTTTTAGTTCATAAATTATATAAAACTTACGTTTATCTGATAATGTTTTTCTATGATATCACTACTTGTTATTAATTATTGGCTTTTATGTGGCTGTTTTTCATTTTGCAACCACATAAAATTGTAATAATAGGGAATAAAAAAACCCTTGATACGAGTTGTATCAAGGGTTCAAGCCTCTTAGTAAAGAGACATATATTGATCGCGTTCCCATTGGTGAACTTGTGTTCTAAAAATATCCCACTCAATCTCTTTCGCTTCGATGAAGTGCTCAAGTAAGTGTTCTCCTAGTGCACCGCATACTACTTCATTAGATTGTAATGTAACTAATGCTTGCGCTAATGTTGCTGGTAAGTCAACGATACCTGCTTCTTCGCGCTCTTCTTTTGTCATTACATAGATGTTACGATCTACTGCTGCTGGTGGAGTTAATTTGTTTTTAATTCCATCAAGACCTGCAGCTAATAATGTAGCCATTACTAAATATGGGTTTGCAGCTGGGTCAACACTACGTACTTCTACGCGTGTACTAATACCACGAGATGCAGGGATACGTACTAACGGGCTACGGTTTTGTGCAGACCATGCTACGTAACAAGGTGCTTCATATCCAGGTACTAGACGTTTGTATGAGTTTACAGTTGGGTTTGCTATCGCTGTAAATGCTGGTGCATGTTTTAAAATACCTGCGATGAAGTGACGAGCATCATCACTTAATTGTAAGTCACCGTTTGCATCAAAGAATACGTTCTCACCATTTTTAAATAATGATAAGTTACAGTGCATACCTGAACCGTTCACACCGTATAGTGGTTTTGGCATAAACGTTGCGTGTAAACCATGTTTACGAGCAATTGTTTTTACAACAAGTTTGAATGTTTGAATGTCATCACATGAGCGAATTGCATTTGCATATTTAAAGTCAATTTCGTGCTGCCCTGGAGCAACCTCATGGTGAGATGCTTCAATTTCAAATCCCATTTCTTCAAGTTCAAGAACGATATCACGACGACAGTTTTCCCCTAGATCCATCGGCGCAAGGTCGAAGTATCCACCGTTATCATTTAATTCTAATGTTGGATTTCCTTTTTCATCAACCTTAAATAGGAAGAATTCTGGCTCTGGTCCAAGATTGAAGTCTGAAAATCCTAAAGCTTCCATTTCTTTTAACACACGTTTTAAGTTGTTACGTGGGTCTCCATCAAATGGAGTGCCATCTGCATTGTAAATATCACAGATTAGTCGAGCTACTTTACCTTTTTCAGCTGTCCAAGGGAAAATTACCCAAGTGTCTAAATCAGGATATAAATACATATCAGATTCTTCAATACGTACGAAACCTTCAATCGAAGATCCATCAAACATCATTTTGTTATCAAGAGCTTTCGTTAATTGTCTCACTGGAATCTCTACGTTTTTAATTACCCCTAAAAGGTCCGTAAATTGTAAACGGATATACTTTACATTCTCTTCTTTCGCCAAACGGAAAATATCTTCTTTTGTGTATCTAGACATTATAAATTCCTCCTTAGTCCCTCTAATCGCCTTCAGAATCAGTTATCTTTAGTGAAAAAATCTTGAAATGTCACCTTGTCGCAATGAAGTTCGATTGAATCTACCTGTATGTTGTAGTTCATCTCGAAGTATTTTGCGAAGCTCAGTTTTTGAAATTTCTTTCGTTTCTTCTTTTACTTTCACTGCTTCTGTTTGATTTTCTTTCATTAGTAACACTTGCTTAATACCAGCCATATTCAAGCCTTGATCTAACAAATCTTTAATCTCTAACAACTTATCTACATCGTTAAATGAAAATAATCTACGATTCCCCTTTGTACGGGTTGGAGAAACAAGATTATGCTCTTCATAGTAGCGAATTTGACGTGCAGACAATTGTGTTAAATCCATAACAATACCAATTGGAAACAGCGGGGCAGAACGTCTATCTTCTTTCATTTTTCAGTTCCTCCTTCGCCTTAACTGCTTCTCATTTTATAACATGTTATGTTTAGTGTCAATAGATGTTAGCTTTTCTTACATGATTTTTTTATAAATTTTTTCATTCTTTTTTCTAATCGCATAAATCGTTACTTTTATACGAAAAAAGCTGCCGATATCGACAGCTTCCCATTAAGAAATGATTAATAAATTCTTTTCAATCAATTCGTCAATCGCAGAACAAATCGCAATTTTAACATGCGAATACGTTAAGCCACCTTGCACATACGCAACATACGGTGGTCTAATTGGACCATCAGCAGACAATTCAATACTTGCACCTTGAATAAACGTTCCCGCCGCCATGATTACATCATCTTCATAACCTGGCATATAGTTTGCATACGGAGTAAAATGCGAATTAATTGGAGATGCATATTGAATCGCTTGGCAGAAGGCAATCATACGGTCTTTATCATCAAATTGAACCGATTGAATTAAGTCTGTTCTTGGCGCATTCCACGCTGGTGACGTGTTCATTCCTAACTTTTCTAAAAACGCAGCTGTAAAAATTGCACCTTTCAGCGCTTGTCCTGCAACATGTGGCGCTAAGAAGAACCCTTGATACATTTCTTGCAGACTGTATAAAGACGCTCCAGCTTCCGCACCAATTCCCGGAGATGTTAAACGATATGCACACGCTTCAACATACTGTTCTTTCCCGACAATATAACCGCCAGTTTTAACAATTCCGCCGCCCGGGTTTTTAATAAGTGAACCCGCCATTAAATCTGCACCAACATGACACGGCTCTTGCTCTTCAATAAACTCGCCATAACAGTTATCTACAAACACAACAACATCAGGTTTAATTTCTTTAACAAACGCGATCATCTCTTTAATTTGAGAAATAGTAAACGATGGACGAGTAGCATAACCTTTCGAGCGCTGAATACCGATCATTTTCGTATTACTATGAATCGCTGCTGCAACAGCTTCAAAATCAACAAGCCCACCTTCAGTTAGTGGAACTGCATTGTAACCAATATTATATTCTTTAAATGAACCTACACCTTTCCCACGCACGCCAACGATTTCCTCTAACGTATCATACGGTTTTCCAGTGATGTACAATAACTCATCTCCTGGACGTAAAATACCAAATAACGCTGTAGAAATAGCGTGAGTACCTGAAATAATTTGCGGACGAACAAGTCCAGCTTCCGCTCCAAACACATCAGCATACACTTTTTCTAACGTATCACGGCCAATATCATCATAACCATAACCTGTCGTCGGGATAAAATGCGAGTCACTAATTTTATGTTTACGAAAACTTTCTAATACACGAAACTGATTACTTTCAATTACTTCATCCGCACGTTTATGTACTTCTGTAATCTGACTCTCTACTTCTTTTACGATTGGAGCAATTTTTTCTCCATTTTTCAAACGATCAAACATTTTTATTTTCTCCTTCTTCCACTAAAAATCTCTTTAATTGCACATTAAGCGATGAATGAGTAAAAATATACCCTGCACAATCATATACAAATTTATCTTCCAGAAACTCCATCTTTGCTAATAGCGTTTCCGTCTTTAAAAGCGTTAATAACTTACCTTCACTCGGAGGGATTTCTACTCGATAACGATCCATTTCTTTCTTCATTTTCATTTCTATCGCTTCTTTTATACGCAATACATCACTTTCTTCAAAAGCACTAGTCATTAAGAAATCACTTTTCGGAAACGGAATAAAGTTTTGATGTAATTCATCTTTTTTATTATATAACGTAATAATAGGAATATGATTAATTTCAAGTTCTGATAATAATCGTTTTACTGTTTTTTCATGCCCTATGTAGTTAGGATCCGCAGAATCAACTACATGTAAAATGACATCTGCTTCCCCCGCTTCTTCCAGTGTCGAACGAAAAGCAGCGATTAATGAAGTGGGTAAATCTTGTATAAAACCAACAGTATCAGTTAGTAATACTGTATAACCCGAAGGTAACGGCATCTTCCTCGTCGTTGGGTCTAATGTTGCAAACAGAAGGTTTTCTTCAAACGTATCAGCTTCCGTTAATCTATTAAACAGTGTCGATTTCCCTGCATTTGTATACCCTATTAACGAAACTTGAAATACTTTATTATCTTTTCTTCTCTCACGATATCTTTTTCGATGTTCCACAACAACTGCAAGTTGTTTCTTTATTTCATCAATACGGGATCGAATATGACGACGATCCGTCTCTAATTTCGTCTCACCCGGTCCTCTCGTTCCAATACCACCACCAAGACGCGATAAGGACAATCCTTGCCCCATAAGACGCGGCATTGTATATTGCAACTGAGCTAATTCTACTTGAAGCTTACCTTCCCTCGACTTCGCACGTTGCGCAAAAATATCCAGTATTAGTTGCGTTCGATCAATTACTCTCGCATCTAATACTGAGGATAAATTCCGAATTTGACTCGGCGTTAATTCATTATTAAACACAATAACATCCGGCTCTAATTCTTCAGTTAACATTGTAAGCTCTTCTAATTTCCCTTTACCTATGTAAGTTGCCGGATGAAACTTTGGTCGTTTTTGCGTTGTTGACACTAACAATTCTGCTCGTGCAGTCTTCGCTAGTGATGCAAGCTCTTTCATGGAATGCATAAATTTTTCATCATCATCTTGTGGCAATTGACAGCCTACTAATATGACTTTTTCTTTTTCTTCCATCAAATATGTTCACTCATCCTTTTCGAAATTTAAACCTTCTAATATAATAGCAGAGGAAGCACATTTCATCTAGTTAGCGGGGGAGAAAATTCATGGCATGGGAGATTTTTAGCATCATAGGCACAATCGCTTTCGCACTAAGCGGAGCCATTGTTGCAATGGAAGAGGATTATGATATTTTCGGGGTGTATATTTTAGGAATGGCAACCGCATTTGGGGGAGGTGCCCTTCGTAATTTATTAATCGGTTATCCGATTGTCGCGTTTTGGCAACAAGACATGTTATTCCAAATCGCACTTTTATCAATGACTATTATTTTTCTTTTTCCAAATAAGTTAATTAGACATTGGAAAAAGTGGGAAAATATCACTGACGCTATCGGCTTATCAGCATTTGCTGTACAAGGAGCATTATATGCCCAAAAATTAAATTTACCAATTAGCGCCACAATTGTAGCAGCTGTTTTAACTGGTATCGGCGGCGGTATCATTCGCGATCTTTTAGCCCGCAGAAAACCTCTCGTTCTTCGAGCTGAAGTATATGCCTTTTGGACAATTTTAGCAGGTTTCTTAATTGGCGCTCAAATTATTGTTAGCGATTGGGCTCTTTACATTTTATTCATTTTAATTGTTTGCTTCCGCATGGTTTCTATTCATTACAAATGGCATTTACCGCACAGACGTATCGAAACGAAAGAACGTTCAATGCATAAATAGCAATCTAACCTCTTTACATATCGTAAAGAGGTTTTTCTTTTCTAACGATTTTTTCTTTATATAATGTTTATACTAATTTTTAAAGTGAGGTGAATACAAATGACAAACCACGTTAATAAAGGAGCTCAAAAAAGCTCAGTAAATCAATTTGGGCACGATCCTAATTCAGCACACGAAAAGAGCGCTAAAATGGAACACTTCCATAAAGCACACCAAGAAAAAGCAAAAAAAGAGTAAACGAACTTATACACAAAAATCGACGCACAGTTTATGTACTGTGCGTCTCCTCTTCGAGCATCAAATCCATACTCGATATTCCAATTAAATCATTTTTATCATAGGCATCTTCTTGCAACAACCGCATCGCCTGTGTACGAATTGATTTTTCAACAATATTCCGTACATACCGCCCATTACTAAACGATGTAATTTGCGACGAATACTTTACAGCATGTAAATGATCCCTAAATTTCCATTCAGCCTCTTTCGATAACTGATATTCACGCTCTTCATACATTCTTTTCCCAATTTCCAACAACTGATTTACCGAGTAATCCGCAAATTCAATAATAAATGGAAAACGAGATTGCAGCCCTGGATTTAATGAAAGAAAGTGATTCATCTCTCTTGAATATCCAGCTAAAATCAATACAAAACCATGTTGTTTATCTTCCATATGTTTTACAAGCGTATCAATTGCTTCTTTTCCAAAGTCCTTCTCTCCTCCTCGAGCTAAAGAATACGCCTCATCAATAAACAAAATACCTCCCATTGCTTTTTTTATTAAGTCTCTTGTTTTTTGGGCTGTATGGCCGATGTACTCTCCTACAAGATCAGCACGTTCAGCTTCAACCAAGTGGCCTTTCGATAGAATATTCATCTCAAACAGCAATTTTCCTATCATTCTAGCAACTGTTGTCTTCCCTGTACCTGGATTCCCTTTAAACAGCATATGAAGTACTTGCTTCTCTGACTTCAATCCCTTCTCTTGTCTTTTTTTATTCACATAAATCCAAGCATATATTTCTTTTATTATCTTTTTTATATCATCCATCCCAACAAGCTTCCCCATCTCTTCTTCAATTCTCTGCAGCATTTCATGTTTAATTGTAGTTTCATTTGAAATTACCGTTTTATTTTCTGCGGCTGGCAAAGAAATTTTCTTTCGATGGTTTAACACAATATTAATTTGATTATTGTTTTTCTTTCGCATCGATTGTTCCATACAATCACCTCATTTTATCCACTCACCAAATATTATTATTCCTGTCCCCCTTGTAAATGCCTATTTTCAGAAAAGTTTGCTATAATATAAGAAATAATTAAGGTGGTGGGACTATGGAGACAACGGAATTCCATGATACAATACAAGCCTTTTCTATTTTTTTATTGAATAAAGGCCGAAAACCCTCAACTATTAAACGTTATGTTTATGACGTTGAAGACTTCGGACATTGGTTAGAAAAAAACAAAAAGCTCCCTTCCAGTAATATATGGGCTACACTTTGTACAAAAGACTACGAAGATTACTTTTCCGATTTAAAAACGAATCGACATTACTCAGAAAAAACGATGCATCGTGTATTTATTGTACTAAATAGAATGCATCATTTTCTAAACATTCCTAATCCATTGAAAAATATGGAGATATCTATTCAACCAGACCGTACACTTCGTAACGAAGATTTCATTTCACCTGATGAAGAAAAAAGGTTAAAGTATATAGTCACTTCATTAGAAGGACTTTCAGAAAAACAACTTCCTGTGCGCCCCTTATTAATGGATCGCAATATTGCTATTTTAAATCTATTGATTGACTACGGTTTATCCTTACAGGAACTTACAGCATTAACAATGCATCACGTTCACTTTGAAACTAACACATTATCAATCCCAGCAACCGCAGGTGTAGAAAGAACAATTACATTAGCAAAAGAAGACAAAAAACAACTATATAATTATTACAAAAGCATCCCGGAACCAGTTCGCCCTAAATACCATAGTGATGATCCATTATTTGTCGCATTCGATTTTAACCGTGGAACATACAGGTGGGTATATGAAAATGATGCACCAAAGGCATTAACGGAAATTGCTATACAAAAAATGATTCGCCTCGAAGTGGCTAGAGCCAATTTACGTAAAGGAATTTCAGGACAACATTTTCGTAACACCTATATTTTAAACTTAATAAAAAAAGAAACTCCTGAATCAGAAATTATAAAACTCGCTGGATTCAAATCAAAAATTTCATTAAAGCGATATTATCAATACGCAGAAAATAGAAAAAACGCCTTATTGTAAGGCGTTTTTTCTATTTTTTCTTTAAACAAACGATTTTATTATGACCATTTAACTAATTTCTGCATCTACTATGATGAGTTTCGTTCACATTTTCGTGAGAAAGGAGAGATTTAATGTCTCGTTATAACGACAATCAAAACAAATTCTCCAAACCATGCTTTCCAAGTAGCGCCGGACGAATCCCAAATACTCCATCAATCCCAATTACTAAAGCTCAACTTAGAACATTTCGTGCGATTATTATTGATTTAACAAAAATAATCCCAAAACTTTTCGCAAATCCATCTCCCCAAAATATTGAAGATCTAATCGATACATTGAACCTACTGAGTAAATTTATTTGTTCACTAGACGCTACTTCCTCCCTGAAAGCACAAGGGTTAGCTATTATTAAAAACTTAATAACTATATTAAGAAATCCAACCTTTGTAGCAAGCGCTGTATTTATTGAGCTTCAAAATCTCATTAACTATTTACTATACATTACAAAATTATTCCGAATTGACCCTTGCACACTTCAAGAGCTCCTTAAATTAATAGCAGCATTACAAACTGCTCTAGTTAATTCTGCTTCGTTCATTCAAGGACCTACCGGACCTACTGGACCAGCAGGCGCTACTGGTGCTACCGGACCTCGAGGTAACACGGGCGCTACTGGCGCTACCGGTGCCACTGGACCTCGAGGTAACACGGGCGCTACTGGCGCTACCGGACCTCAAGGTAACACAGGTGCTACTGGCGCTACTGGACCTCGAGGTAACACGGGCGCTACTGGACCTACCGGTGCCACTGGGCCCCGAGGTAACACAGGCGCTACTGGACCTACCGGTGCCACTGGACCTCGAGGTAACACGGGCGCTACTGGCGCCACTGGACCTCAAGGTAACACGGGCGCTACTGGGCCTCGAGGTAACACGGGCGCTACTGGCGCTACTGGACCTCAAGGTAACACAGGTGCTACTGGTGCCACTGGGCCTCGAGGTAACACGGGTGCTACTGGCGCTACTGGACCTCAAGGTAACACAGGTGCTACTGGTTCCACTGGGCCACGAGGTAACACGGGCGCTACTGGCGCTACTGGACCTCAAGGTAACACAGGTGCTACTGGTGCCACTGGACCTCGAGGTAACACGGGCGCTACTGGCGCTACTGGACCTCAAGGTAACACAGGTGCTACTGGTGCCACTGGACCTCAGGGTGTTCAAGGTAACACAGGTGCTACCGGCGCTACTGGTGCTACTGGACCTCAAGGTAACACAGGTGCTACTGGCGCTACTGGTATAGGAGTTACCGGACCTACTGGACCTTCTGGCGGGCCTCCTGGACCTACTGGACCTCAAGGTAACACAGGCGCTACTGGTGCTACTGGACCTCAAGGTGTTCAAGGTAACACAGGTGCTACTGGCGCTACTGGACCTCAAGGTGTTCAAGGTAACACAGGTGCTACTGGTGCCACTGGCGCTACTGGACCTCAAGGTGTTCAAGGTAACACAGGTGCTACTGGTGCCACTGGCGCTACTGGACCTCAAGGTGTTCAAGGTAACACAGGTGCTACTGGTGCTACAGGCGCTACTGGACCTCAGGGTGCTCAAGGTAACACAGGCGCTACCGGTGCCACTGGAC
>NZ_JAKUGK010000020.1:0-8651 GCF_022663885.1 Bacillus cereus group sp. BfR-BA-01330
GATGGCAGAGAGGTCACACCCGTTCCCATACCGAACACGGAAGTTAAGCTCTCTAGCGCCGATGGTAGTTGGGACCTTGTCCCTGTGAGAGTAGGACGTCGCCAAGCAACTTTAAGACGAGTCAGAATGACTCGTCTTTTTTGTATGCTTTCATACCTCTATCAATTGCATTTTTAACCCCTTCTAAATAAGAAAATCCATATTTTTTATCTGGCTCTAAGTAAGTTCCTTCCGCCCACTCGTTCCATGCGTTAATAAATAAAAACTCGCTGTTATAAAAAGAGTAAGTACGATGAATTTGCTTGCTTAAATATATGGTGAACTTTTCAGGGGTAGAACCTACAAAGATGCTGCTATTCGCGTTTTTACGTCGTGCAGTATTATCCCAATCAACAAAAGCCCCGGGAAATGTTTTTTTCTTTGGGAGCGATCGTTGTAATATATACATCCATACTTTATCGTAGTCCCAAACATTTAATTGCATATCAGAATCATATATTACCTTATTTATGTCTGAAGAGCTATCATGGGCAATTGTATAGAAAGGTTCAAACTGAATGCTGGCATCGAATCCATTTATATTAGGTAGTGGAAAACTGTTTAATGTTTCAGCAAAGTATATACCTTTTAAACCATTTTCTCGCGCTAATGCATTCCAGTAATTAAGCATTTTTTCACAATCAGGAATATGTCCTGGACGATAAATAATGAATAGAGGTTTATCATCTATATAAATATATCTCTCATCTTGGAAAGCCTGTAATAAATAATCAAAGTGTTCCTTCCAATCAGATATATCTCCGTAGTCTTGAGGCATTAATATATGTTTATCGAGACCATCCCAAGATTTTGTCCATGGTTCATTTGCCCAAGAAAGACAAAAAGGGAAGTCAGGTTCCTTCATCTTTAGTACCTCATTAAAGGGTGTTTCTAATAGTCTTTTTCCCTTAAACCAGTAATGATAATAACAAAAACCATATATACCGTATGCTTTAGCGATTTCCGCTTGCCACTTTCTTACGGAGGGGGTAGTTAAGTCGTAATAAAAATCTTGATAAGGTTCCCTAGGTTGATAATGTCCTGAAAATAAAGGTCGTGCACTTTTAGTATTTGTCCATTCAGTAAATCCTTTCCCCCACCATCGATCATTTTCTTTAATTTGATGGAATTGTGGTAAGTAAAAAGCGATTATTTTCAAGTTATATCCCCCTCATGTTTTTCGTAGTTCAAGTGTTGGGAAGTTATTCTTGATTTGGTGAAGCAATTTTAAAACAAGAGATATGTTATCTGTTTACTGTCTTTTTATGGTATGTATTGGATTTTTTTAAGCTTACTTAATAAGAGAGTATTAGGTAATTTGATATATAGCTGAAATAGAAAGTGCTTTTCGTCATGAAATTTATTACGTTGAATGAAAGGAATTAAATTTTTTGAAGGACAAAGAGGGCCTGTGGTAATCGATTTACATCATCAAAAAAGTCTTGTAGCTTTAAATATTTCTCATAATGATTTTCAATATAAGTCCTAGGTATAACAGTTTCTCCGTAAAAACTACTATTTCTAACATCTCCTGCACCAGTAGGACTGTGAACAAATTTGCCGTTTTCATAATCCGAGATGGCGCGATGTATATCTGGAAAAGCTTGAGATAAAGTTTTATGCCATCCTGTTTGAATTAATTCAGGATGTTCTTGGAATTGTTGACAAAAATCAAGAAAATAGCGCGCTTGTGTTGTTGCGATGAAGATTCCACCAGGGCGAAGAACTCTTGAAAATTCTTTTACCCAATTTTCGGCAGTTGCTTCGGATAAATGTGAGAATACAGAATAAGCGAATATGATATCTAATGAATTGTCACTAATAAATTCTACAGGGGGATGTGGACTTGCTGTTTTATATATCCCTCTTCCTAGTGTTTCATTACAAAGTGTGATCATCGCAGGATCGACATCAATGCCAAGTAAATTTTGATCAGAGGCATCTTTAAATAAGAAGCGTATAATTCTTCCCCATCCGCAGCCGAAGTCTAAAACTTTACTTTCTTTATTCAAGGGAACCCCTAAATTTTGGGCGTATTCTTTTATATGTCTATAAAACAAATATGCTTCGTAAAGAGCATGTTCATAGGAAGCACCTACAAATTGTTTTTGAATTTCTTCAGGAGGAAACCTAGGTACGGGAACCCCATTTATCGTTGTTTGTGAACAACTTTGTATAAATAAATTTAGAAGTTCGACATCAGATAGTGAATTAACAAGATGATCAAAATCACTTCCTAACTTAAATTTATTCATTTGTTAAACCTCCGAATTATATAGTGATTAAACTTTATTTTCTTGCTTTTTACTAATAAAAACATGTAAAAATTCAGCATCTAACCCTAGTGATCTATCCTTTTGTAAATAAACAATGGTATACATGTTTGCGTGTGTATAAATATATTCAATCATATCCTGCCCCCAATCGAACGTTACTAAAGATCCATTCTCATCAATAGGGTTTCCATGATAAATGGGCTCTTCAATATATTCAATCACTTCTTGATTCATTCTTGCTCTTTGCACAGTTTTTGTGAGTGTATGATACCAAGGGACAGTAAATACATGAGCGCCGCCAGGTTTTAATACTCGTTCTATTTCTTTAAAGGCTTTGTTTGGCGTCATTACATGCTCAAAAACGTCTTGAGTAATGAATAAATCAAAAGATTCATTTTCAAAAGTCATGTCTTCTAAGTTCTCACATCTAATACCTTGAAAGTATTGGCCAAGAGGATAATTTCTAAAGTATTGAGAATAAGTATAGTTTTTACAGTTTTTTAATAGTAGCTGAGTTGTAATTCCTCCAGGAGAGGATTCGTGGATACTATAGGAATTCCATTTTGGAAAAAATGTATGCAAGGCATGGATTAAAGCTCGCTGCCTTGGTATAGAGTTACATGTAGAACATAAATAATGATCTCTAAGCCAATCATTATGCTCTATAAATGTAGCTTTCTTTTCGCAAATAACGCAGTACCCATTATTGTGTTTCAAATTGATTTCCACACGACATCCCTCCTATGTTAAATGCAATCTATTTATGGAAAGTATGATACACGTCAACAATCAGCGAAATCAAAGGGGGAATGGGTGAAAGTTAGGTATCTCTTAAAATTGCGATTAGGAGAAGGGAATAATCAGTTGAAGAGAACCCCCAATCGAATTAAAGTTTCACTTTATGCTATGCGATGCATCAGCTTTTATTCATGGGAAAATGTATAGACTTAAAATATCCCTTTCGTGTATGGATACATTTCAAAATCCTGTGTGTATATTTCTGTAACTAAATCCATAGTTTCTTTATCATAAAAGCTTTCGTATGTTGGAAATCGTGGGAAGTCTGTATCTGTAATGCTAAGTTCTGCATAGCTCCCTGCATAAATCATCTTGTGTGCGCGATGATGATCTGAATTTGTAAGAAGTGCTAAAGGGGATTTTATCAAATCGTACGTGTGTTCTAGTTTGGTGATTTGTGTATTAAAATCTTCTAAAGGAATATAACATTGGATGAAGTTTTCTTCACCAGGGACGTATTGTTGACTAAAATGTATATCTAACGCTAGAGAATTGGAACTGAATGCCTGAACGTAATATAAAAATTGTTTAAATGATATTCCTTGATTACTATATTTGTCATTATAAAAATAATGACGGATACTTTCCCATTGAGGGCTAGCATATGGGTTGTCAGCAAGTAATAGAAATGAGCTGACAGCCCTTGTATAGGGATTTCGCACAAGTTTACAAACATCCTTTTTACCCTCTAGAAGACCATTTTGTAACTCTGGTATGTAATTTGTATTGTTCTTATACACCCAGAACTCATAGTAATGAATAAAGTCATTGTATTTCTTTGCTTCAGTAAATAATCCGATTTGAAAAAAGAACCAATTAGCTAACGCGGTGCATCCGCTTCTATGACTCCAAAATAGTATAATTGGAAAGTCTTTATGGTAATGCGGAATTCGATCTTTATGTAGAATTACATGATTTAAAAGTTCTTGATTTATATTCTTCATGAGTTCAGCACTCCTTTTTGGGGAATTTGTGTATGTAGACGTTTTTTTATGGGTTAAACAAGTGAGGATTGTTTATTAAATATATTCATGGGGATGAGTAAATATTATGAGTGTTTTTGCAGTCAATCTGAATAAGGAAGCTATTCTAAAATGAAAATAGAAAATAAAGATAATGAAAATTTATAACAAACATACAATGATAAGAAGATGAATAATCGAAATGATCCAGTTTATTTGTGTATATTTTTAGGTTTGACGATGGGAAAAATTTATTACTAGAGAGATGATATTATGAGGAAGAATAATTATTTAATAGTAGGTGGAAATAGTTTCATTGGTATCAACCTCGCATTGGGTTTATTGAAACAGGGGCAAAATGTAAAAGTATTTTCCAGACATATAAATAATTTTCCTCAAAATATTGTAAGTGAAGTTGAATTTATTAAAGGTGATTTAAAAAATGTTGAGGATATATATAAGGCTTTAGTGAATATAGATATTATTATTTATTTAGCTGCGACGTCTAACGTAGCAACTTCAATTGAAGATGTTTTCGGTGATATTAATAGCAGTCTATTTTTTCTTAATTTCATGGAAAGTGTTAAAGATTTTCGTATTAAAAAAATTATATTAGCTTCTTCGGGAGGCACAGTTTATGGTGAACCTGAATATTTGCCTATTGATGAGAAACATCCATTAAGACCACTTTCCCCGTATGGAATAACAAAAGTTTCGCTGGAGAATTATTTGTATTTTTATAAGAGAAAATATGGAATAGATTATGTTGTATGTAGATATTCTAATCCGTATGGAAAATACCAAAACCCCTTAAAAAAAGTAGGGGCGATAAATTGTTTTTTGTACCAGCATCTCAGTAATGAAAGGATTCATATATATGGGAATCCAGAGGAGATTATTAGAGATTATATTTATATCGATGATTTAGTTGAAATTACTATACAACTAGCACAATTAAATCAATTGAAATCTTGCGTATACAATATAGGGAGTGGCAAAGGTCTTTCTTTAAAACGAATTATAGTGGAATTAGAGAAAATAACAGAAAGAAAAGTGGATTTTATCTGTTACAAACAAAAACAAGAGAACGTTCAAAAAATCATTTTAAATATTGATAAGATAAAACAAGAATTGAATTGGGAACCTAAAATAGATTTTAAACATGGGATTAGATTAAATAAGCTATGGATTGAAGAGTTCTTATATAGTAAAAAATAATAACCCACACTCTACTTGTATAAGCAGAGCGTGGGTTATTATTTTGCTTCTTTTTCTATAACCCAAAGGTCTTGATGTTCCCACCAAAATCCTTCAGTATACTTTTTGATAATTGGGTTATGGGGTAATAATTTAATTTTGTCACACACGTAAGAGGGACTAACTATCGTTTGTCCGTATTGATTCACATCTAAATCGAATTGTTCACTAGAAGAGAGAAACCAATAGCCCTTTTCATTTAAATTTGGAAACCCGAAGTATTTTTTGCTTTGATAGCCATGGGTTGTGAAAATGAATAAACCACCAGGTGAAACAGCGTTATACAATGTTTGCAGCCAACGAAACCAAGTTGTATCAGGCATATGAGAGAAAAAGGATAGACAAAAAACGATATCGTACGTAGAGGAGTCCAATTTTAACTGTTCAGGCTCAGGATGAGATAATATAGAAGAATTATTTAATTTGTTTTCAATAAAGGAAATAGCCTCTTCGTGTATATCGCAAGCGGTTATACTCAAATTCGCTTGTAGATTTAATAAATGACGTGTTACGCAGCCGTATCCGGATGCAAATTCTAACAATTTAATTGGATTGCCTGTAGGAGGATAAAGGGAAGTAATTAAGTTTAAGAGTATTTGTGCTGAGTTTTGCCCATCTTTAAAGTAGTAATCTATCGCTTCTTTTTTTGATGGGAAGACGGGATTAGTGACAATGAACTGAAAGATATGATCCTCAGGATGGATACTTGCATTTACATTATATTTGTGTGCGATTTGAGAAATTAAATCTTTATGTTCCTCTATAAAGTCTTTCAAAGAGTATTCCTCCCTTAAGTAATAGTAGCAACTTACAAGAGATATTGATGGCATAGAAAGCACATGTTTAAATTTTTAAGTATGCTTTAAGATGCTTTCTATATGTATACATTTTCATTTTAGAAATGTCGTCGATAGTAAATCTTTCTTTAATGAAATTTTGCATTTGTACAACTTCATTGTAATGGGAGTATGAATCTTCTGTTCTCGTTACGCTATTTAAATGTCGTCTATGATAGTTTAAGGGGGATGGATTGAAGTAAATATCTCCCTCTGTAAGAAGAGAAACATAGAAAAACCAATCACCAGCTATTTTGAACTTCTCTAACTGTTTTTCTGTTTTCTTCATATCTATATTTTTAAAAACTACACTTGAAACATTAGGTATAGTGTTTTTGATAAGTAACGTATCTTGTATTTCTTCGACGCCTTTTCGAAAATAGGGGCCTTTCCATTTTTCTTTATCGATATCATTTGTGTAATTTAAATAATGATTAGCCAATACATTTCCTTGTTCATCAATTTGTTTTGATTGTGTGTAACTTAAGGTAATATTGTTATTTATATAAAACCCCTGTATCACCTCTTGTAAAAATGTCTTATCGCATAAGTCATCGGCCTCTGCGATCCAAATATAATCACCAGTTGCTGCAGAGACTCCTTTTATCCATTGTTTAAATACGGAACCAGAGTTTTTATCATTAATAATCTGTTGAACCTTCAGGTGGGGCTTATTTTCTTTTGAGAGCAGCTTTTTAAAAGTTGATACGCTATGATCAGTGGAGGCATCGTCTAAGAAAATTAGTTCGTAAAGAGGGTAGGTTTGGTTTAAGATTGATTCGATTCGAGCAGGTAAGTATTTTTCATAATTATAGTTCGGTATGATTACACTTATCTTTTTGTAATTATGTTCGAGAAGATCTAGTAATTGATAAATGTAATTAAGAAAATTGAAGTTTTTTTCGATAAGTTCTTGGCCAAAGCTTCCCTTTTGTAATCGTAATCCCTCATCGTGAATAAATTCATATATTTTCTCTAGCATTTTGGGTAAATTTAAAAAATCTACTAAGGCACCAGTTTTTTCTGTAACAACATCTTCAAAACCTCCAGCATTTTTAAACCCTATAACAGGAAGTTTTGCATCTAATGCTTCTAAAACAACATTTGGAAAAGGATCTTCCCTTGAAGTTAATAAGTATAAGTCAGCCCCGGCGTTATATAATCCGATATCGGGAGTAGGATCGACTAATGTGAAATGTGCTTTATATTTAGGGGGCAGTGTATTCAGGAATTGAACGTCCGTTCTCCCTACCCAAATGAAATGAATATCCTTGTGAGTCTTTCGTACTGAGTAAGAGATAAGTGAGAATAAATCTATTCCTTTTCGATAATCTGCGAAGCCTACACCTAAGATAATTTTGCTATCTAGAGGCAGGTTAAGCTTCTTACGTAACTCATTTCTAGCTTTTGCGATATTGTTTTTATAAGGATTGTGGTTAAACAAACCTTGAGGGAGAATGTGACATTTTTGAGGATCCAATTCAGTGATTGTACGAAATTTTTCATATACGTATTGTGAAGGGAAGACAACTTTGTAAGCAAATTCAGCGATGTTTTTAGCTTTCCCTTCAGCAGAGTACTGTTGTATTAAATGCGGTAATTCATGTATTAATGAAACAACTTTTATATTGTGTCTAGCTAGTAATGCAACGATATCGCCACTTATGACAGTGCTACATATGGCGAGGGTAAAATCCTGTGATAATAAATCCTTTATTAATAATTCGACCTTTTCTTCTGTTTGATAACCTTGCTCGAGACAATAAACAGGACCGTACTTTTGAAAATCTGGAATTAAAATACCTGATCCAATAGAGATAATTGCAACAGAGTAATCAAAGTTTTCTTTAAGAGCCTTAATAGTATGTAAAGAAAGCAGCTGTGCTCCGTGGAAATGGGCATCATGGGATACATAAATTATCTTTTTATTAACATGCATTTCATAACGCCTCCTAAGTATATTAGATTTTAAAGGTAAAGAAGAGAAGTGTTTTATTTATAATCTCCCTAGAGATGAGCAGGAGGGAGGACTTACTAAAAGAAAAAATACTATCCTTAATATATATTTACTTGGTCTCACATTCATTCTTTAGAAAAGTATTAGTATTAAGTTAGAGAGTGTAGGCTGCAGATTGTTAGTTTGAATACATAAGTTTAAGAAGTTCTAAGGCTGTGTTAGAAATTAAGACAGGGTAAAGCTTTTATGATTTATAAAATAAAAAAGATAAAAGGTATTGACGGTTGATCTACGGGGGTGTAATATAGAACAAGTCGCCGATGACATTAACGTCGAAAGCGACAAATGAAATAAAAAACTTAGTTGACATCAATTAACGAAAGTGTTAACATAAGGAAGTCGCAAATGAGCGACTAAGTAGTTCTTTGAAAACTGAACGAAACAAACAACGTGAAACGTCAATTTTTATTTTAGATGCTAGACAAACTAACTTTATTGGAGAGTTTGATCCTGGCTCAGGATGAAC
>NZ_JAKUGK010000021.1:0-5701 GCF_022663885.1 Bacillus cereus group sp. BfR-BA-01330
AAGTTAGTTTGTCTAGCATCTAAAATAAAAATTGACGTTTCACGTTGTTTGTTTCGTTCAGTTTTCAAAGAACTACTTGGCCGCTCATTTGCGACTTCCTTATGTTAACATTTTCATCTTTCAATGTCAACTAAGTTTTTCATTTCGTTTGTCGCTTACGACGTTATTGTCATCGGCGACTTGTTTTATATTACACCTCTAAAGCATAATCGTCAACACTTTTTTATAAAGAACTTCAATTTAATATTTTTATGCTCTTTTAACTAAATACGTCTCTATAGGATTTCATTATCGGAGCACACCTTCTGCTTCTCTTTAATTTGTTTTTCCAAATATATTCGAGTTAATTTGAACTCTAGACTTAACTTGTGTGGACGTTTTCCTCCAACAAAACTAGCAACCTTATTTTAACAAATACTAGTATATAATTAGAGAGTTGTTGTACTATCAATAAAACTCTATTAGAAGCAGGTGAAGATATGAAAGATATACGTATCCTTATAGCAGACGACGATAAAGAAATCCGAAATTTATTAAAAATATATTTAGAACGAGAATTATACATGGTAGACACTGCAATCAACGGCGAAGAAGCCTTACATTTATTTAATCAAAATAACTATAACCTCGTTATACTAGATCTTATGATGCCCAAAATAGATGGAATCGAGGTATGTAAAAAACTTAGAGATAAAACTAACGTACCTATATTAATGCTCACCGCTAAAGATCACGAAGTTGATAAAATTTTAGGTTTAAGCATTGGTGCTGATGATTATATTACGAAACCTTTCAGCATTCACGAAGTAATTGCACGAGTAAAAGCTCTTATGCGGCGTTTTTTAGTTCTCGGAAGTAACAATACTGCTCAAGAAAAAACAACTTTATCTTTTAAAGGACTAACTATCAATTTAAATACATACACAGTTCATACAAACAAAGAAGAAATTAGCTTAACCGGAAAAGAACTGGAACTGTTAAAATTCTTTACTTCAAACCCAGGGCAAGTATTTACAAAAACACAGCTCTTCCGAAATGTATGGGACGATAATTATATAGAAGATGACAATACCGTTATGGTACATATTCGAAAACTTAGAAAGAAAATAGAAATTGACCCTTCCAATCCAAAATTCATTCAGACTATATGGGGAATTGGTTATAAGTTTGTAGGTGAAAAGCTTGAAGACTGATAAAACCCTCTTCCTGATTTCATTACAACTTATCATTTGCGGGATTTTAAACATACAAATGGATCCAAGAATAAAAATGTCTTTATTTATTATCCTTATCTTAATTACAATTTATCTCTTCTTTTCAAGAATACAATTCATTCAACATCGCAAAGCAATGGATACTAAATTAAGTCGTGTACTAAAAGGAAACTTACAAACGAGATTATTCACAAGCAATGACCACTCATTACATAATATCGTTTTTTCAATAAACGAGCTAATAGGTAAATTAGAGCAGGTTCAAATTGAAGCCAAAAGATCCGAGGAATCCAGAAAACAACTTTTGTCTAGTATCTCCCACGATATACGAACACCACTCACCTCCATTATCGGATATATAGATGCTTTGAAAGACGGAGTTGCTGCTTCTGAAATAGAAAAACAAGAATATCTTAAAATACTCTATATGAAATCAAATAACTTAAAGCACCTAGTTGATGAAATATTCAATATGGCGAAGCTAGACGCTAATGAATTTCCACTAAAAGAAGAAGAACTCGACTTTTCTGAAGTTACTAGAGAAGTTTTGATTGAATTTTTACCTGAGCTCTCAAAACATAACATCGAACTGCAAATTCGCATACCAGAGTCTACTTGTCCTATCATCGCAGATCATCTAAGCATTATGCGGATTATCGGTAATTTAATGAAAAATGCAATTTATTACGGAAAGGATGGGAAAACAATAGGAGTCGAATTGCTAGAAGCTGATGCAGAATACGAACTTCATATTTGGGATCAAGGCCCTGGTATTCCAAAACATGATTTACAAAACGTATTTGAGCGAATGTACCGAAGCGAACAATCAAGAAACTCTTCATTTGGTGGTAGCGGTCTCGGGCTTTCTATTTCCAAAGCGCTCGTTGAGAAAAACGGTGGACATATATGGGTTGAAAGTACTCCATGGAAACGAACTACTTTTGGCTTTTCTATTCCAAAACACAATACTTTTAAGAAATAGTTAAGAAATGATTAATATGCAGTTAAGCCTTCCTTTTTATGATGTAAGTAAGAACTTATAGAAAGCAGGTGTCTCCTATAAATACAATTATAAAAACGACTAACCTTACTAAAGTATATGGCAATCAAAAGTCAGTAGATAATTTAAATATTAATGTTCAACAAGGGGAGATTTATGGCTTCATAGGCCGCAACGGTGCTGGTAAAACAACAACCATTCGCATGCTGCTTAGTCTTATAAAGCCTACAAGTGGAACGATTGAAATATTCGGAGAGAACTTATTCCAAAATCAAAAAGATATTTTAAGCAGAATTGGTTCTATAGTTGAAGTTCCAGGATTTTATGAAAACTTAACTGCAAAAGAAAACCTATTAATTAATGCAAAAATAATTGGGGTTCACAAAAAGAATGCTATCGAAGAAGCATTAGAAATAGTAGGCTTGCAGCATGAGACAAAAAAGTTAGTAGGAAAGTATTCTTTAGGAATGAAGCAACGCTTAGGAATTGCGCGTGCTCTTCTCCATTATCCTGAGCTACTCATATTAGATGAACCAACTAACGGACTAGACCCTATTGGTATTAAAGAAATGCGAAAACTTATTCATTCTTTAGCTCAAGAAAGAAATATAACAATACTGATTTCTAGTCACATATTAGCCGAGGTAGAACAGTTAGTTGATCGTATCGGAATTATTCATGAAGGAAAGTTACTAGAAGAAGTTTCTCTTGATACGCTACGCAAAGCAAACCGTAAGTACATAGAGTTTCAAGTGAATAATGACGATAAAGCTGTGATGTTATTAGAAAATCATCTTCAAATTTTTGATTATGAAGTACATGATGAAGGAAATATTCGTATTTACTCTCATTTTGGACAACAAGGATACATAAACAGAACGTTCGTTCTTAACGATATTGAAGTATTAAAAATGATGATAAGTGAAGATAGACTAGAAGATTATTTCACCAAACTAGTTGGAGGTGGAACAATTGGTTAATCTACTCTATACAGAACTCTTAAAACTAAAACGCTCTAATATGTTTTTAATTAGCATTATTGGTGCTGGTGTCGCACCTTTCTTAGTTGTAGTAGCCTCTTATATACATATAAAAACAAAACAGCCAACTCCAACTATTTGGTTCGATCAATTATTTACTGACGTTAACTTATATACTACTTTAGTTATAGGATTCCCCTTATATGGAGTAGTGGTTGCTTATTTGCTTACCCGCGAATATACAGAAGATACACTGAAAAATTTACTAACTATCCCCGTGTCACGCATTAGCTTTATTACAAGTAAATTCATCATTCTCTTTCTTTGGATTATGATGCTAACTTTAGTCGCTTGGGCACTTACTTTAATATTAGGGCTATTGGGGAACTTCCCTGGTTTTAACATTTCTTTACTTTTAGGTTCTTTCCTAGAATTTTTAATATGTGGTGGACTTCTCTTTCTATTGTCTTCACCTATTGTGCTACTAACTCTTGTAATGAAGAGCTATGTACCACCCATTATATTAACAGTCATTATTACAATGACTAATCTTATGCTCGTAAACTCCAAGCATAAAGATTTATTTCCGTGGACCGCTACTCTAGATATCGCAAATAACGAATTACAACCGACATATCCACCAGAGTATTCTTATATCATCATTGCAGTAACGACAATTTCCGGATTTATTGCAACACTATTCTATTTTAAAAAAGTAGACATTCATTAATGTATAGGAGTGAAACTATGAGCGATATCATTATTGCCTTCATACTCGGTATTGTAGAAGGATTAGCTGAATTTTTACCTATATCTTCTACTGGCCACCTTATATTAGTCGGGCATTTATTAGGCTTTGAGGGAGAAAGAGCAAAAACGTTTGAAATTGTTATTCAGCTAGGCGCAATTTTAGCTATTGCAATTTTATATCATAAACGTCTCGTTTCTTTATGTAATATTAAACCTCTTATACAGAAAGAAAAAAAATTCAACGCGTTCCATGTATTTCTTGGCGTATTTCCGGCAGTGGTTGCTGGCTTGCTACTACATGATATTATTAAAACATACTTATTCCAGCCATACACTGTTGTGATTGGACTTGTAGCAGGGGCAATTCTTATGATCTTTGCAGAAGTAAAAAAGAAAGAGGCAGCAGCCTATTCACTGGACGATTTAACATACCGCCAAGCTTTAACAATCGGATTATTTCAGTGCTTAGCGGTATACCCTGGCTTTTCTAGAGCTGGCTCTACTATCTCTGGAGGTCTATTGGCAAAAGTAAATTATAAGACTGCATCTGAATTCTCTTTTCTAATAGCTCTTCCTGTAATGATTGGGGCAACAGGCTTAGACTTACTAAAAAGTTGGAAGTATTTAAGTGTCGATGACATCCCTATGTTCGCGGTAGGATTCATTACCTCTTTTATAGTAGCGATGCTAGCAGTAGTAACTTTTCTAAAGCTTTTAGAGAAGATAGGTTTAAAACCTTTTGCATACTACCGTATTTTGTTGGCTATCTTATTTACGCTTTTCGTATTGCTATAGATTCATATAAGTCACATATTATTAAACTGATATTCAATTTAGAATATCGGTTTTTTTATCTATTTCAACTCTAGTATTACTCACTTCAATATGACATAGTGATAATAAACTACCATTCATAATCTGAACGTTCTTTAAGTAACTATGTCCTTTATCATAAAATGCAATTGGAAAATTAAAGATCCCATATATGTACAGAACATATTTACAAACTATATTCACTCCACATAGTATCTTTTTAATTTGCAAAACACTGATACAAATTAAAAATAAGTACAAAGGCATAACAAATAAATAAATTTCCAAGGAATTATAAAGAGATTAAATATTAATTAGAGTGAGGTGACGATAAAAATGAATCAATTAGCACAGACATATTGGGATACTTATTGGGGAAACAACAAAAAACCAGAATCTGTTACAGCTTGGCAATTTGGGGATGCCCCTAATTATCTTGCACAACTAGTAATTGACGGTATTAAAACAGCTACATGCTCCGGTCACATTTTTTATGAATTAGAAAATGAATCGCTACCGACTACTAATGATTATAGTATTATACTCAATAGTAATGATGAACCTGTAGCTATTATTAAGACAATAGAAGTAACTGTAACACCAATGAATGAAGTAAGCGAAGAATTCGCTATCGCTGAAGGCGAAGGAGATCGTACTTATAATTACTGGAGAGACACCCATGTTCGTTTTTTTACAAAGGAACTAAATGAGATTGGTCTTAATTTCTCTGAAGATATGTTACTCGTCTGTGAGCGTTTTGAACTTGTTGATGTGAACAATAAAGTGAAATTTTAATAAACTGAGATTTACCAGCCATTCTTATTTTTATAAACACAAAAAAGACGAGTCATTCTGACTCGTCTTAAAGTTGCTTGGCGACGTCCTACTCTCACAGGGACAAGGTCCCAACTACCATCGGCGCTAGAGAGCTTAACTTCCGTGTT
>NZ_JAKUGK010000022.1:0-2945 GCF_022663885.1 Bacillus cereus group sp. BfR-BA-01330
TTTTAGTTTGGTTAAGTTAGAAAGGGCGCACGGTGGATGCCTTGACACTAGGAGTCGATGAAGGACGGGACTAACGCCGATATGCTTCGGGGAGCTGTAAGTAAGCTTTGATCCGAAGATTTCCGAATGGGGAAACCCACCATACGTAATGGTATGGTATCCTTATCTGAATACATAGGGTAAGGAAGACAGACCCAGGGAACTGAAACATCTAAGTACCTGGAGGAAGAGAAAGCAAATGCGATTTCCTGAGTAGCGGCGAGCGAAACGGAACATAGCCCAAACCAAGAGGCTTGCCTCTTGGGGTTGTAGGACATTCTATACGGAGTTACAAAGGAACGAGGTAGACGAAGCGACCTGGAAAGGTCCGTCGTAGAGGGTAACAACCCCGTAGTCGAAACTTCGTTCTCTCTTGAATGTATCCTGAGTACGGCGGAACACGTGAAATTCCGTCGGAATCTGGGAGGACCATCTCCCAAGGCTAAATACTCCCTAGTGATCGATAGTGAACCAGTACCGTGAGGGAAAGGTGAAAAGCACCCCGGAAGGGGAGTGAAAGAGATCCTGAAACCGTGTGCCTACAAATAGTCAGAGCCCGTTAACGGGTGATGGCGTGCCTTTTGTAGAATGAACCGGCGAGTTACGATCCCGTGCGAGGTTAAGCTGAAGAGGCGGAGCCGCAGCGAAAGCGAGTCTGAATAGGGCGTTTAGTACGTGGTCGTAGACCCGAAACCAGGTGATCTACCCATGTCCAGGGTGAAGTTCAGGTAACACTGAATGGAGGCCCGAACCCACGCACGTTGAAAAGTGCGGGGATGAGGTGTGGGTAGCGGAGAAATTCCAATCGAACCTGGAGATAGCTGGTTCTCCCCGAAATAGCTTTAGGGCTAGCCTTAAGTGTAAGAGTCTTGGAGGTAGAGCACTGATTGGACTAGGGGTCCTCATCGGATTACCGAATTCAGTCAAACTCCGAATGCCAATGACTTATCCTTAGGAGTCAGACTGCGAGTGATAAGATCCGTAGTCAAAAGGGAAACAGCCCAGACCGCCAGCTAAGGTCCCAAAGTGTGTATTAAGTGGAAAAGGATGTGGAGTTGCTTAGACAACTAGGATGTTGGCTTAGAAGCAGCCACCATTTAAAGAGTGCGTAATAGCTCACTAGTCGAGTGACTCTGCGCCGAAAATGTACCGGGGCTAAATACACCACCGAAGCTGCGGATTGATACCAATGGTATCAGTGGTAGGGGAGCGTTCTAAGGACAGTGAAGTCAGACCGGAAGGACTGGTGGAGTGCTTAGAAGTGAGAATGCCGGTATGAGTAGCGAAAGACGG
Organism: Bacillus cereus group sp. BfR-BA-01330; assembly: GCF_022663885.1. Lineage (NCBI taxonomy): Bacteria > Bacillati > Bacillota > Bacilli > Caryophanales > Bacillaceae > Bacillus > Bacillus cereus group sp. BfR-BA-01330. The sequence continues at coordinate 1,333 of NZ_JAKUGK010000022.1, forward strand.
GTGAGAATCCCGTCCACCGAATGCCTAAGGTTTCCTGAGGAAGGCTCGTCCGCTCAGGGTTAGTCAGGACCTAAGCCGAGGCCGACAGGCGTAGGCGATGGACAACAGGTTGATATTCCTGTACCACCTCTTTATCGTTTGAGCAATGGAGGGACGCAGAAGGATAGAAGAAGCGTGCGATTGGTTGTGCACGTCCAAGCAGTTAGGCTGATAAGTAGGCAAATCCGCTTATCGTAAAGGCTGAGCTGTGATGGGGAAGCTCCTTATGGAGCGAAGTCTTTGATTCCCCGCTGCCAAGAAAAGCTTCTAGCGAGATAAAAGGTGCCTGTACCGCAAACCGACACAGGTAGGCGAGGAGAGAATCCTAAGGTGTGCGAGAGAACTCTGGTTAAGGAACTCGGCAAAATGACCCCGTAACTTCGGGAGAAGGGGTGCTTTCTTAACGGAAAGCCGCAGTGAATAGGCCCAAGCGACTGTTTAGCAAAAACACAGCTCTCTGCGAAGCCGTAAGGCGAAGTATAGGGGGTGACACCTGCCCGGTGCTGGAAGGTTAAGGAGAGGGGTTAGCGTAAGCGAAGCTCTGAACTGAAGCCCCAGTAAACGGCGGCCGTAACTATAACGGTCCTAAGGTAGCGAAATTCCTTGTCGGGTAAGTTCCGACCCGCACGAAAGGTGTAACGATTTGGGCACTGTCTCAACCAGAGACTCGGTGAAATTATAGTACCTGTGAAGATGCAGGTTACCCGCGACAGGACGGAAAGACCCCGTGGAGCTTTACTGTAGCCTGATATTGAATTTTGGTACAGTTTGTACAGGATAGGCGGGAGCCATTGAAACCGGAGCGCTAGCTTCGGTGGAGGCGCTGGTGGGATACCGCCCTGACTGTATTGAAATTCTAACCTACGGGTCTTATCGACCCGGGAGACAGTGTCAGGTGGGCAGTTTGACTGGGGCGGTCGCCTCCTAAAGTGTAACGGAGGCGCCCAAAGGTTCCCTCAGAATGGTTGGAAATCATTCGTAGAGTGCAAAGGCATAAGGGAGCTTGACTGCGAGACCTACAAGTCGAGCAGGGACGAAAGTCGGGCTTAGTGATCCGGTGGTTCCGCATGGAAGGGCCATCGCTCAACGGATAAAAGCTACCCCGGGGATAACAGGCTTATCTCCCCCAAGAGTCCACATCGACGGGGAGGTTTGGCACCTCGATGTCGGCTCATCGCATCCTGGGGCTGTAGTCGGTCCCAAGGGTTGGGCTGTTCGCCCATTAAAGCGGTACGCGAGCTGGGTTCAGAACGTCGTGAGACAGTTCGGTCCCTATCCGTCGTGGGCGTAGGAAATTTGAGAGGAGCTGTCCTTAGTACGAGAGGACCGGGATGGACGCACCGCTGGTGTACCAGTTGTTCTGCCAAGGGCATAGCTGGGTAGCTATGTGCGGAAGGGATAAGTGCTGAAAGCATCTAAGCATGAAGCCCCCCTCAAGATGAGATTTCCCATAGCGTAAGCTAGTAAGATCCCTGAAAGATGATCAGGTTGATAGGTTCGAGGTGGAAGCATGGTGACATGTGGAGCTGACGAATACTAATAGATCGAGGACTTAACCATATAATATGTAGCAA
>NZ_JAKUGK010000023.1:0-2779 GCF_022663885.1 Bacillus cereus group sp. BfR-BA-01330
CGCAGGTTCAAATCCTGTCCCCGCAACCAAATGGTCCCGTGGTGTAGTGGTTAACATGCCTGCCTGTCACGCAGGAGATCGCCGGTTCGACCCCGGTCGGGACCGCCATTTATGTTGGCTCGGTAGCTCAGTCGGTAGAGCAGAGGACTGAAAATCCTCGTGTCGGCGGTTCGATTCCGTCCCGAGCCATCATTTTTTTATGCCGGCTTAGCTCAATTGGTAGAGCAACTGACTTGTAATCAGTAGGTTGGGGGTTCAAGTCCTCTAGCCGGCATCATTTAGGGGCATAGTTTAAAGGTAGAACTGAGGTCTCCAAAACCTCCAGTGTGGGTTCGATTCCTACTGCCCCTGTAAAGTATATGGGCCTATAGCTCAGCTGGTTAGAGCGCACGCCTGATAAGCGTGAGGTCGATGGTTCGAGTCCATTTAGGCCCACCATATATTATTCCGCAGTAGCTCAGTGGTAGAGCTATCGGCTGTTAACCGATCGGTCGTAGGTTCGAGTCCTACCTGCGGAGCCATGGCCCGTTGGTCAAGTGGTTAAGACACCGCCCTTTCACGGCGGTAACACGGGTTCGAATCCCGTACGGGTCATACAAAAAAGAGTCAGCATTATGCTGGCTCTTTTTTATTTTGTTAATCCTTTTTATTACGTTACTTTCCAGAAATAAATAAAGGAATTTTGGAAAAGCTATGGTATGTATAAAAAGGAGGAAATCATAATGACACGAGTGAGAGACTTAATGAGTACCCATATTGTACATTGTACACCGCTAGACAATGTATATGAGGCAGCTGTAAAAATGAAGGAAGAATCGATTGGATTAATTCCTGTTGTTGAAAATGAGCAAGTTGTTGGGCTTGTTACTGATCGTGATTTAGTCGTTCGAGGGATTGCTGAAAAACATCCTGGATCTAATAAGATTACAAATGTAATGACAACAAATATTATCTCAGTTTCTCCAAATGATTCTATTGAAAAAGCTACAGAGCTAATGGCACAGCATCAAATTAGACGATTACCAGTAGTTGATAGTGGTCAACTTATTGGCATGTTAGCACTAGGAGATTTAGCTATAAGGGAATCAGCAGATGATCAAGCTGGATTTGCCTTGAGCGAAATCTCAGAGCGTACAGAGTAAATTGAAACTTTCATTAACCGAGAGTTTAATGGTCACTCATAAAGAGCTAAATTATATATAAATTTCAGATACATTATTCTAGTATATATGGATTAAACTAATATGTTAGCGTGATGTATCTGAGACATTATATAATAAGTATGTGGTTAATAATTTCGACATTTTTTTAAAATTTGTTATTCTTAATTTTTAATAAGAGAAAAGATGATATACTGATAGATATAAGTATTATGAGAGATTTTGAATATAACAATATTAATTTTTAGTGGTGCGATAATAAATTAATATTTCCTACATAGATGAAAAGGGAAGGGGAATTATATGAAGGCTGTACAGGGCGATCCAAATTGGAATTTGGTTACAGATACATATATAGAACCAAATAATTTCGCTGAATTATTTTCTTTGCTTGTACCTTGTCACCCAAAAGGTGAGGGGAAAGAACGAACTATATTAGTATGGAAAGAGAAAGAATTTTATAAAGAAGAAAATTTAGCGGCATTTATCGTATATGGCATGAATAAAGCAAAGAAATTACCGCAGTTTCATAAAGATGAAATTCCAACTTTAGTGCGTATTCTTCGCTTATGCCAAGAGATTGGTTGGTATGAAGAGGCAAATGATTTTATGATAGCGCAAGGATTAGCTGAGTTTGTTCATACTTCATTGGAATATGAAACATGGGATCTTTTGACGCAATCAGTTGCTTTAAATTATTTAATTATTAAATATCGTATAGGTGAATTGACAGATAGGGATATTGAAATTTGGGATAGAGTTAAATTTAATGAGAAGTGTATAACCGATTGTAAACATTTATTATCTCATAAAGAAGTATTGGAATTTACATTCTTTTATATGTGCAAGAGAGCGAAATCATTATCAAAAGAGCAATTAAATAGTGATATGATGAGTTTAGCAATGTATTGTAATACTTTTGTATATGATTTGTATACACATGATTTATTACGGAAATATCGTAAGTGTACAGATTTCCTATCATATTATGGACCTAGTCAGGCAGTTTTAGCATGTCAAAGAGCTGTATTATCTCAAATTTCCGATCGCTTAGACCCATTAAAGACAACGCATGTAGATGATTATTTATATGTGATGAAAGAAATGATGGAGCATATGACGATAGGAGTAATGGATCGATATGGTCATTTTATTGGAAAGCTACTATCTTATGTGCCATTTTTCGAAATGATACAAGTTCCACAGCATGCATATTATTGTGAAGAATTACTGTATATTTGTAAGGGCATTGAATATAAAGAAGAAACACTACGCAATTATATATTTATACAATTACATGATTGTTTACCATCATTCTTTAGGCTATTTCTTAAAAATAAGCGTTACGCAACGATTCATGATATTCTTTTCTATTGGTGCGATGACGAACAACGAATGAGCTTAGAGAAAAAATATAATCTGAGCTTTATTTATGAAAAATATGCTTGTGGATAAACAATATTTTCGATATGAAAAATTAATATAAATTAAAAAGGATCTCCAGTTTATAAAATGTACCCTATAGAATAGACACTTAAAAAAAGTCTATTCTATAGGGTATTTCTTGTATAATGAGAGAAAAATGAGAATCGGAGAAATTTTAAAATGACGAAAAAATT
>NZ_JAKUGK010000024.1:0-2599 GCF_022663885.1 Bacillus cereus group sp. BfR-BA-01330
AAAGTTAGTTTGTCTAGCATCTAAAATAAAAATTGACGTTTCACGTTGTTTGTTTCGTTCAGTTTTCAAAGAACTACTTGGTCGCTCATTTGCGACTTCCTTATGTTAACACTTTCGTTAATTGATGTCAACTAAGTTTTTTATTTCGTTTGTCGCTTTCGACGTTATTGTCATCGGCGACTTGTTCTATATTACACCTCTAAAGTATAATCGTCAATACGTTTTTCAAAAAACTTTATATTTTATAGATTTCACTTATGTATTTCTTCTATAGTTATATACAAGCACTCCACAGAACAATCTATGGGGTGCTCTTCTACCATAAAAACTATTGTTCTTTCGACGGCACCGAACAACTTCCATCAGTACAAGAAAGATCGCTTCCACCCTCTGAAGAAAGTTCTTGCAACTTAGGTGCAGGATTCTCTTCTTCCCACACTTGCTGAAGTGCACCAACAAAAGTTTCAAGTGGTTGTGCACCTGAAATAGCATACTTTTGATTAATAATAAAATAAGGCACTCCCGAAATTTGATATTGCTGAGCAATCGCTTCATCAATTCTAACATCATTTGCATACGCATTTTTATCATTAATAACCTTTAAAGATTCTTGCTTATCTAAACCTGAAGCTTCAGCGATGGTAGCAAGTGTATCCACATCGCTTAAATTTTTCGATTCAGTGAAATATGCAAAAAGTAAATTTTCCGTAATCTCTTTTTCTTTCCCTTGATTCTTTGCAAACTTCGCAAGACGATGCGCATCAAACGTGTTCGTCGGCTTCATCTCATCAAAATTAAAACTTAAACCCATACTAGCTGCATGATTTCCTAACTGTACGTTATTACGCTTAGCTTCTTCAATACTAATTCCATACTTTGATGCAAGTACTTCATTAATACTTGTTCCAGAATAGATTGGAGCATTTTGGTCTAATTCAAAACTTTTAAACTCAACTTCAACATCCTTCTTATGCGGAAATTGTTCTAAAGCCATCTCTAATCTACGTTTCCCAATATAGCAAAATGGACATACAAAATCCGACCATACTTCAATTTTCATAAAAAACACCTCATTAACATTTAGTTTTCAATCATTGTAGCACTGAGATTAAGGAATTCAAAAGTTTTTGCTCTATCTCCTTCATATAGTACATACAAAAACACACTTATAGCAGAATACCTAATTAACAAAAAAAACGATAATCAAAAGGATTAACTATTATCCCTCCGATTATCGTCTATATATATGCAACAACTTTAATTATGCCGGAATATACTTCCCTACGAACTTCCATACAGTATTCCAATATTTATTCGAATCTACTTTCTCCGCTTCTCCATGTCCAGCACCTGGAACAATTAATTTCTCTTTTTCTACTTTTGCAGCATTATATACTTCATCTAACATTTCAAAAGGAACGAATGTATCAGCATCCCCATGAATGAATAACATAGGTGTTTTACTTTTCGCTACTTGTTTTACAGCTGAAGCCTCTTCTAAATCGTAACCAGCTCTTAATTTAGTAACCGTATTTGCCGCATTCATAACAGGAAACTTCGGTAAATGGAATAAATCTTTTAGTTGATAAGTAAATTCATCAATAACAGTTGAGTATCCACAATCTTCAATAATAACTTTAACATTAGAAGGTAAATCTTCTCCTGAAGTCATCATTACAGTTGCCCCGCCCATCGAAACACCAAATAGAGCTATTTCAGCATTAGGATCTTTCTTTAAGATTTGTTGAATCCAAATCAAAACATCTTTACGATCATGCCAGCCCATACCAACATAATCTCCTTCACTATTTCCATGTCCACGAAGGTCTGGTGCTATGACATTATAGCCTTGTTCATAGAAATTACGAACATATTTCGTCATTTCTGATGCTCTACCATTGTATCCATGAACTACAATTGCCCATTTATGACTAGATGGTTCATTCATATATTCATAACCTTTTAAATTTAATTTATCGAAAGAACGTATAGTTAATGTGTTAGGTTTATACTTCGATACGAAGTTTGCATTCTTTTCTTCATTTGCAGCCAATACATCTCCCGATGCACTTACCGTTTCTACTAAATGAGGATTATCTTGCAAAAATTCCTTTTCTTGTTTCGCATTTAACGCATAGTTATAAAAATAATTTCCAACTAACATATACACGATTACTAGCAGGACTAAGACTACTATAGTAATTATACTTATCTTTTTCATATTATCTCCTTTTCTAACTTAAATCTTCTTATATTAAAGTACATCAAAAACAACTGTACTATTTTAACACACTGATGAATCCTATCTTTAAGAAATAAAATAGAAAATCTTAAATTACATATAAAAAATCACGAAAGAAATTGAATAAAACTTATATAGCTACGTACTCAAAAACCTTTTTAAAAAGCGAGAAGCACTTCAAAATATTTAGCTTTAAAAAGAAGTTATAAAACACAAAAAAGACGAGTCATTCTGACTCGTCTTAAGCTTGCTTGGCGACGTCCTACTCTCACAGGGACAAGGTCCCAACTACCATCGGCGCTAGAGAGCTTAACTTCCGTGTTCGGTATGGGAACGGGTGTGACCTCTCTGCCATCA
>NZ_JAKUGK010000025.1:0-2378 GCF_022663885.1 Bacillus cereus group sp. BfR-BA-01330
GTTTGTTTCGTTCAGTTTTCAAAGAACTACTTGGTCGCTCATTTGCGACTTCCTTATGTTAACACTTTCGTTAATTGATGTCAACTAAGTTTTTTATTTCGTTTGTCGCTTGCGACGTTATTGTCATCGGCGACTTGTCCTATATTACACCTCTATATAATAATAGTCAATATTAATCTTTCATTTTTTTTAAAAAGATGAAAAAGACTCTCATACCCCCCTTTTATTTCTCATACATATCAATAAGATAACTGAAAGGAGTGTAGAACTTGTTCAATCCTTCTTTATTACACATCATAAGCTCCCATTCAAGAAGCCCACACTATCATAGGAAGTTTCCAATCATTCTATTTTGGAGTCAAAAAAGCGGCTGTACTTCTCTTGCTAAGTGGTTCTTTTACCAGATTGATTTATTACAAACCGCTCTAAGCTATAGTCCTTTCATTCATAATTATGAATATGATATATACAAAAGTACACCTGCCTATAGTGTACGACTAGGAGTAGCGTTACGAGAAAAACAAAAAGAAACTTTTAAACTTGTTCGTAACCCTTATAGGAGAGCAGTCAGTTCTTTCGTGTCCTTAATTGGACCTCCTTATATGGAAAATCCCGAATGGAAACCCATCCGAAAGTTTTTATATCAAGATGAAAATTCCACCAAAGGGATCTCATTTAAACAATTTTTATACTATCTATTTATAAAAGGAGCTCACGCAAGTGATATTAACCCACATTTCACACAACAATATATAGCTGGTGAAGAAGAATATGTGACCAATTATATATACTTAGAAAACTTCGATCACGAAATGAAAGAATTAGAAAAGCGTTTCGAATTAAAAACCGCACCAATAAATGAGTTCTCAACATCATGGCATCATCAAACTCCCGCCATGATTTATAAAGGGAATTTTAGCGAAGGCGATATTACTGATCCTTTATTTCCACGTCATCCAACTTTTGAAAGCTTTTATGATACTGAATGTATACAACTTGTCCAAACAATATTTCAAAATGATTTCGACACATATAAATACAGCAAAGAATATCCATACTAACTTTAGTCTATTATCTTTGCTAAATAAAAAAGATACCTCATATATAAGGTATCTTTTTAACATTTCAATTATATAAATCATACTGTTTAACAGTCTCTATTCTCCACCTTGTTACCTTTTAATAGATTACATAACTTTTGCTTATCCGCCCATCCTACTCCAATTAAGACTAAACTCGCTCCCATTATTACTCTCCATGTCAGAGATTCATTTAATAGAATAATTGAAGTAATAATACTTATTAATGGTAATGCATTTAAATATAATCCGCTTACTGATGCTGAAACTCTCTCTAGCGCTTTATTCCAAAACCAATACGCTAAAATTGTTGCTCCAATAACAAGGTATATTACACTAAGTACCGTTTTCCAAGTTTCAACCTTTGGGAGACCGTAATAAAAAATTTCTACCAGTGCAAACGGTAAGAGAATAACAGCTCCAATAATTAAAGTTAATGTTGTAAAAACCTCGTTTGATAAATACTGTTCTTGTTTTGGTCGTTTTAGCAAAACTGTGTAGAAAGCAAATAGAAAAGTACTTAATAATATTAGTATATCTCCTATTAAGGACACTTCTTGATTAGCACTTTTAGATGGAATCGTAATAAAGAGTACTCCTATAGCACCCAATATAATTCCTATCCAATAATTCAATCGAATTTCCTCTTTTAAAAAGAGTGCTGAAAAAAGAATTGTAACCAATGGTAACGCAGCATCTATAATACTCACATGTAATCCACTGGTTAAAGAAATGCCGTAGGATGTAAACATAAAATAACCAGCTACACCGGTAAAAGCTAACAAACTCATTCTTTTCCATGGAACTTTTTTATGTACAACTGATTTTTGTAGTTCCTTAAATGAGAATATCATACAAATTCCACCTGCAAAGAAAAGACGAATAAATAACAAAGTAAACGGCTGAATAGATTCTAACGCCCATTTTGTTGGCGCAATGGCTGTGCCCCATAATATAACAGCCACTAATAACATGCATATTTCTTTCATAATTCCCCACACCCATCAAAAATATATGTTAACTACCTTAATTATAGATTTTTTCTAATGTAAAATCCTTTAAAAGCACAAAAGGTTATGTAAGATCACAAACATTCTTTTTACATCTGGACTATATTCTTGAAAAGGTAATTCTTACCTTTAAATTAAAAATAATAAAAATAAACACAAAAAAACCTAAGTCAAAATGACTTAGGTTCTTGCTTGGCGACGTCCTACTCTCACAGGGACAAGGTCCCAACTACCATCGGCGCTAGAGAGCTTAACTTCCGTGTTCGGTATGGGAACGGGTGTGACCTCT
>NZ_JAKUGK010000027.1:0-1468 GCF_022663885.1 Bacillus cereus group sp. BfR-BA-01330
TAATCTGTACCCTTTGTAAAGGACATTTTAAAAAAAGTTAGGCGGCATCAAGAAGATGATTTCTGTATTCGACAGGAGTCATCTTCTTTAAATTCCACTGATATCTATGCTGATTGTAGTATTTCATATAGTCTTTAATCTCTTGTTTTAACTGTGTGAAAGATGTACAAGTTTTGATGTGAGCTTCATCTTTAAAGTGCCCGAAAAAAGATTCTTGAGGGGCATTATCCCAACAGTTTCCTCGTCTTGACATGGATTGTCCCAGCTTTAATTCTTTGACTAACTTTTGATAGGTAGGGCTTGTGTAATGAGTACCTTGATCAGAATGAATATAGGCATCTTGCGTTAATCGTACCTTCTTATTCTTCTTTAGTTTGTGAAGAGTCGTCGTTGCGATATCTAGGGTAAGTCGTTCTGACACATGGTAAGCTAAAACTTCATTCGTAGACCCGTCTAGAATGGTAGATAAATATCCTTTTTGATTCTTACCATAAGACAGGTATGTGATGTCGGTAAGAAGTACCTTTCCTGGTACACCTTGCCTAAATTCTCGTTTTAATTGATTGGGTACCACGAAGTGTTCTTTCGTCGCTCTCAACATTTTTTTATAAGGATTTTCTTTGCGAATGGGACAGATAATCCCATATTTTTTCATGATTCTACGGATGCGTTTCAAATTGTAGACAACTTGAAATTGACCCGCCAATGTCATTTTGATCTGACGAGCCCCCTTCTTTCGGTTTTTAAATCGAAATGCCCTTACTATCATCTCTTTCACCATTTCATCTTGATGCGTTCTTTTCTCTCGCCGACTTTGAGAAATAGCTGAAAAATAATTATAGTATCCAGAGCGTGAAACACCTGCGATCTGACACAAATATCTCACCATATTTTTTAAGCGATATTTTTCAATAATAGAACGAATTAATAGGTACTTTTGACTAGGCTGTAACGTTATTTCTTTCCCATCCTCCCTTCCATAAGCTTGATCTTTTTTAACAGTTCATTTTCAGCTTTTAATAAGTTTCGTTCCGCTTCCAAACGTGCGTATTTCTCTTCTAATGTAAGTTCTCTTTCTGACTTTCTTCCTGAGTTTTCCTTACGTGTGTCTCTTAAGCCAAATACACCATTTTGCTTATAAGAAGTACGCCATCTATTTCCTGATGACACAATACGTTGTAGACCGATGATATCTATATCAAAACCACATTCTTCAAAAATGATACGAGGTGGTTTACCCTGTTCATTTTCCTCAATAAAAATACGCTTGAATTCATCAGTATAGGTAATTCCTTTTTGGCTTACCGATTTTACATATCGATTTTTTGATAGTATTTGAACTTCTTTTTCTGTAAATAATTTTTTCGTCATTTTAAAATTTCTCCGATTCTCATTTTTCTCTCATTATACAAGAAATACCCTATAGAATAGACTTTTTTTAAGTGTCTATTCTATAGGGTACATTTTA
>NZ_JAKUGK010000028.1:0-662 GCF_022663885.1 Bacillus cereus group sp. BfR-BA-01330
ATGTCATATTGAAAATTGGAGCGGAAGACGGGATTCGAACCCGCGACCCCAACCTTGGCAAGGTTGTATTCTACCACTGAACTACTTCCGCAAGACATGTATGAGTTATTTTATTAAAAGTGCGGGTGAAGGGAGTCGAACCCCCACGCCAAAGGCGCTAGATCCTAAGTCTAGTGCGTCTGCCAATTCCGCCACACCCGCATATTTCATTAAAATGGTGAGCCATGAAGGACTCGAACCTTCGACCCTCTGATTAAAAGTCAGATGCTCTACCAACTGAGCTAATGGCTCTTAATGGCTGGGCTAGCTGGATTCGAACCAGCGCATGACGGAGTCAAAGTCCGTTGCCTTACCGCTTGGCTATAGCCCATTAATTAAGAATGGTGGAGGGGGGCAGATTCGAACTGCCGAACCCGAAGGAGCGGATTTACAGTCCGCCGCGTTTAGCCACTTCGCTACCCCTCCGACATATATGGTGGAGGATGACGGGATCGAACCGCCGACCCCCTGCTTGTAAGGCAGGTGCTCTCCCAGCTGAGCTAATCCTCCATTTTGCCTGGCAACGTCCTACTCTCACAGGGACAAGGTCCCAACTACCATCGGCGCTAGAGAGCTTAACTTCCGTGTTCGGTATGGGAACGGGTGTGACCTCTCTGCCATCA
>NZ_JAKUGK010000029.1:0-618 GCF_022663885.1 Bacillus cereus group sp. BfR-BA-01330
CGGTAGGTCCAGTACTTCCGGTAGGTCCAGTACTTCCGGTAGGTCCAGTACTTCCGGTAGGTCCAGTACTTCCGGTAGGTCCAGTACTTCCAGTAGGTCCAGTACTTCCGGTAGGTCCAGTACTTCCAGTAGGTCCAGTAAGTCTGTATGGAAGAATAATTTCAAGAGCTATTGATACTAGTTCTTCTATTCTTTTTTCATTTTTATCTTGAATTTAAATCACCTCATTTTTAAATTAGAATGCAATAAGTTTCGTGTTTTTGGAATGGAACTATCATTTTATTATATTAATAGTAGTAGTTAAAGCAACGGTAAAATGTTTAATAACTGTATGAATCATTTGGAAAGAAAAAAGAATAGTTATGAAAGTATTCCTTAATAATAGACTCATACTTATGTAAGTTAATTAAAAATATGTGGAATGAGGAATTAAATTGAAGCGGAATGATAAATTATCAATAAATAAAGGTAAGATAGAACCTGAGAATATTGGACCTACATTTCCAGCTCTTCCACCAATATATATTCCAACAGGAGTAACAGGAGCAACAGGAGCAACAGGAGCAACAGGAGCAACAGGAGCAACAGGAGCAACAGGAGCAACAGGAGCAACAGGAG
>NZ_JAKUGK010000030.1:0-593 GCF_022663885.1 Bacillus cereus group sp. BfR-BA-01330
AGGCATGTTAACCACTACACCACGGGACCATTTGGTTGCGGGGACAGGATTTGAACCTGCGACCTTCGGGTTATGAGCCCGACGAGCTACCGTGCTGCTCCACCCCGCGATAATACTATTCATATAAAATTTATATGGTGGAGGATGACGGGATCGAACCGCCGACCCCCTGCTTGTAAGGCAGGTGCTCTCCCAGCTGAGCTAATCCTCCAAAGTGGTGACCCGTACGGGATTCGAACCCGTGTTACCGCCGTGAAAGGGCGGTGTCTTAACCACTTGACCAACGGGCCAAATATTATAAATCCTATGGCGGAGAGCAAGGGATTCGAACCCTTGATACGCTTGTGACGTATACACGATTTCCAATCGTGCTCCTTCGGCCAACTCGGACAGCTCTCCAATGGCTCCGCAGGTAGGAATCGAACCTACGACCGATCGGTTAACAGCCGATAGCTCTACCGCTGAGCTACTGCGGAATAATATTGCCTGGCAACGTCCTACTCTCACAGGGACAAGGTCCCAACTACCATCGGCGCTAGAGAGCTTAACTTCCGTGTTCGGTATGGGAACGGGTGTGACCTCTCTGCCATCAT
>NZ_JAKUGK010000031.1:0-576 GCF_022663885.1 Bacillus cereus group sp. BfR-BA-01330
GTTCGACTCCTCTCGGGCGCGCTTTTATTAACGGGAAGTGGCTCAGCTTGGTAGAGCACCTGGTTTGGGACCAGGGGGTCGCAGGTTCAAATCCTGTCTTCCCGATATTCCCAAAAAACATGGGGCCTTAGCTCAGCTGGGAGAGCGCCTGCCTTGCACGCAGGAGGTCAGCGGTTCGATCCCGCTAGGCTCCACTTTATTTAATATATGTCTCGGAGGTATACCCAAGTTCGGCTGAAGGGATCGGTCTTGAAAACCGACAGGCGGTGAGAATCGCGCGGGGGTTCGAATCCCTCTACCTCCTCCATTTTTTCTTTAATGGTTTAGACATATAATAATAAAATATTTATTTTTTCCTTCATGGAGGTATACCCAAGTTCGGCTGAAGGGATCGGTCTTGAAAACCGACAGGCGGCGAGAGTCGCGCGGGGGTTCGAATCCCTCTACCTCCTCCATTTTTAAAACTTTATATTGTCGCGGGGTGGAGCAGCACGGTAGCTCGTCGGGCTCATAACCCGAAGGTCGCAGGTTCAAATCCTGTCCCCGCAACCAAATGGTCCCGTGGTGTAGTGGTTA
>NZ_JAKUGK010000032.1:0-568 GCF_022663885.1 Bacillus cereus group sp. BfR-BA-01330
CCTTTTTGGAGCCAGCCGCCTAAGGTGGGACAGATGATTGGGGTGAAGTCGTAACAAGGTAGCCGTATCGGAAGGTGCGGCTGGATCACCTCCTTTCTATGGAGAATTGATAAGCGCTGCTTATCAATATAAGTTTCCGTGTTTCGTTTTCGTTTAGTTTTGAGAGTTCAATTCAGTATTGACTCTTAAATGAGGATATGATATAAATAAATCCTGCAATTTGTATGGGCCTATAGCTCAGCTGGTTAGAGCGCACGCCTGATAAGCGTGAGGTCGATGGTTCGAGTCCATTTAGGCCCACCATACATTTTGGGGCCTTAGCTCAGCTGGGAGAGCGCCTGCCTTGCACGCAGGAGGTCAGCGGTTCGATCCCGCTAGGCTCCACCAAAAAGCTATTTTAAATAGCAAATGGTATGTTCTTTGAAAACTAGATAACAGTGTAGCTCATATTTTTTAATTTTAGTTTGGTTAAGTTAGAAAGGGCGCACGGTGGATGCCTTGACACTAGGAGTCGATGAAGGACGGGACTAACGCCGATATGCTTCGGGGAGCTGTAAGTAAGCTTTGA
>NZ_JAKUGK010000033.1:0-489 GCF_022663885.1 Bacillus cereus group sp. BfR-BA-01330
TTTCTAGTATTTGATATGTATTCATGAATTCTAGCTACCTTTACTCGTTGTTTATTCCAGCGAGAAGATCCTTTCATTCTTCTAGAAAGCACACGCTGTGCTTTCGCCAACTTATCTTCTAATGATCGGAAAAACTTCGGATTTTCATAGTGTGTTCCATCTGACAAAATAGCAAAATCTTTTAGTCCTACATCTATTCCAATGTAAGAATCTGTTTTCGGAAGTTCTTGTACTTCTGTTTCAACTAATAGTGACACAAAATATCTACCAGAAGGGTTCCGTCTAACTGTAGCATTGACAATACGCCCCTCTACTTCGCGACTTTTGGCAAATCGAACAAGGCCTAGTTTTGGCAACTTTATTTTGTTCCCTACAACGGCAATGTTTTCATTTGTTTGTTTTGTGGTATAAGATTGTACGTTGTTCTTCTTAGATTTAAAGTGCGGTGCGCTGTTTTGTTTTTTGAAAAAGCGTGTATACGCATCCGCA
>NZ_JAKUGK010000034.1:0-424 GCF_022663885.1 Bacillus cereus group sp. BfR-BA-01330
TCGGCGGTTCGATCCCGTCATCCTCCACCATTTAGCCGACTTAGCTCAATTGGTAGAGCAACTGACTTGTAATCAGTAGGTTGGGGGTTCAAGTCCTCTAGTCGGCACCAGTTTTTATTGTAAGAGCCATTAGCTCAGTTGGTAGAGCATCTGACTTTTAATCAGAGGGTCGAAGGTTCGAGTCCTTCATGGCTCACCATTTTAATTAATATGCGGGTGTGGCGGAATTGGCAGACGCACTAGACTTAGGATCTAGCGCCTTTGGCGTGGGGGTTCGACTCCCTTCACCCGCACTTTTAATAAAATATCTCAAACATGTCTTGCGGAAGTAGTTCAGTGGTAGAATACAACCTTGCCAAGGTTGGGGTCGCGGGTTCGAATCCCGTCTTCCGCTCCAATTTTCAATATGACATGCCGGGGTGGC
>NZ_JAKUGK010000035.1:0-389 GCF_022663885.1 Bacillus cereus group sp. BfR-BA-01330
CACCGTGCGGGTTCGACCCCCGCCCTCGGCACCATATGCGCCCGTAGCTCAATTGGATAGAGCGTTTGACTACGGATCAAGAGGTTAGGGGTTCGACTCCTCTCGGGCGCGTTTTCTTTCGGGAAGTGGCTCAGCTTGGTAGAGCACCTGGTTTGGGACCAGGGGGTCGCAGGTTCAAATCCTGTCTTCCCGATACTTGTTTGGGGCCTTAGCTCAGCTGGGAGAGCGCCTGCCTTGCACGCAGGAGGTCAGCGGTTCGATCCCGCTAGGCTCCACCATTAGTTCTTTGAAAACTGAACGAAACAAACAACGTGAAACGTCAATTTTTATTTTAGATGCTAGACAAACTAACTTTATTGGAGAGTTTGATCCTGGCTCAGGATGAACGC
>NZ_JAKUGK010000036.1:0-376 GCF_022663885.1 Bacillus cereus group sp. BfR-BA-01330
TAGGTTTAGATTTTTAACGTCTTTATTTTGATATCCACAACAAGAACATAATTGGCTGGAAGCAAATGTTTTCGATACGACAATGACTTGTTTGCCATACCATTTTGCTTTGTATTCTAACATGGATCGAAATTGTGACCAAGATACCTCACTAATTACTTTTGCTAACTTATGATTCTTTAACATATTCGCTACTTGCAAATCCTCTATACCGATCACATCGTGGTTTTTGATGATTTCAGTTGAAATTTTGTCCAAGTAATCTTTTCTAGTATTTGATATGTATTCATGAATTCTAGCTACCTTTACTCGTTGTTTATTCCAGCGAGAAGATCCTTTCATTCTTCTAGAAAGCACACGCTGTGCTTTCGCCAAC
>NZ_JAKUGK010000037.1:0-272 GCF_022663885.1 Bacillus cereus group sp. BfR-BA-01330
TTGATAGGTTCGAGGTGGAAGCATGGTGACATGTGGAGCTGACGAATACTAATAGATCGAGGACTTAACCATATAATATGTAGCAAATGTTATCTAGTTTTGAAGGAATATATATTAAAATTTCTTCTTGACATTTCGAAAGAAATGTTTATAATGATAAAAGTCTGGTAATGATGGCAGAGAGGTCACACCCGTTCCCATACCGAACACGGAAGTTAAGCTCTCTAGCGCCGATGGTAGTTGGGACCTTGTCCCTGTGAGAGTAGGACGTT
>NZ_JAKUGK010000038.1:0-235 GCF_022663885.1 Bacillus cereus group sp. BfR-BA-01330
AAAATTAAAAAATATGAGCTACACTGTTATCTAGTTTTCAAAGAACATACATTTATATATGAGAGATAGTTCTCTCAAAACTGAACAAAACGAAACACGGAAACTTTATTGATGAACAGCGTTCATCAATTCTCCATAGAAAGGAGGTGATCCAGCCGCACCTTCCGATACGGCTACCTTGTTACGACTTCACCCCAATCATCTGTCCCACCTTAGGCGGCTGGCTCCAAAAAGG
>NZ_JAKUGK010000039.1:0-224 GCF_022663885.1 Bacillus cereus group sp. BfR-BA-01330
TGATGATGGCAGAGAGGTCACACCCGTTCCCATACCGAACACGGAAGTTAAGCTCTCTAGCGCCGATGGTAGTTGGGACCTTGTCCCTGTGAGAGTAGGACGTCGCCAAGCTATTTATATTGTCGCGGGGTGGAGCAGCACGGTAGCTCGTCGGGCTCATAACCCGAAGGTCGCAGGTTCAAATCCTGTCCCCGCAACCAAATGGTCCCGTGGTGTAGTGGTTA